>CAJWHT010000055.1 GCA_913041495.1 uncultured Desulfobacteraceae bacterium | reverse complement strand
CGATCGCCGGGATTTTAGCGGAAGGTCCCGCGGGGCCGGCTGCCGGGTAAAAGCCACCTCCCCATCGATTATATGAATTCATTGCCAACAGGAGTTAGACGCCTGGCTCTTGACACTCTTTTTAGTCTGGAAGCAATGTTTTTTTACAGCGCCCAATGGCAAAACCTCCATACCCTTCAAAAAAAAGCCGGCCCGGCAGGAAAATCTGGGTTCCTGCCGGGCCGGCCTGCGGCATAAGTTAACGGCGGCTTTCTATGCGTGTACCGTGCGGCGGTTTCTTACAGAAACCTGATCGTTCAAGGTCCAGAAGTCATAGAGAAAGCCAAGGCCGAAGAGTCCTCCGGTGAGCAGGTAAATAACTCCGGAAATCCATTTGCCCATGTACATGCGATGGACACCGAATATCCCCAGAAAGGTCAAAAGAATGTAAGCCAGGGAGTAATCGACATCCCCTGCGAAATATCTCAGGTCCGCCTCATCATCCATGGCGGGTATCAGGAACAAATCAATAATCCAGCCAATGCCCAGCAACCCAAGGGTGAAAAAATAGATGGTGCCCGAAATAGGCTTTCCATAGTAAAACCTGTGGGCGCCGATGAATCCGAAAATCCATAAGAGGTATCCGATTGATTTTCTGTGGGTATCATATCTGTGCATTCGTTTTCCTTTCAAAGTAAATTATCAGTGTACAGCACATAACAGAGCAAACAGCATGCCAGAACAAATTTATCATATTTTCAACGGGATAGATAAAATCAGATGGCACCCAAGACCAAGTTAATCGCAAATTTTGGCTATATTTGCTACTTTTTGGTCTTTTTCGCCCCTGCCAAGACAAAGAAAAGCCCCCTTTTTCAGAGGGGGCTTGTTACCGCGTTTATTTATAATTCACAGGTGCCGTTAATGGAACCATAGCACTTGTTGTACTGATAACCGATAAATGCAACAGCCAGAATCATCGCTATCATATGTACCTCCTGTTCATTTTTAGGATGGCGGGCAGGTAATGGCGTCTTTGTTTTGCCCTGCCTGCTTTTGTTAAAGATGGGGCTGAATTACAAAATTTCAATGTCAAATGTCTCTTAGCCCGGTTTCAGGCCGGCTCATACCCGGCATGAATATCCTTCATATCGCCCCATGAAAACAATGCGTTGTACAAAAACCAAATTCTTCTGGTAATTTGCAGGTCAGGGTTAAAAGTATATCCTTAAGCCCCGGCATTTCGGTGAGATGCAGGGTTCAGGAGCCGACAAACAATATAACGATGTCAAGGAGCACGCATGGGACTCGAATTCAACAACGAGACCTGTTCGGGGTGTAAGGCCTGCGAGCTGGTCTGTTCATTGCAAAACCTGAAAAAGGTTAATCCGTCAAAAGCCCTTTTGAATGTGTATGGGAAATTTCCCGTGCCCGGGAAATACTTTGTGGACATCTGCGACCAGTGCGGCGCTTGTGCTGAGGCCTGCCCCGAAGACGCCATCCGGCTCAAGGGCCAGACCTACCGCATCGACCGGAAGAAATGCACCAACTGCCTGGACTGCGTGGGCGCCTGCCCGGTGAACGTCATCAAGGTGGATGACGACGGCACCCCCTATAAATGCATCAATTGCAAACAGTGCGCAGAGGTCTGTCCCCGCGACGCGCTGACATTTTCTTAAAAAGGAGGCGGATCATGTTATACGGATATGCAGGCCAGACCCTGAGAATTGACTTGAGTACCGGAGTTGTGGAAAAAGAACCCCTGAAACAGGAGTGGGTGGACGATTTTATCGGCGGACGTGGATTCACCGCCAAAATCCTCTACGATGAAAATCCCCCCCAGGTGGAACCCTTTGACCCGGAAAACCGTTTCATCATCGCCATGGGTCCCTTGAGCGGGCTGTTCCTGCCGGCCTCCGGAAAGACACACTTTTGCACCAAGTCCCCGGCCACCGGCGGTTATGGAGATTCCAACATGGGCGGCCATTTCGGCGTGAACATGAAGTACGCCGGCTATGATGTCACCATCCTTACGGGTAAAGCGGAAACGCCCTCCTATATATTCATCGACAACGACAAGGTTGAAATCCGGCCGGCAGACCAATACTGGGGCAAAAGCTCCACCCAGGTGGAAGAGGCCATGAAGGAGGATCTGGGGGAAGATTTCCAGATTCTGACCATCGGCCAGGCAGGAGAACGCCTGGTGAATTTTGCCTGCATCTCCCATGACTTCGGCCGCCAGGCCGGGCGTATCGGCATCGGGGCGGTGCTGGGCTCCAAGAATATCAAAGCCATAGCCGCCCGTGGGACCAAAAGCATCCCCGTGTTCGATCCCAAAGGCCTGTTGAAAAAAGGCAAGGAGACCTATGCCGCCTGCCGTGAAAAACCTGGCTTTACCGGCTGGACCCCTGAAGGCACCGCCGGCATCACCAACTGGTGCAACGATGTGGGGGCGCTGCCCACCCGCAACTTTAAGACCTCCAATTGCGATTATGCGGACGACATCAACGGCAAGGCCATCTTGAAAGAGCTGAAAATCACGGACAAGGGCTGCTTTTCCTGCCCCATCCCCTGTGGTAAATACGGCCTGGCAAAGACCAAACTCGGTGAAGTATACGTGGAAGGCCCCGAATACGAAACCCTGTCGCTTCTGGGCTCCAACTGCGAGCTTTCCGACATCCACGGCATTGCCCACACCAACTGGGTCTGTGACGAACTGGGGCTGGACACCTGCTCGGCCGGTGTCGTGGTGAGCTTTGCCCTGGAATGCTATGAAAAAGGGCTGATCTCAAAAGAAGAAATGGGCATGGATGTGAAATGGGGGGACCTGGACTCCATCGTCCACATCCTTGAAATCATCTCCAAACGTGAAGGTATCGGCGATGTTCTGGCCCTGGGGGTTCAGAAGGCGGCGGAAAAAATCGGTCATGATTCCGAAAAATTTGCCATCCATGTCAAGGGCCTGGAATGGACGGGATATGAAGCCAGAAACGCCCCGGGAATGATGCTGGGCTATATGACGGCAGATGTGGGTGCCCATCACGCCCGCTGCTGGGTCCTGGGGTCGGATGTGGCCACGGCCGTGGGCGGCAACAAGGACGCCACGGTCCATGACCTGATCTCAGGCGGGGCGGATTTCAACCACATCCCCAAAGCAGACCATAAAAATGTGGTTCCCCTGGTGCTCAAATCCCAGCACCTGCGGCCGGCCTTTGATATCCTGGGCACCTGCCGCCTCCAGTACATGGAGATCGGCCTGGAAACCAAGTACTACGAAGAACTCTACTACTACGCCACCGGCAAAAAGATGGATTTTGACAAGGACCTGCTCAAACTGTCTGAAAAAATCTGGCACCTGAACCGCATGTTCAACAAGCGGGAAATCCCGGACTTCGGCCGGAAATACGACTATCCCCCGGCCAGGTTCACCGAGGAACCGATACCCAGCGGCCCCAACAAGGGGCACTTCGTCACCATGGAAGTGATTGAAGAAATGCTGGACACCTACTATGCGGCCAGAGGCTGGGATAAAAACGGAATTCCAACCAAAGAGACCCTTGAAAAACACAACCTGAAGGTTTAATCGCTGTAAGCAGGACAGCGGAATAACCACACGTGTTCCGCTGTCCTGACCCCAAACCATCAGGTCCCCCATAAGGAGAAACCATGCCCGTCATTACCCTGCGCCTGTCGGAAAGCCTGCTGAGCATATTCAGGGACGCAGGTGCAAAAAAGGAAGAGACCTGCCGGATCACTGTTGAGAAAGGCACCACGGTGCGGACGGTTCTTGCGGCCCAGGCCATCAATCCGCTGCTGGTGCCCATGGCAGGTTTTTCCAAACCGGATACCCGGGAGCAGCAGCGGATCGATCTTGACACCCCTTTGACCTGCGATGGCACCCTTACCCTCTACGGCCCCCTGGCCGGCGGCTAACCCCGCCCCGGATTTACTTTCCACAATCCATGCTTACCTTTGGCTTCGGCAGCGACCCAAACCAAAGGAACAGGCCATGGCACACCCCCCATCGTTGAACAGCTTCACGAAAGCCATTAAAGAAAACTGCCATATCTCGGATGCCGGCGGCGCATCCATTTTCTCCATCTGCGGTATGGCCCTTCGCCTCAGGGATCTCAATAAATGGGAGCAGGGACTTTACCCCTGGCAGGAGGCGGTACCGTCTGATCTTTTGGAATGGATAGACAACAGGGAACAGATCTGGGAAAGCGTTGGCGATAATGACTATTCTCCCCTGCCCCTGAACGGCAGACACTATGACCCGTTTGATACAAGGGCCATTAACCGGATACTTCACCCGCAGGGCCTTTTCTACGGCGCCGGCTACGCCCACTCGCTCAAGCCCTGCTTTTTCCTGGCCAGAATTCTTGAGACCCGGGATATTCAAGGCATTCCCGTGCTTATCCTCGGACAGGAGATGGTGCGGGACCTGCTCACCCTGCCCGCCTTGAACCAGGACGATGCGGTCATCTTCCGCAAAGACGCCGCAGCCCTGTTCCTCTGGGACCAGATGGCCTACCTTAAAAAATCCGGTCAGCGGTTCCTGCGCATGGCACTGCGGCGGTGCGGACTGCCCGATCCCGGCACAGAGAGCCGTATAGACGGATTTGAAAGCATTCTTTCCATTTTCCAACAGACCTGCATCCACCATGAAATCGGAGAAATCTGCGACACCGTGTTTGACCGGAGCAGGTTCCGGCAGATTGTCGCAGGCTTTCCCCACAGCACGGTGGAACTTTTGGCGCGAACCGTGAAAGACCTGCTGGCAGATACCGGCCCCAACGGCACCCTGGCCCATATTATTGAGACAAAAAATGCGGCGGCCCTTGGATTTTATGCCGCCTTCCAGGACGGCCTTTTCAGGCCGCTGTTTCCCCAACTGCGGCCCGCCGTGGAAAAATTCGTATCAGATGATGACTGGGACGGGATCGAAAACACAAGAGGTATCGGCTTTGATACGGCCCGAAGATATGTGGAAGAACTATTATCCATGCTTGAGTCCGGGGATGGAGGGGAAACGCCTGAACAGACCATCGACAGGGTCAATACCCGTCTGGTGGTTCCCCTGAACAACGGGGAATCGCCGATTACCGGTTGACCCATTCGCGCCACTAGGTCAATTTTAAGGATTTGATATGGCCGATGAGATCCTTGAAGACCTGCTTTTCAAAGTTCCGGCGCTTGAGATAGATGTTGATCTGGTCGTTCAGCACCTCGGTTTCCGCAAAGAGTTCCGTCAGCAGCCCCTTTTCCAGCTCCTTGAGCACGGTATACCGGGGGACAAATCCCACCCCGATGCCGGCCAGGGCCGCATTGATGATACCCCGGACGTTGGAGATCCGTATAATCCCGCCGAACCCGAAGCCTGCATCTTCGGTCAGGGCGTTGATAAAATTTTTCCACCACCCAAGCTCCCGGTCAAAGGACAGAAGGCTGCACCGGTTAAGGTCCCTTATGGTCGAAATCCCGTGTTCCGCGATATACGCCGGTGCGGCAACCACGGAGTACTCCTCCCGGAGCAGGGGAACGGCCACCAGATCTTCATGAATATGGGGAACACAATCGATGATCAGGTCCACCTCATCCGTCAGCAATGGGGTAAGCAGGCTCGCATCCAGGATAAAATCCAGGTGAATATGAGGATACTGCCGGATAAACGGTTCCATGCCCTTGATGAACACGGATGATCCGAATTCCACAGGCGCCCCCAGGGTCAAAAATACGGGGTGATTCTCTTTTTCAGCCAGGCCGTCCAGGGCCTCTTCAATGCGGTCAAAGATCCCGGCACACCGGCTGAAAAGATATTCACCCCTGCGGGTCAGGCGGAACTGGCGGTTCTGCCGGTCCACCAGATCAAATCCCAGTTCGGCCTCCAGTTTTTTAATGGCATGGCTCACCGCCGACTGGGTCAGGCAAAGTTTTTCCGCACAGGCCGTATAATTACGGGTGCCTGCCAGAATGTAAAAGGTCCTAAGCTTGTTTAAATCCACCTGCATGGTTCCGAAATATCACATTCTGCAGCGTTCATGCAACCACAGACGACTAAACAGCAGCCCCTAAAAGACGGTTCCACCCAACGGCAAAGTTACAAGTTGCAACAATCATTTCTGCCCGCCGGCCGTCCTGGCCGGGTCTTGCGGTACATCGGCGGCAGGCAGGGTAAAATAAAAACGGCTGCCGACCCCAAGAGTACTCTCAACACCGATCTTACCGCCCATCAACTCCACCAGCTTTCTGGCGATGGACATACCAAGGCCTGTGCCCTTGATCTGATCCGATTTCTTTCCTGCCTGTTCAAACCGTTTGAATACCTTGTCGATATCTGTCTGTGAAATACCGCATCCGCTGTCCGCCACCTCAATGAAAGCCATGCCATCCGCCGTACGGCTAAAAGATATGGTAATACCGCCCTTATCGGTGAACTTGATGGCATTGCCCACCAGATTGAACATGATCTGGTCAAAATACCTGGGGTCCGTGACCACGTGAATGTCGTCGGCCTGCTTTTCAATCGTCAGGGTTAATTGCTTCTCCTTGGCCTGAAGACTCATGCTGGAAAGGATGTGGTCGATGAGCTGATTGAGGGAGGCGTTCTCCATGCTCATTTCGATGCGGCCGGATTCGATTTTGGAAAAATCAAGCACGTCGTTTATCAGGGAGGCCAGATGCTGGCAGGAGTCAATTGCCAGCTCAACCTGGCCAATGAGCTTTTTGATGTCGCACGGTTCCTTGCTTGCCGTCTTAAGGATGAGTTGAAGAAAACCGTAAACCCCGTTGAGCGGGGTTCTGAACTCATGGCTCATATTGGAGAGAAACTCTCCTTTTGACCGGTTGGCGGATTCCGCCACTTCCTTGGCTACCCGGATCTTTTCAGCCTCTTTGCGTTCGGTGATGTCCTGGATCATACAGATAAACCCCATGTCTTTAATGGCGTTTACAGACACCTCCACGACAAATTCCTTGCCATCTTTGGTGACGGCTGTGCCTTCTTTGGAAAAACACAGGCTGTGACTGCCCTCTTGGTAGCTTTTCATATAACTTTTGTGTTTGCTGCGAAACCATTTTGGCATAATGGCTTCGATATGACGGCCCATAATATCTTCGGCTTGCCAGCCGAAAATAGTTTCCGATGCGCGGTTAAAGGAACGAATCTTTCCGTTGGAATCTGTTGAAATAATGGCGCTTGCGGCATTTTGAAGTATGGTTTGCAAATGGAGGGTTCGTTCGGCAACCTTGGTTTCCAGGGTTTGCCAGGCCTGTTTCCGGCTGATGACAGACCGGCTCAACTGCCATATCCCTGCTGCCGCCAGAAGGGTAATGATGACAAAGGGAAAAAGGGTTCGCCGGAAAATGGCCTGCCTCATGCCGGCCAGCTTTGACTCCGGAACAACGGATATCAATTTCCAAAAATAGTCATCCGGGCCAAGCCGGGTCCGGCTGGACCCGTGGGGATCGGATGACCCGGTGGCGGTGGTTTGTCCGCGGCCTAAAGGGCGGATGGTATCAAAAGTAAACCATCCGGCCGGGGTGGATACCTGTCCGGCCTCGCTATTGAGGACGGCAGCCCAGGCTTCGGGAAATCTGTTTTCCATGGTTTTGGATTGGCGGCCCTGTATCATAAAGCCCCATTCATCCTCCGAAGACAGGCCTTTGAGCCAGTATCCGTCCCTATTGGCCAGCATGATATGATTGTATTTATCCTTGGTCATGCGTTTGAGGTGGGTGAACAGGCTTTTGCCAAGATAGTTGATCAGTACAATTCCTTTGGGCCTGCCGGCATTGTCAAACACCGGTGTCCCGAAACGGATCATGGGTTTGAAAGGACTTTCGAGACGCCCTTTTTCAATGTTCAGATCAAAGGGGGATACATATACCTTGTCTGGGCCAAGGCTCATGGTATCCTTGAAATAATACCGGTTTGATTTCAGTTGATGACTCTTTTCGGGTATTTGCTCAGCCCGGCCGTTGTCATAGTTGACACGGATTTTTTCCAACCCGCTCTGGTCCAGGTACCGGATCTGGTCATAACACCCACGGATTTCAGCCAGGAGTTTGAAGTTCCTTACCACGCCTTCCATACCGTCATCTTCTTTCAAGACCTGCAGCAGGCAGTTGTGCTTACTCAGAAAAAGAAGGTCCCCTGTGACCATATCCAATTCATTTCTGATGGCCCCGGCCTGCACCCGGATCAGGCTTGTCTCCTCATTTCTGATCTTATGGATTTCCGTGTTGAATTGGGAAAAGGCAAAGGCGGCCATGACGGAGGCCAAAAGCATCAAACTTGGCAAAAAAATGAAGAGAAACAGCTTGAATACGGCTCTTTTTTCGATATCCATTTGTTCAGATCCCGACGTCTTTCTGTGATGGGTTACAATCAGGTAACGAAAGAAAGACTCCCCGGCCGGATGATTGAATGAATCCTTTGTATCTTCCGAGGCTGATTCTTTTCCTGAGATTATAAGGTATTGTTAAATAAAAAGAAGGCAATTGTCAATACCGCCCATTACAACTAAAAAAGCCATGGGGCGGTGGGGTGATAAACCGGAACTTCGATACCCTTTTTACCGTGAAGAAAAAACGATGTTCCGGGTGAAAGCCGCCTTTCTTTTTTTTGATTTTGCGGGGTCATTGACTTATCTTAAACCATGGTCTATCGTAATTATTAATTTCGTCACGGGGAGGCGATTCGTAACTGTTTACTGTAATATGATCGTATTCATAATTCTGATTTTCCTGGCTCAAAAACAGTTTCCCCGTTTTATTAATGCCCCAAGGGCATATCAGATATATTAGTAGATGACAGCTGTTTAGGCGAAAAGTATTCGCCTGACGCAATTTGTCCCAGGTACTCGGCCTGGCATGCAGCACGTTGATTATCAGGCATGGATCATCAATTCACACGTGTCCAACGCGCCATCCATTCTTTTAGGGTTCTGGGGATATTCTGCGTTTTTTTACATGTCCCGGGAGGACTGAATGTCAGATAAGCCGTATCAATTGATGCTTTTTGTTGCCCAAGGGCAGCCCAATTCGGTGAGGGCTCAAAAAAATCTTCGGCAGATCTGCGAGGAGGTGATTCCGGGCAAATATCATCTTAAGGTTATTGATGTGGTTAAAGAACCGGAACTGGCAGTGGAAAACGGGATATACCTGACACCCATGCTTGTGGTTTCCGACCCACCGCCACCGGCGTCCATAACCGGAGACATGGCCGAACGCAAGACAGTGCTTGCCGCACTTAAAATCGGCGGGGGTCAATGAAAATATGGCTGTCATTGTGGCTGGTTCTTCTGGGAGTGTCAGGGGCCTGGGCCCAGGAAATGACACTGAAGGCGGCTGTGCCGGCCAATTTCCCGCCCCAATACAGCCTGACCCGTGACGGGAAGCCCACCGGGTTTGCCATTGAGGTGATGGATCGGGTGGCGGCACTGGCCGGATTCGAGATTCAATATATGGTAAAGCCCACCTGGAATGAGGTCTTTGAATCCATTAAAAAAGGGGAGGCGGATATCATACCCAACTTAGGGATCACACCTGAACGGGAACAGCACTGCCGGTTTTCACTGCCTGTGGACACCTTTTATCTGTCGTTGTTTGTCAGGACAGGGTCCCTGTGGGATTACGAGCGGGACAAAAATGACCATGACAGGGTCGGGGTAGCGCACCGGAACCTGAGTATGACCCTTCTTGAAAAATATCCGCAGGTGGACATCGTGGTTTTCAATGATCCCGAAGAAGCCTTGTTTCAAGGATTGCTGGCAGGCAGGGTTGAGGCGCTTTTATATCCGGAGCAGGTGATACTGCGTATTGCCAAAAATGCAGGGGTTCCAGACCGGATACGTACGGCAGGCCCGCCGCTCCGGGAGATCAAGGGGGCCATTGCCGTATGCCCGGCTAAATCCCACGTTATGGGCGACCTGAACCGGGCTGTGGAACATTTTGTGGATTCCCCGGAATACAAAGAGATTTTCCTGCGGTGGAATGGGGTGCCTGAGTCATTCTGGAACCCTGCCAGTGTTGCTGTGGCAATGGGTGTGTGCGCCGCCCTAGCTGTGGTGATCATGTTCTTATGGCGGTATCAGTCAATCCGGTCCTTGAATCGCCGGCTCCAAAAGTCCACACTCCGTTACCGCACCCTGGTCCGATTGAGTCCGGTGGGATTGTTTCGCTGTGATGCCGCAGGAAATTGTCTCTGGGTGAACGAAAAGTGGAAAAAAATGGCCGGCATGTCCGGGGACCAGGCGCAGGGACGGGGATGGGAAGCGGCTGTCCATCCGGATGATAAGCCCCGGGTCAGCGGGTTGTGGCAACAGGCACTCAAGGAGAAAAAGTCGTTTGAAGCCGAATACCGCTTCCAAAGGCCGGACGGAAGTGTGACCTGGCTTACGGGAAGGGCGGTACCGGAAAAAGATGGACAGGGAAGGATCCTGGGGTACATCGGCACGATTACGGATATTACCCGGAGAAAAAATTTCGAACAGGCGCTGCAAGGCGTGCTGGATGCGTTGCCCCTGAACATTGCCGTACTCAGTCCCGCCGGCCGGGTAACGGCCACCAACAGCCGTTGGGATGCCTTTTCCAGGGAAAATGGCGGAGACCTCTCACATACAGGCGTCGGCATCAACTACTTTGATGCCTGCCGCAATGCCGGAGAAGAGGTGGTGGTAAAAGGGCTTGAAGCCATAAGGGACAGGACGGCGGATATTTTCATCTGGGAGTATCCCTGTGATTCCCCTTCTGAAAAACGCTGGTACCTGTTGTGGGTTATCCCTTTAGAAGACGGCAGCGGGGGCCTTGTTGTGAGCCACATGGACATCACCAAGCGGCGGCTGGCCGAAAATGCGCTGGAAAAGCACCGCCAGGATCTTGCCATAGAAGTACAGAACCGGACCCGGGAACTGGAAGGGGCAAATGAGGAACTAAGGCGGAATGAGGAACGCCTGGCCGCCCTGCTAAAGCTCAGCTTGATGGTGGACAAAACCGAAAAGGAGATTGTTGATTTTGCTCTGGAGGAAGCGGTCCGCCTCACCGGTTCCAAAATCGGATACTTAAATTTTCTCAACCCAGACCAGGAGACCATAAGGCTGCACACCTGGCCGAGAACTTCTTTGGAGGAAAACCCTGCGGCAAATCCCTCCCATGACCCCGCCAGCGAAATCGGGTGCTGGAAGGACTGCCTCAAGCATGGCAACCCGGTGATTCATAACGACAATACCTGCACAGAACCAAAGGCCGGCCCGGCCTGGGGACAATCTCCTGCCTGCCGCCATATGAGCGTGCCGGTGTATGACGGGGGTAAGGCGGTGGCCGTGGCAGGTGTGGGAAACAGAAAAGCCCCCTATGTGGAAACCGATGCCAACCGCCTGAAACTCTTCATGGCCACCATGTGGAGCATCCTTCAGCGCCAGCGCATGGAAAACAATTTACAAACCGCCAAAAAGGTGGCGGAAGAGGCCAGCCGAACCAAAAGCGAATTCATCTCACATATGAGCCACGAACTGAGGACGCCTTTAAACGGCATTTACGGATTTTTCCAACTCATTGCCACCAAAATGGACAGGGGAAACACATCGCCTGAAAAGCTCAGGGAGATGGTGGAACAGGGGATGGCCTCTTCCCGCCATCTGATTTCCATTGTCAACGATCTGCTTGATCTGTCCAGAATCGAGGCCGGCCGTATCGATTTTGACTTTGCCTCCCTGAAAATGAATGAGGTGCTGGACCAGATGCAGTCCCGGATGAACAGCCTGGTGGTCCAAAAAGGGCTGACATTCCGGGTAAAGTGCCTGGAAGCGGACATCTGTATCCGTGCGGATAGAAAGTACCTTGACCAGGTGTTGTTCAACCTGGTGGGTAACGCCATCAAGTTCACCCACCGGGGCCATGTAGAAGTCAGCTGCCACAGACTGGACAGCTCCATGGCAGAGGTGGTGGTATCAGACACCGGGTGCGGCATCGCACCCGGGGACCTGCCCAAAATATTCGACCGGTTTGAAATGATCGGAGGACGGAAAAGACCCCAGGAGGGTACGGGGCTGGGCCTTACGATTTCAAAAAAACTGGTGGAGTTGATGGGAGGACGGATCTACGCAAAAAGCAAACCTGGCAGGGGCAGTTCGTTTCACTTCACCCTGCCGTTAATACGAGGGCCCAAGGAGGGTAATGATGCAGAAAGTAATGATCGTTGATGACAATCACCAGAACCGCCTGGTGGCATCCGGATTTCTTGAGGATGACTATGAGTTGCTGGTGCTGGAAAGTGGCGAGGCGTGCCTGGCCAAGCTGTCGGAGTTCATTCCGGACGTCATTCTTCTGGACTGGATGATGCCCGGTCTGGACGGGCTTGAAGTTCTGCAACGCATCCGGGAAGATACGGCCAGCAGAAATCTTAGGGTAATTATGCTGACTGCCAAGGCCCAGCCCAAGGACATCACCCGCGCCTGGCGTGCCGGTGCCAACGATTATATCACCAAGCCGTTTGAAATGGGTGACCTGATGGATTCCGTGGCCCGGCAGGCTGCCGAGAAGCTTCGGCTGGACGAGCTGGACAGAAAATGGCGGGAAATGGAAGACGGGGTCCGCCAGGCCCAGAAGATGGAGGCGTTGGGGTCGCTTGCCGGAGGGATTGCCCACGATTTCAATAATATTCTTTTTCCCATCCAGGCCTTTGCCGAGATGCAGATGACCCACTCGGACACTGAGGTGGCGGAGAATGCTGCTGAAATAAAAAAAGCCGCCCAGAGGGCCGGAAAACTCGTGGACCAGATTCTGTCATTCAGCCGCCAGAGCCGGCAGACAGAAAAAGAAATCGTTCCCATGCACATTATTGTCAAGGAGGCCCTGAAACTGATTCGGGCATCATTTCCGGCCAGTATCGATATCCGGTCCGTCATCCGGGCGGACTGCGGTCTGGTGATGGCAGATCCCACCGCCATTCACCAGGTGGTCATGAACCTGTGTACCAATGCCATGCATGCCATGGAAGACACCGGCGGCACGCTGACGGTCCGGCTTGAAACAATAGATTTAGGCGAGGGATGCTCCAATCTGCGGCTTTCAGTGTCGGACACCGGTTGCGGCATCCCCCACGACATTCGGGATGCGGTTTTCAACCCGTACTTCACCACCAAGCCTCCGGGCAAAGGAACCGGTCTGGGACTGGCCATGGTCAAGGATATTGTTGAAAACTTAGGGGGGGCCATTGAAATGGAAAGCCAGGTGGGAGAAGGCACATTGTTTCGAATGGATTTCAAAGCCCTGGATGAAGAATGTAGCATGCCCGATGACACCCCCGTGAAGCCCGTCGGCGGTAATGAACACCTGCTTGTGGTGGATGATGAGCCGATCATAGCCGATATGCTGGGTAAAATTCTGGGTAATCTCGGGTACCGGGTACAAGCATTTTCCGACCCCACCAAGGTCCCGGATGCGGTTACCGAACACATTGACCTGCTGATCACCGATATGACCATGCCCGGAATGAACGGCGTCGTGCTCACAGAGAAAGTTAGAAAAATCCGGCCTGACCTGCCGGTAATACTTATGACTGGTTTTTCAGAGGCCATTGATTCGGATCTTGCCCGAAAGAAAGGCATCGCCGAACTATTGTATAAACCGGTGGGACAATCGGACATCGCAGCATCCATCAGGAAGGCACTGGCAGGGCAAACAACAGATTGAAAATAAAGCATATACTAAGGAGAAATATCATGCAGAATAAGTCGTTACCCGTTCTGGCAGTTGAAGATGACAGCACTGTTTTGAAGATTTACCGCAACATTCTGGGAAAGTCTTATGACCTGCTCCTGGCAGACAGCGCAGAAAAAGGCCTGGCGCTTTTCAAAGAGCACGATGAAATTCCTGTGGTCATCACAGATATTGCCATGGAATCTCCGAGTGCGGGCATAGATTTGATCAACGAGATCGAAACCCTGAGCCCGGCCACGCAATTTATCATTATTTCCGGTCTTCACGGTAAAAATTCGGTTGCCCTTCAAACCGCCCGGGGCAAGGTGGCAAGTCTGCCCAAGCCTGTGGAGATCATGTACCTGAAACTGGCATTGGAAGCGGCCTACTCCCGTTATTTTGACTATCGCTTGATGTACGGTTTACTGGATCTGGTTGCAGCCCATCCCCATGGGGATCGGCTGATGTCGGTATAACCCTGCTAACCGGAATATTCCCGGTAACGGTCCTGATACGCAAACCAAGGAAAGGATTGCACAACATGAGTCTGATGAAAAAAATACTGCTGGTGGGGATCTCTTCCATGGCGGCCCTTTGCGCCGTCCTCTTCGTTCTCTACGGCTTTGATAGCCACAAGACCTCAATGAACGCATACGTGGATAAAGCGCAAACCGTCTGTCTGCTGACAGAGTCCGTTCGCGGTGAAATGGAACGCAAATGGCGTCAGGGCATACTGAGCCCGGAACTCATGCGGACCTTTGCAGACAAGGGAGAGAAAAAGCGGGTGCTTTCCATGATACCGGTGGTGTCTGCCTGGCAGGCGGCCTATGAACAGGCAAAAACCCTGGATTACCGTTTCAGGGTGCCCAAATTCAATCCGAGAAATCCTGACAACGAACCCGATGAAGTGGAAGCCCAGGCCCTGACCTTTATGATGGAAACCGGCACCACCGACTATATTTATACGGATAAAGCGGCAAATACAGTCCGGGTGTTCAGGGCGGTCCGCCTGACGGAATCCTGCCTGCTCTGCCACGGTGATCCGGCCACAAGCCAGGCGCTCTGGGGAAACGATAGGGGCATCGATCCCACTGGCAGCCGGATGGAAGGATGGAAGGCCGGGGAAATCCACGGGGCCTTTGAGGTAATTCAATCCCTGGAAACGGCCGACACCCAACTGCGCATGGGCCTTCTGAAAGCCGGGGGGGTCGCCCTTGCAGGGATTGCTGCCGCAATGGCCGTATTCTTCATTGTGGTCCGCCGGGGGATCACCAATCCCATCGGCAGCATCATCGATGATCTCCACGAAGGGGCGGCCCAGGTATCTGCCGCTGCAAACCAGGTGTCTGATTCTTCCCAGCTCCTGGCGGAAGGCGCCTCGGACCAGGCGGCATCCATTGAAGAAACCTCGTCCTCCATGGAGGAGATGGCCTCCATGACCCGCCAGAATGCGGAAAATGCCGGCCATGCGGACACGCTGATGAAGGAGGCCGGCCTGGTGGTGGCGGATGCGAATCGCTCCATGGAGAATCTGACCCGGTCAATGAAAGAGATCTCCATGGCCAGCGAGGAAACCGCAAAGATAATTAAAATTATTGATGAGATCGCCTTTCAGACCAACCTTTTGGCACTTAACGCCGCTGTTGAAGCGGCAAGGGCCGGAGAAGCCGGGGCCGGGTTCGCCGTGGTGGCGGATGAAGTCAGGAATCTGGCCATGCGGTCTGCGGAAGCGGCCAGGGATACGGCGGAACGCATAGAAGGAACCATGACCCGGGTAAGCGATGGGACAAGAATCGTAGGCGATACCCATAAGGCCTTTAAAAATGTGGCGGACAGTTCAGATAAGGTTGCCGCCCTGGTGTCTGAAATCAGCCAGGCCTCCCGGGAGCAGTCCGAAGGCATTTCCCAGGTGAATATCTCCGTCTCCCAGATGGACAAGGTGGTACAGCAGAACGCGGCCAATGCCGAGGAATCCGCATCATCCGCCGAGGAACTCAACGCACAGGCTGAAACCATGAGAGGACTGATGCAGGATATGTTCACCCTGATAAATGGTCGGGGGATCAGACAATTGGCCCCTGAGGGGGAAAGGCGTATCAATGATAGAAAATCCCCGGACCGTCTTTATCTGCCCCCGGGAAAAACCGGAAGCATTGTGCCTGAAGACCAGGATTTTTAATTCAACCGGGTGGGTATGGACTCTTTTCGATGCCATTGCCAAGCCCAAGCCCCCATAGAATACGGGAGGCAAACACATTGACACACAACGCATCCTTAAGAACCATGGTGCTCTGGCGGGTGTTGCCGGCTGCAGCCGCCCTCCTGATCCTGATCTGGCTGTCAGTGAAACACCTGGCCACAGAGACAATGGAAGTCCAGGTTAGGGACAGTTTGCTCACCCGCGCAAATCAGGTGGCCGAGACCATAGACCTCAGGCTGCTGACCCTGGTGGAGACTGTGCGGGGCCTGTCCCAGAATACCCTGGTGGCCAACGGCCTGGTTGACGCCGCGGAACGTGCCAATTACCTGCCGACGTTTTTACAGTCCCTCAGGCTGCCCGGGGGAACGGATTACCGTATCGCGCTTTTGGACAGCCTGGGCCGCACCATTTGCGCCAATAAAAAAGGGCACCAAAGCCTTGCCGGATTTGAGTGGTTCCGGGATACGATGGCGGGAAAGCCCCATGTCAGGGCCTCCCAGAAAGGCCTTCGGATTGCCTATCCGGTTCTGTACTCCGGGGTGCCCGGAGGTGTGCTGCTGGTGGAGTACAGCCGGCAGGACCTGGCCAGGCTTGTGAGCATCCATTCTCCGGAGGTGGAATTCATTGTCATGGAAAATGACAATACCACCATATTCTCGTCCCATGACATTTTTAAACAAACATTTGACACCCGGGTTCCCGGGTGGTTGTGGGAAATGGCATTGTTGCAGGATTTTCCAAATCTTTTGGTGGTCTGTATTCAGGAGGAAACCCGGGCTTTTGCCGTGCTTTCCAAGCTGGATAATTTCCTGATGGCTGCCATGGTATTGAATTTGGGCGCATTGTTCCTGGGCATTATCCTGTCCGCGTTTCTGGCAACCCGGCCCCTGGGCCGGTTCATCGAAAAAATAGATGCCATCCATCAGACCCGGGACCTGTCCGTAAGAATCCCGGCACAAGACTTTAAATCCTTAGAGCTGTCTTATATGGCCGAGGCATTTAACGGCCTCATGGGGCGGATAACGGAATTCCAGGACCATCTCCAGAAACTGGTATCCGAACGGACAGCCGAATTGGAGGCAAGTGAAGTCCGGAAACGGACCATCCTGGAAACGGTGCTGTCCGGCATCATCACCATTGATGCCGGCCGGTGTATAGACACCTTTAATCCGGCGGCGGAAAAGCTGTTTGGATACACCGCCTCAGAGGTTAAGGGAAGATCGGTTACCCTCTTAATGCCCCCGGATATTGCCGCACATCACGATGGGTATATGGACCGCTACAAAGAGACCGGTAAAGGACGCATCATCGGGGTTGGCGGCAGAGAAGTCACGGGACGCCGCAAAGACGGCACGGACTTTCCCCTGGAGCTGGCAGTGGCGGATATGGGGCAGGACCAGTATGTGGGAGTGCTCACCGATATTACCGAAAGAAAGCTGCGGGAGGATGACCTCAAGGAGGCCAGAGACGCAGCCGAGGCGGCGAACAAGATCAAAATGGAGTTTCTGGCTATGATGAGCCACGAACTGAAAACGCCTTTGGCCGTCATGGACAACCTGTTTCAGGAATTCGGCAGTATTCGCATGTTCGGGGGGGCAAAGGACCTGGACCGGCTGATTGCAGACCTGGACACAGAGATGAAGTCTGAGTTCGGCAATGCGAATGAGAAATTGCTGGCGGAGGTGGAGGAACTTTCTAAGGAAGGCCTTGACGCCGCCCGGCGACTTCTGGCGGTGATTCAAGATACCCTTGACTTCTCCCGGATAGAGGCGGGCAAGCTTCATATAGAAGTGTCTGATTTACACCTTGAAGCGCGCATTGAAAAAGCCGTCCGTGAAATTCGGCCGCTGGCGGACACAAAAGGATTGGATATTGTCACCCGTGTTGCCCCGCTCACCGTCACAGCCGATCCCCACCGCTTTTCCCAGGTGATGGCCAACCTGCTGAGCAATGCGGTGAAATTCACAGAACAAGGCAGATTGACCGTCACGGCCGACGCCGACGCCGGAATGGCGAAAATATCAGTCCGGGACACGGGCTGCGGCATCCCCCCTCAAAAATTCAGCGCTGTTTTTTCAGCCTTTGAGCAGGTGGATATGTCTGCGACCCGGAAACACGGCGGCACAGGACTGGGGATGCCCATTTCCCGTAAGCTGGTGAAACAAATGGGCGGAAATATCTACTTTGAAAGCGAGGTCGGCAAAGGCAGTGTGTTTTCCTTTACCCTGCCCCTGGCCGACGATGATGAGTCAGATGTCAAGGGAGATGAAAATGGAAAAAGATCCCATCCACATTTTGATAGTTGACGATGACCCGGGAATCCTCAAATCGATGTCCCGGAGTCTGGGCCGGCGAGGTTACCGGACCCAGACGGCGGACTGCGGCAACGCAGCTTTGGAAATGATATCAAGCGGGGGTGTCGATCTGGTCCTTTTGGATCAGAATATGCCCGGGTTGAGCGGTATGGAAACCCTGGAACAGATGCACATAAGATTCAAAGATGCCCCGCCGGCAATTATGGTAACGGCGGCGGACTCCCGCCACCTTGCCGTGGAGTTCATGAAAAAGGAAGGGGCGGCGGACTTTATTGCCAAACCGATTCAGCAGGATATGCTGGATGTCCAGATCAGGGCCGCGTTGAAGACAAAAAAAATCCGGGACGCCCGTGACAGGGAAAGGGTGGCCCGCCTGGCCGCCGAGGCGGAAGGAAGGATGAAAGACAACTTTATGGCCACCATGAGCCATGAGTTTCATACCCCCATGAATGCCGTATCCGGTTTTGCACAGCTGGTCCTTAAAAAGCTGGGGGATTCGGCAGATGATGATATCAAAGGTTACATAACGGAAATCCAAAGGGCGGCGAACCAGATGGCGGATCTTGTGAATGATCTGCTCAGGGCATCAGAGACCCAAGGGGATACGATGGTGACCCCGGTGCCTTTTTCTATGGCAGGGCTTGTCAGGGAATTGCCGCCGCAGATATGGAAAAAAGCAGATGACGCCGCCCTGACCATTGAAAAAGACATACCTGAGGATCTGCCAAAGGTATGGGCTGATCCTGAAAAACTGGGCCAGGTTATGGAGTATATCCTGGACAATGCAGTGAAATTCACACCGGAGGGGCACATCCGTCTGGCGGCACGGGCCAAGGGGGACCGCATTTGCATTGAAGTGTCCGATACCGGTATCGGTATCCCGGAAACCCGCCACCGGGACGTATTTGATAGGTTTTACCGACTGGATCGTTCCGGCAGTTTTCCAGGTCTTGGTATCGGCCTTTACCTGACGAAGTTCTGGATCTCCCGGATGGACGGAATCATCCGCGTTGAAAGCCGTCCCGCACAGGGAACCGTCTTTCAGATCGATTTACCCTGCGCCCCCCATTCCTCCGGAACAACAGGAGAGGCTAAGTAATGGGTGTCGTGGATAATCTGCCCGTGGGTATCCTGGAAACAGATCTGCAGGGAAACTGTACCTATGTGAATCCCTACTGGTCAGGCATGACAGGGTTGCCCATGGAAGAGGCTCTGGGAAAAGGCTGGCTTTCCGCCATTCATACTGACGACAGGGTGCGTATTGCAAAAAAATGGAACGGGCCCCCCCAAAAAAAACCATTTACCGCGGAGTACCGTTTTCAAAAAGGACGGGAGGTCTCCTGGGTGCGGGGGCAGGTAGCGGCCAGAGAACAAGGGGGACGCGGCTGCGGATATGTGGAAGTTGTTACCGATATTTCCCAAAACAGGGTGCGCGAAGAGCAACTGCACAATGCATACGAAGAAGTCAGAATCCAGGCGGAAGACCTGGTGGAATCCCGGGAGCGCCTGATTACATCGGAACAACGGTTTAGAACCCTATTTCAAAACGCGCCCATCGGATACTTTATCCTGAACCGGTTTTTAGGGGTCACGGAGGTGAACCGGGCAGGCCTTCGCCTCATTGATTGGGAACGCAGCACCTTTCTTGTGGAGAAACCGTTCCGGGTTTTCGTACAGCCAGGTTGCCACAAGGTATTTGATCTTTTTACCGAAGCGTTGCTCGTTACAGGAGGCGCATCGTTTTGTGAAGTCCGGCTAAGGAAAAGATTCGGCGGCCTGGACGTACGGATTGACGGCATCGTTCCCGGAGAAGACCAGGTATTTTTCTGCGTCACCGACATCACCGAGCGAAAGATCGCAGAGGCGAAGATGGATAAGGTTAACACCAGACTGGAAGCCGAGGTAAAAGACCGGACCGCCAGACTCCGGCATGCCAAACTGATGGCCGAGGAAGCCAGCAGGGCGAAAAGCCAGTTTCTTACGCAGATGAGCCATGAGTTACGTACCCCCTTAAACGGTATTTTCGGATTTTTTCAACTCATTGGCTCCCGGGTTGAAAAAGAGTGTATCGATCCTGAGAAAATAGTGGCCATGGTGGAACAAGGACTTATATCCACCCGCCATCTGATTTCCATTGTCAATGACTTGCTTGACCTGTCCCGTATCCAGTCCGGGCAGATTGAGTTTGAACTCACCCCCCTGAATCCGGATGAAATTCTGGACCAGATGCGCTCCAGGCTGATAACCCTTGTGACAAAGAAAAACCTGACACTTGAGATAGATTGCAAGATCCAGGATGTCCGAGTTCTTGCAGATAGAAAATACCTGGATCAGATACTGTTTAACCTGATTGATAATGCCATTAAATTTACCGACACGGGCAAAATCAAGGTGAACTGCCGGTTACGGGATGGGGAAAAGGTTGAATTCCAGGTTTCCGACACCGGTTGTGGCATATTACCCAAAGATATGCCCCGGATATTTGACCGTTTTGAGATAATCCGGGATCCTGTCCGCTCCAAAAAAGGAACGGGACTCGGCCTGACAATTTCCCAGAATCTGGTGACGTCAATGGGCGGCGATATGTCGGTTGAAAGCACCCCCGGTGTTGGCAGCACCTTCAGCTTTACCCTGCCTGTGGCGGATCGGTAAAACGTGTTTAAAGCTTACCTGAGGCCTTTACATTCAGATATTCATTGACAAGCCGTGCCGGCAGGGCTTCGGCCAGGGTGTTGATGGAAATAATACCGTGATGGGACAGGGCCCTGTGATTCTTATTCAGGCGTTCCCTGTAATCGGTCAGCGCATGGTAAAGTACGGCGGAATCAAGATCTGTGACATTTTGGGCCATGGTTTCGTCAATTATCTTTTCCCTTAAGTCCGCCAATACCACCAGGTGTTTTTTCTTCAGGACCTTGACGGCCCCGAGCAGATCATCAAAGTCTTCATCCCGGGTATTGGTAAGGATGATCACCAGGGAGCGCTTTTTTTGAAGGGTTGCCAGGCTTTTTGCAGCGGACAGGTAGTCCGCAGCCTCCGTGGTGGGATGAAGGGTATAGACCTGGTTGAGAATATGCCGGATGGTGTTGACGTTTTTTCTCGGGGGAAACCATTTTTGAATCCCGCCGAATACCATGAACCCTACGGCATCCTCCTGTTTTAAAGCCACATGGCATAAGAGGAGCATGGCATTGAGGGCCTGATCAAAATGGGTGTCCCTGTCATCGGCATGACGCATGCGCCGTCCGCAGTCCAGAAGAAAAAGAATCTGCTGATCCCGCTCATCCTGGTACTCCTTGGTAATCAGCTTGAGATACCTTGAGGTTTTGTTCCAGTCGATCTGTCGAAACGGGTCCCCTGCCCTGTAATCCCGCAATTGATGGAAATCATTGCCCTCTCCCCGGCGCGGCTTTTTCAGGATCCCGATCCGGCTCAAGCGGTTGTCCGCCGCCAGGAGGGTATAGTTTTTGATCTGCCGGAAATTCGGCAGCACTTTGACAGCTTCAGTCTTACCGCAGGTTTCTTTGCGCCACCACAGGGCCAGCGGGGAACGGATGAAAAGATCAATCCTGCCAAAGACCATGTCCCCCTTTTTAAAGGGCCGGATGTCGTAGAAGGTTTTCAGCCGCTTGCCCTGTGGCAGGGCAAGCTCCAGGGGCAGGCCCTTGCAATGGCAGTCTTCGGGATGGTGGTCATGTGCCTTGATAAGGATCATCCGTGCGTCAAGATTTTTGAATTCCAGCACCACCTTGGACCAGGCCCCCACGGGCAGGGAATGCTTTACCGTTCTTTTCAGTTCCATGTCCGGCAGCCGGGTCCCAAGGTAAAAATCCAGGCAGAACCAACCGGTTACGGCTGCTGCGGCGGCTTTCCAGATCACGGCCATCCCGTCCGAAAAGGCGGCGGCTCCCGCTAAAACGGTCATAAGGGTTAACACGACAATGCTGATGCCAGAAGGTCTCATATTCTGATCTATTGTCCGATCTATATCCTTGGGGCGTCCACGGTATCCAGAATATCCTTTAATACATCATCGGGCTGATACCCTTCGATTTCCATGTCTGTGGTCAGCTTAATCCGGTGGCGCAGGACAGCCGGTGCGATGGATTTGATATCATCCGGGGTAACAAAGGAATTGCCGTTTATCAAGGCATTGCCCCTGCCCGCCCGCAGCAGCGCAAGGGATCCCCTGGGACCTGCCCCGATCTCAATGCCGGACCATTCCCGGGTTGCCCTGGCGATCTTTACGGCATAATCAATGATGGCGGCATCTGTTTTCAGGGCGGCGGTCAGTTTCTGGAGGGTCAGTACCGACGCCACGTCCAATATCTTCTCAATTCCTGACACATCCAGCTTATCCCCCACAGACCGGTCTGTGATTTTTTTCACAATGGCGGTTTCACTTTCCATATCCGGGTAGTCAATAAAGATTTTCAGTAAGAACCTGTCGAGCTGGGCCTGGGGAAGAGGATAGGTGCCCTCATGCTCAATGGGGTTCTGGGTGGCCAGGACCAAAAAGGGCGGTTTGAGCAGGTAGGAGCGTCCCTCAATGGTGACCTGGTGTTCCTGCATGACCTCCAGGAGCGCGGACTGGGTCTTTGCCGGGGCCCGGTTGATTTCATCGGCAAGAAGGAAATTGGTAAACACGGGTCCCTGGCGGACCTTAAAGGTATTGGTTTTCATTTCAAACATCTCGTGGCCGCTGATATCCGAAGGCATGAGATCCGGTGTAAACTGCACCCGCCTGAACCGGGCACTGACCGATGCGGCAATGCTTTTGACCAGCAGGGTTTTGCCCAGCCCCGGCACGCCCTCTACGATGGCATGGCCCCCGGCCAGCATGGCAATCATCACTTCTCTGACCACCAAATCCTGACCCATCACCGTCTTTTTGATTTCATCTTCAACCCGGGCAAGCCGGGCAACTAGTTCTGATGCGTTTTCCAATGATTACCTCTCCGTTTGTTTATGATTGGCCGCAATGGCATCCCGGATCTTTTTCATCAGCATGGCGGTTCGGATATATGCCGCAGGGGTTGTAACGGGATAATCCAGGGCGGTTCTGACATCTTGTACCGTCATCTGTGTCCATTTTGAAACAAGTTCCATCTGCTCCGGCCTTGATTTCTTTGAAAAATACAAGTATCGGGCGGCAATTTTCTTTTCAAGTACCTTTCGGGACCTTGTGATCTGCCGGCTGTTTTTATCGTTTTTCCGGACAAAATGCCCGGCTGCCAGCAGGTGCTCCATAATATTTCGGCCGGCAGGCGCTTTGGGCGGATATATGGGCCCGATCCGCCGTGTCAGGTAAAAAAAGGCAAAGATGGTAAGGACGGTTAAAGAAAGAACCATCATCGGCATTTTTTTGAGCACAAGGGAAAAAATGGACGGCATCACACTGTTGTACAATATCCAGGCATGATCCCTGCCATCTCCCAGTTTAAGCAGAAAAAATGCATGATCATTGTCTCCGATCCGCGTGTTGGTCAAAAACCGATCATCACTGAGCACAACCAGCGTTCCCTCTCCCACGGACCGCACCACCACATGGGCACCGTATTTCCCCCGGAACAACGTTAGGGCCGTGGACGACGGGGCCAAGGGGGGAAGCCCACGGCCGGCATCAAAGGCCAGGGTCATCTTTTCTCCCCGGAACACATCTTCCAGGGTCTCTTCTTCAGTGCAGTTACACGTGTCCTTGTTTGGGATTTTGGTGTTGTCTCCGGGCGGCTTTTGATCCTGCTCCTGCGTTAGGAACTTAAGGCCAAGTTCATCCAGAAGGGGATAGGTGGCCTGACCTGAAAAATCATGGTGAATGGCCAAGGTGCCGCCGCCCTCAACCCAGGCGGCAATATTTTTGATCCGGCTTTCGGGATAATTTGAGCCTGGCCTGTGGATAAAAATCAGATCCCGGACAGCGGGCAGCCGGTTTAAAAAATCACGCTGTCTTGAACCTGAGGCGGGAATCCCGGCCTTGTCCAGACATCTTACGGCCGCTAAAAACGGATTTTGCCGGGCCTTGGCAGATCCCGGTGAAAACACCTGTTTTTCCACCTTTTCAAACAAAAGAAAGAAAAGGCTTAAGGCAACACCGACCACAAGGGCCGACACAATGAGGGTCTGAAGGGTCTTTTTATCCATTTTTTAGGCCCTGGGATTCGATCCGTACAGTCCCTGCCATTGGGCGCACAGGGATTCAATGGTTTGCCGTTCCGGCCGGATATGGCCGTAGGCCAATTTAAGCCAGACCCCTGTCAGGGATTTGAAGAACACGGCGGTTTCAGGATCTGTGTTTTTTTCCACCAGCCGGATGCATTCCCCTTCGGTGGCGCTTTTGGGAATGTCAATGAGTTCCTCGAACACAAGCCTGTACAGGGTGCCCCGGTAAAGAAGACTTAAGGCCGCCCTGAAGTCCCGGGTATCGATAAAGGCTGCGGTCTCAGCCGGGATATCCTCAGGAAGGGTATCGGCGGATATTTTCAATCCGAACAACTCCTGTGCAGGCGTTGTTTTCTTACCTTTCGAAAGCCCCCTGTCTCCTCTCGCATATTTTACCAGGTAATACCCCATGAAAACCGCCAGAGTTCCGCAGACAGCCCAGATCAAAGGTTTTATAGCCATGCTCATAAATTCCGCAAACGCCTGGAAAAAATTAGGGAACTCAAGGTTCTTTTTCTCGCGGTTTTTAAAGATATCTTTCAGCTTCCAGTGGGTAACGGTTTCTTCACGGCCAAAATCCTCGTGCGCCAGTACATCCGTGATGATCTGTTTGGCCGTCTGGGGAGACTTGCGCCCTGATGCCTTAAGATCGGATACGCCCAAAACCAGCATCATGCCGCAGGCAAGCAGGATGGCGGCCAGGGTTGCGCCATGGTTTTTCCGGGTTTGGCCCGCCTTTTTGCGTTTTATCAGGCGCTTGAAATTCATCTCAATATCCCAGGCCTCCAGGGAGGTTCTCCGGGACAAGTACAGTGCAAATCCGGCGCAGATGTAGAAGGGGGCAACCAGGGACATGGCAAAGATACCCAGTATATGTGAAGCGACCTGGGAGGCTGTGCCGCTCCCGAAGAATGCATCGAACAGTGAAACGTCAAAGGATTGAGGAATCATAAGCTGGCATAACCCAAGGACTGAAAAATAAATCACCCCTTCGAAAAGAAAACAGATACAGGTTAAAACAACACCGGCCGACTGATTCCGGCCCAAGATACCGGTACGCAACCGATACGCGTTGCCCCGCATATTCTCAAGCAGCATCACCGGCATAAAAAAGGATCGGGACAAAGACAACCGCCGGGTGGTCAGGCGCCTTACAAGCTGGGGTTTTAAAATGCCGGCCATATTTCTGAGCATCGGTTGGATCCGTGGATCTTCATTAAAGACTTTCCGGCTGACCCAGTATAACAGCGGGGTTTCAAACACGGGTTTGAGCCACCAGAAGAGCATGCCGCCCCAGACCGGGGTCTTATAAAACAAAAGCAATGCGATACAACCCGCCGGCAGGGCGGTCACGGCCCAGAGGCCCCACAACTTAAGGAACCACCGGGCTGCCATGATAAAGCCCAGGTCAAGCCCTTCATAGGGGGGCCTGGGCCTGACTTCAATATTGACTGCATTCAAATCCAAAACGGACGTCCCCTGCCGGAAAAAAGAAGGTACGAAGCCACCATGGCCCAGAATAATGCCGCGGCCGTATATTTGACCGGGATGGCCACGGAGAAAGGGGACCAGAAGGCTTCAATAACGGCGGCGATAAAAAGCATGGCGGCGGCTCCCAATACAAGTGACAATGCTTTGGGCGCTGTGTTTTTAAGGGCATGAACCCGTTTGTAATTGCCCGGTGCCACAATGGCCCGGGCCAGGATAAGGCCTGCCATCCCGCAGATAACGATGGCGGTCAGTTCAAAGGCGCCGTGCCCTGAAACAAAGGGCCAGAAGGTTTGGTTAAAGCCCAGCCGGGTGACGTGGCCTGCGACCCCGCCCAAAATCACCCCGTTGTACACCAGGGAAAAAACGGTTCCCAGGCCGGCCAGGGCGCCGGTGGCGAAGGTTCGAAATCCGATTGAAATATTATTTTTGATATAAAACCCGAACATCATCACACTTCTGTCATCCTGCCGATCCGGGGTCCTGCCTAAATTTCTATTTTCAGGGTCATACATGTATTCAAAATCAGCCACCTGGTCCTCGTTCATAATGGAGTAGATGACATCGGGGTTCAGATAGGTCGCAATACCGGTGCCGATAAAAGGCAGGATAAACAGGGCGAGGGCCAGGATAAAAAAAGTAAAGTTGGCCCTGAAGGTCGAAGGAAAGGTGACACTGAAAAACCGGGCCACGGCAGCCATGTGATGGGTGCGTTTTTTGTATATTTTCCGATGGCCCGCCATGATGCGGGTATGAAGCGCGGTGACCAGGGCTGGGCTGTACTGGCGGCTCAAGGCCACGGCATAATGGTGGCAGACCTTTCTGTACAACGGGGGGAAATCGTCCGGGTGAAAACTGTACCCCAGGGGATTGTCCCGGCCGGAATCCGAGTTTTCAAGACAGGCCAGGATCCTGTCATAGGCATTCCACAGGGTCTTGTTTTTATTTTCAAAATCTTCCTGCCGCACGCTACTTTCCTTTGAACAGCCACGATGCGTAAGCATAAAGCTCATTCACCGCGGCCTCACCTTTTTTGCCGGTCACGCTGTAAAGGATATCGGCAAGTTCAATTCGTCTTTCCTGGGACAGGTACAAGCTGCGTTCCGAAAAATCCAGGATGGTCCGCTGCTCGTTGACGCGCAGGTCCGGGGGCGGCTGTTTTGCCGGTGCTTCAGTGATTTTATCCACCACCCGTCCCGGGGTGTCATACACCACAAGCGTCCCTGCGGCAATATCCCCCAGCCGTTTGAAATCTTTGCTGCATACCATGGTCACCAGGCCTACACCGTAGCAGATGGGAAAAAAATCTGCGGCACGCAAGAGGTTGCGCAAGACCGAAGCGGTAAATGAGACCGGGGTACAATTATCTTGGACCACCATAAGATTCATGCTTTTTTTCCCGGGGGTCGCCCCCCAATACAGCTCAAAAAAGACCGGATAGAACCATTCGATAAAAAAAAGACAGATCAGGATAAGCCCCTGCCCGGCATGTCCGAGTACGCCCAGTACAATGGCGATCAGAATGCACAGGCCCGCCTTGATGGCAAGGTCAACCAGCCAGGCGCAGGCCCTGGAAACGGGGCCTGCGATCTTCAGCCTGATCACCACGCCCTCAGGCGTTTCGTATTTTTTTACCGTATCGAGTTTCGGCATGATCCGTTCGGGCTATTCGTAAAATATCTCGCTGTAGGAGGCGTACATGACACATATCACAACGGGCATCAGAAAAAACATGATAAGAATCGTTATGGCGGCCAGGGCGATCACGGATCCTGCCTCGCCGATAAGAGAGTTCATCAGCCAGGCCGCACCGCCCATGGCAACAGCCACGGCGATCCCCAAGCCCATCAGCACCAGACCGTTGACAAGAAAGGCAAGCCAGTTTTTCAGGCAGCCTGAAAAACTCAGTTTCATTGCCGGGAAAATGGATTGGTCATTGATCAGGATCAGGGCCGGGGTAAACCAGTAAAGCATGAAAATGGGAATCATCAGCAGCATTGCGGCCAGGGGAAACAGGGCGAAGATGACTGCGGTTGATCCGGTCATGGCCTGGGGATTGGTGAACATTGTCAGATTAAGCCCGAATACGGCGGCCATAATGCCGAAAACAATTCCCAGGGCGAGCAGGACCATCACCAAAAATACCAGGGCAAATCCCAGAAGCCGTCCGAAGTTTGTTTTAAAACCGTAAAACAGGCTGGTGATCCTTAAGCCTTCCCCTTCGTCAAGTTCCTTGACCCCCTGAACCAATCCGGCAGTAAACGCAGGCCCCAGAAGCCACACAAGGAGCGGCCCGATGATGGGAATAATCTGTACCAGATTGACAATGAAATACAGCAGCATGGTAAGAAACCAGTTCAAGGGGCTCTCTCTCACCAGTTCAAAGGTCCTGAACACCCAGGCGGCCCCCCGGGATGCCGGCACTTTAATAGGATCTGTAAACCCTGTACCGCCGGCCGGGTCTGGTGTCCTAAGATCGGCCTTAGGGGCTGCGTAGGGGTTTTCCTGTGGGGCAGGGGCAGGTTCAGGCGGCTCCATTTTGGCCCGGGGGGACGCTGGCGCTTCGGGTGCCGTCATCCCGGCCGCAGGCGCCGGCACAGTTTTAGGGATCGCCTCCAGGATGCAACTTGCACCGGCCTCCTTTAGAGCGGACAGCATTTTTTCTGCCATCTCCTGGGGCACATTTGTTTTTAGAACGCTTCGTCCCTTACCGAATTTTGCCCGGACAAATGCGATATCCACCTTAAAGAGCGCGGCAATTTTCTCATACACCTCTTCCGGTATCTTTCCTTCGATAATTTCCCCTGTAAAAATCAGGTTATACTTTTGGTCATTCATATTATGCCCCACTTTTTAAAGTTTGCATCACAGGTGCCAACCCAATTTCATCCAAAGGCAGATCAGGACAGCCATTGTCATGCCTGACACAGGTACGCCTTTTGAAAGCCGTGAAATGCACTTCGAACTTTTTTCCACATGGATGTTACGACTATAAAAGAACATATAGAGTTTAAGAAAACACGTTGCCAAAAAATCAAACAAGCACTCCGTTGCAGCCTATCTTACCCCATCACAT
>CAJWHT010000054.1 GCA_913041495.1 uncultured Desulfobacteraceae bacterium | reverse complement strand
ACATTGTGTACAAGGACATCTCCGCTGGTGACGTTGTTTTCTTCATCCTTTGTTCCGGTCTGCCACAGGGCATCAAAGGACCCGAGATCGTTCCATCCGGCATCCAGGGGAATGACCACACCTTTGTCTGTTTTTTCCATAACCGCATAGTCAATGGAGTCGCCCTGAATGGATTCAAAACTCTCCTGATCGACCCTGAAAAAGTCGAGATCCTGCCTGCCTTTGTCTATGGCGTCCTTACACCCTTTCATGATATCCGGGGCGTGGGTGCCCAACTCTGAAGTGATGACGGAGGTTTTAAACATGAACATACCTGAATTCCAGCAAAAATTTCCGGAAGCAAGATAATCACAGGCGGTTTTATAATCCGGTTTTTCAACAAAGCGGGCAATCCGGGCAGCCTGGGTGTCCGCGTTTAGCGGGTCCCCTTTCTGGATATATCCGTACCCGGTTTCAGGGGTGCCCGGAACGATGCCGAAGGTAACCAGGTGTCCCTGCTGCGCCAATTCGGCGCCCTCGGCCACCCCTTTGTGAAAGGCGGTGATATTTTCAATGACATGGTCGGCAGGCAGCACCAATAACACCGGGTCTGAAGCGTCCGTACCACTTTTCGACTGCAATTGCTCCGTTATCAATGCGGCCAGGGCAATGGCAGGCGCCGTGTTTCGCCCGGCAGGCTCCAGAAGAATCGCCGAGGCCGCAGTATCGATGAGGCGCAGCTGCTCGGCTGTCATAAACCGGTGGGTTTCATTGCACACCACAACAGGGGGGGCAAGGTCAGCGATGCCAGATAACCTCCGCAGCGTGTTCTGCAACATGGTGTGTTCGTTGTATAGGTCAATCAATTGTTTGGGATAAAGCGCTCTGGACAGCGGCCATAGGCGGGGGCCTGAGCCACCTGCCATTATCACTGGGATAATCATCTTTTCTCCTTAATCAATGAGTACAGGGAAATGGTCAATCCGTTTTCAACGGGGAAAATTTCAGAATCGGTGACATTCATGCCGTTGGCGCGGCCCCAATCATTGATCTGATTGGGTGAAAATCCGAGCCAGGCACCACCGATGACTTCCTTTATCTCTTCCATGTTATGGCTGAGAAAATCCGCCAGGATAAACCGTCCGCCCGGCTTTAATACCCTGAAAATCTCCTGGAAGGACCGTTCCGGTTCAACCAGGTGGTAGAGAACCATGGACATGACGGCAAGGTCCACCTCCTGGTCCCGCATGGGTAGATTCTCAACCTCTCCCAGCCTAAGCTCCAGGCTGGATATATCCGGGAGTTTGACTCTTGCCTGCTCCAGCATTTCAGGGGAGGCGTCAACGCCGATAAAACTTTTAGCATCAATGTCCATGAGGCTGTGCAGCAGTTCACCGGTGCCGCACCCAAGGTCTGCAATGCAGTTGCCAGGAGAGATCCGGGCCTTAATCCGGTCATTGAGGTTAAACTCACCGAGGACCTCTTTTTTAAGGCGGTCCCACTGGGGGGCAACGGTTCTGAAAAAACGCTTGGTCCTGTTCTTTCTGAGGGTGAGACTCTGCTCTGCCCGGTTTAAATCCTGAACATAAAGCGGGTCATCTGACACCTGGGTGCATGCCAGATGAATAAGCTCCCGGGTGGCTTCGGTACCGTTCGCGGAATAATAGATGAAACTGCCGTCTTTTCGTGACTTCAGCAGTCCGGCTTCCAGCAGTATTTTTAAGTGCCTGGAAACCCCTGATTGAATCATGTCCACGATGGAAACAATTTCGTTAACGTTAAGTTCAAACCTGTTGAGAATATTGAGCAGCCGCATCCGGGTCGGGTCGGACAGGGCTTTGAACTGTTTGATGATATCCATGTTTTGCTTTCGGTAAGTGACTTAAATCTCGATCTCCTGCCCAAATTCCAGGACCTTGCAACCGATTCCCTTGGCAGTCAATTTTTTCTTAAATACCAGGGGATCTGCCTGAATGACAGGGAAGGTGTTGTAGTGTATCGGGATGGCAAGGTCCGGGTTTACAAATTCACAGGCTGTTACGGCGTCGTCTATGCCCATGGTAAAATTATCCCCGATGGGAACCATCATTATATCCACATCGTTCATATCACCGATTAGCTTCAGATCGGAAAACAAACCGGTATCGCCGGTGTGGTAGATGGTTTGGTCCCCTATCGTGATGAGCAAACCGGTTGCGGAGCCGTGGCATTGGTTGTCCGGGGTGGAAGAGCTGTGAAGGGCCTGGGTCAGTTTTACCCTGCCGAATTCAAAGTCAAACCCACCGCCGATGTGCATATTGTGGGCACGCAATCCTTTATCGCCGATATAGGATGCAAGTTCGTTTTCACAAATGCACAGGGCATTACATCGCTCGGCTATGGACAGGGTATCGCCGAAATGATCTCCGTGCCCATGGGTCAGCAGGATAAAATCAGCCTCCACCTCATCGGCCGATACCGGAGATGTGGGGTTATCGGTGAGAAAAGGATCAATCAAAATTCGATGTCCCTGGTCCGTGACCATTTGAAATGCAGAATGGGAAAAATATCTTAATTTCATGGCGCCTTCTCCTTTTGGTATTGGAACTGTCCTGTTTTATCATATTGGAGTGAAATCTCAACCCGGACATTTGTGTATCACAAAGCTATGAGTGTTTGATTCTGTCTCAGCTGAATCCATACAATTGTGTATCAGCAGTTAAGACATAATATTAAGTCTAACCTCTTTCTCATTTCGGCTTGTTATGTAACACCTTGGATTTAAGCGGCATCTTGACTATTGGATTCTAATTGTTATAGCTGGCACGGGTTTTGTTTAATATAGAAGCCGTACATAAAGACAGGTACTGACACCTAAAATTATAACGGATTAATTAAAATACCTGAAAAGGAGATCCACATGAGCGTACTGGTTGGTAAAAATGCCCCGGATTTTACTGCAACTGCCGTTGAAAAAGGCGAGATCATTGAAAACTTCACCCTGTCCCAGTTTAAAGGGAAATATGTGGTCCTGTTTTTCTATCCCCTTGATTTTACCTTTGTCTGCCCCACCGAACTCCATGCATTCAGTGATAAACTCGATGAGTTCGAAAAGCGCAATGTCAAAGTTATCGGCGTGAGCATTGACTCCCATTTTTCTCATCTGGCCTGGTTGAATACCCCGAAATCAAAAGGTGGCATCCAAGGGGTTGCTTACCCCATCGTCTCCGACTTGAACAAGACTATCTCCGGTGACTATGATGTGCTGGTGGATGGGGCGGGTATTGCGTATAGAGGGCTTTTTCTCCTGGATAAAGACCACGTGGTTCGCCATCAGGTGGTCAACGATCTGCCCCTGGGCAGAAACGTATCCGAAACCCTGAGGATGGTAGATGCCCTTCAGTTCACTGAAAAACACGGTGAGGTGTGTCCTGCCAACTGGAACCAGGGGGATAAATCCATGACGCCCACCCAAGACGGACTTGAAAAATTCTTTAACTAACGGCCATGGGCCGTCCATGATCGCCATTGGCCGTGGCTACAGCAAAAAATGAAAGAATTCGGATACTTGGTTAGTTATTTCATGTAAAAAGAGATCGCTTCTTTGCTTTGCTAATTTTGCCTTAACATCGGCCGGAGTCAGCCACTCCGGCCGATGTGTTTTATAAAGACAATGGAAAACCGGGTTATTTTACGGTCACCACCGGGCAGGGGGCGGTGAGTATCACGGCCTGGGCCGTGGAGCCGAACAGTAGTTTGCCGACCTTAGAACGGCTTTTCACACCGATCAGGATTTCATCCACACCCTTTTCCCTGGCAAATGCGACAATATCTTCTCCTGCATCAAGGCCGCGGATAAGCAGGTGGGTCCGGCAATTGATCCCCTTATCCGAAAAGAAGGCTTTGGCTTCCTCCAGATTTTTTTCAGCCTCGTTGATCTTTTTTTGGTCCTGCTCGCTGCCGTCCCGCATAACGGTTACCACTTCCACCTCAGCATTAAATGCCGTTGCGTGAGTGATGGCTAAATCCAACAGGTCCTTGCCGACATTGATCCCCTTGTAACCAACCAGAATTTTCATATCAGCTCCCTTTTGCTTGAGTGGTGTTTCAGCCTGAGGGTTGTCAGGCTTAGAATGCCTGAACCATAGAGGATTTGGCGACTCAAAACAAGTAAAAAATCCGTTTCCATCCGCTCTCCAAGGAATTGGTTTTTTATTCAAAGTATTGTACTATGAACCTATAACGCCGCTAACCTGCCACCAAAAAAATATAGCAAAAATAAGGATGCCGATGAAGGGTAGTAGTCAAGAGGATACCATTGTCCGCCTGCTGAAACAGTCCAGATATCTGTGCCATATAGAATCCCGGAAGATACGGCAACTGGCGGATAACTCCCTGTTGAAAAAGATACCCAGCGGCCAGGTGATACTCAACCAGGGAGAGGTGAATGACAGGGTATACATCATCGTCAGCGGTTCCGTCTCTGTTCACATCGACAAAGAATATATTTACAACCTTTCCAGGACCGGTGATATCATCGGTGAAATGAGCGTGATCACCGGAGGCCCGTCCAATGCCACGATCATTTCTGAGACACCGGTGGACCTGATAGAAATATCATCCGGAACACTGAAACAGATCCACGGTAGGAATACCCATGATCTGCACTCCGCGCTTTATCAATGGTTTTCAAGCATTCTCACGGACAAGCTGCACAAAACGTCACAAAAAGCCAAACAGTTCGAACGGATCAACCGTCATCTCCAAAGGGATCTTGCTGAGGCGAAATCCACCCAGGATCGGATATTCTCCTCACAAACCCATGCTATTCCAAACTTTCCCCTGACCCTGAAATGTGAGTTCTCAAATATTCTCGGCGGGGATCTGTACGCGGTGTTTCCGGTGGACCAGAGTCGGTACGGGATTCTCATCGGTGATGTTTCAGGCCACGGCACCGGGGCCTGCCTGATCTCAATGATGATCCTGAATCTATTCATGGCGTTTGCTACGGGAAGCAAGTCTCCGGGGGCGGTTGTTGCCGAAGTGAACCGTCTTTCTCAACAATTTATGCACCAGGGCAAATTTGTCACCCTTTTCTACGGCGTGTATGACCCGGCCAGTTTACGTCTCTTATACACCAACGCCGGCCACCACCCTGCCCTGGTGTTGAGAAACGACAGGATTCTCATGCTTCCTGCCACAGGCGGGATTCCCATCGGTGTACTGGACGACAGGGATACCATTTACCGCGAGGATATCTTTTATCTTGAGACGGGGGATAGGCTCTTTCTTTGCACGGATGCCGTGTTTGAAGAAAGACCGGAGCAAACCGGCGTGTTTCAGGGACTCACAGGGCTTGCAGAGTATCTGAACACCGCCTGGACAAAATCATCTCCCGAACTTGTTGAATCGCTTTTTAAGCTGAGGGTGGCCGCATTCCGGGGGGGATTGCCCGACGATTTCACCTTGATGGTTTTTGATCAGAAATGATCTGCGCACCGGTTTGCGGCCATGGGCCGGTTGCTTGAAATAAGTCAGGAAAAGGGCAAATTAAAAAAGGGTTTCAGAGTAAATCTGAAACCCTTTAATGTTTTGTTTGGAGGCGGCTTCCGGATTTGAACCGGAGAATAACGGCTTTGCAGGCCGTTGCCTTACCCCTTGGCCAAGCCGCCTTTGTGGAGCGGGAAACGGGATTTGAACCCGCGACTTCGACCTTGGCAAGGTCGCACTCTACCACTGAGTTATTCCCGCTCAGCAACAGGAGCAATTTATATAGATTTTAACTTGGTTTGTCAACAAAAAATTCCTAAACCAGGTATTTTTTGGCGTTTACAAAATAGTCAATACCGGACCAGACCGTGAACACCAGGGCGCCGTATAAAAACACCATGCCTATGGCGTTGAAATCAATGCCAAAAAAGGTGTAGTGAAGGGTCAGCGGGATGATGGCTGCGATCTGAAACCCGGTTTTGTATTTTCCAAGCCATGAGGCGGAAATATCCTGGTGGTTTTCGATCAAAACGCATCTTAAACCGGTGACGGCAAGTTCCCTTCCCACAATCACACATGCGATCCAGCCCGGGATGAATCCCTGTGCCACGAGCATGATCAGTGTGGAAGACACCAGGAGTTTATCCGCAAGGGGATCCAGGATTTTCCCGAGGGTGGTTACCATCCCCCGTGTCCTTGCCATGTAACCGTCCAGATAGTCGGTAATGGAGGCCAGGGAAAAAAGGGCCGCGGTAAGAAAGCAGGTGCCCTTGTTGTCAAACATCATCAGGAACACAATGACGGGTACCGCCACGATTCTGGCAACCGTCATTGTGTTCGGGGTGATAAGGCGGCTGAATCGTCCGTTTAACATCCTTATCCGTTCTTCTTTTTCCAGTCTGCCATGAAGGCATCAATACCTTTGTCTGTCATATGGTGGGCCGCCAGTTTTTTGAGCACACCGTACGGGATGGTGGCAATATCGGCACCCAAAAGGGCAGAATCAAGTACGTGAAGAGAACTTCTGACACTGGCAACGATGATCTCGGTCTTAAAGTCATAGTTGGCAAAGATCTGTGCGATTTCTTCAATCAGGCCCATACCTTCCTGGGCCAAGTCATCCAGACGTCCCACAAAGGGGGATACATAGGTGGCACCGGCTTTTGCCGCCATCAGGGCCTGGAGGGCCGAGAAAACCAGGGTGACGTTGGTTTTAATTCCCTCTTCAGTGAGGGTTTTCACCGCCTTGAGCCCGTTAACCGTCATGGGAATCTTTACGCAGATATTGTCGGCGATCTGTGCCAATTCTCTGGCCTCTTTCACCATGCCTTCATATTCAAGGCTGATGACTTCCGCCGATACCGGGCCATCCACAATGCCGCAGATTTCTGCAATAATCTCTTTGAACTCGCCCTCTTCCTTGGCAATGAGGGACGGATTTGTCGTCACACCGTCCACCATGCCCATGTCATTGGCATCCTTGATCTGCTGGATATTTGCCGTATCAATGAAAAATTTCACGAATGTCCTCCTCGTCCAGGGGGATTACCGCCTGGGATTCATCTGATTTAATTTGGTGTAAAAGCTCATCCGTACTGAGATTCAGCAGGGGATGAACAAGGGTTGATGCGATGTCACTTAGGGGCGTCAGAACAAAGCACCGCTCGTGCATTCTCGGGTGGGGAAGTTCCAGCCGCTCTGTTTTGACCACCAGTGTGTCATAATAAATAATATCAAGATCAATAATCCTGGGGCCGAACCGGAAGGGTTTTCCTTCGGCATCCAGCATCGATTCTATGGCTTTGAGCCTGTCCAGCAGGGATTCCGGTGCAAGACAGGTGTCGATTTTCAGTGCCGCATTGACGAACCAGTCCTGGTCCGCGTAATTCTGGGGGGCTGTCCTGTAGAATCCTGACACCCCTGTAACCCTGATCTTATCTTCCTGCCGCAGGCAGTCGACGGCCTCCGCCAGGTTCTTCAGTTTATCGCCTTTGTTTGAGCCGATGCTCAGGTAGGCCGTACTCCAGTTTGTCATATTATTTTGCTTCTACGTACAGGGTGTCTGAATACTTGCTTTTAGAGCCGTCCGGCCCTAAAGACTGAATTCTGAAATAGTGATGCAGTCCCTCTTTCAATGGGGATTGGAAACGCTGGTCCGGCATGGGTACGGTGCCGACGGCTTTGAAAATGAAGGGGCATCCTTCACAGCCCGTGGCATCTTTGGTTGCCAGCGACACCTCAAACCCTTCAGGCATGGTGGCTTCCTTGGCAATGTCCCAGGTGATTACCGCATGGTTGTCAGCCAGGGTATAGGCCAGGTTCACCGGACGGGCGACAGCTAAGGCCTTATCCAGCGGCGGCTGAGGTGCTCCTTTCTTGCCGCAGGCCGTAAGACCGATAGCCAAAAGCAGAGTCAATGCCAGCGTGATGAGTAACGTCTTATGTTTTTTCAAGGGTTTAAAAGGGATCATGTCAGGTTCAACTCCTCTTTTGCCTGATCAACCGCCCGGGAGACATTGTCATACCCTGTGCCGCCGTATGAGATGCGCCTGGCAATCATCTGGTCCAGTGAAATGAACTCGTAAATATCCGGGTCAACCAGATCTGAAAAAGTTTTCATTTCATCCAGGGTCAGGTCTTCAAGGGCCTTATCCTGACTGATGGCAAATGCCACCGCTTTGCCGGCAGCGGCATGGGCTTCTCTGAACGGCAATCCCCGGTTCACCAGGTAATCTGCAAAATCGGTGGCATTCAGGAATCCCCGGCTGCAGGCGCTGCGCATGGTTTCCTTGTGGACAGTGATGTTGGGAAACATCCGGGTGTAAACCTCAAGGCAGATCTTCAGGGTATCCACGGTATCGAACAGCGGTTCCTTGTCTTCCTGCATATCTTTGTTGTAGGCCATGGGCAAAGATTTCATTGTGGTGAGGATGGCCATAAGGTTGCCCACCACCCGTCCTGTTTTACCGCGAACCAGCTCAGCCACATCCGGGTTCTTTTTCTGGGGCATGATGGAAGAGCCTGTGGTAAAGGCATCGGAAATGGTGATAAACCCGAACTCTGATGATGACCAGAGAATCAATTCTTCCGACAGCCTGGACAAGTGGATCATGCAAATGCTGGCATGGGAGATGAACTCCATGATGAAATCCCGGTCAGATACCGAATCCATGCTGTTTTCAGAGACCTTGCCAAAGCCTAAAACATCACAGGTAAACTGACGGTTGATGGGGAAGGTGGTGCCGGCAAGGGCTGCCGCGCCCAGGGGCATCACATCCACGCGGACAAGGGAGTCTTCAAAGCGCTGGACATCCCTTTTAATCATTTCATAATAGGCCATCATGTGGTGGGCGAAGAGCACCGGCTGGGCCCGTTGGAGGTGGGTATAGCCGGGCAGAACGGTCCGGGTATGGTCTGCGGCAAGGGTTACCAGGGCCTTTTGGAAATCTTTGAGCATACCGATAATGGACTGGGTTTCATCTTTGAGATAAAGACGGACGTCAAGGGCCACCTGGTCGTTACGGCTGCGGCCGGTGTGCAGTTTCCTGGCCACAGTACCGCTGACCTTGCCCAGGGCATCCTCCACAGTCATGTGAATATCTTCCAGTGTATCGGAAAATTCAATCTCATTCCGGTCGATCCGGCCTTTTACCGTTTCAAGTCCGGCCACCAGGGTTTGGGCCTCGGCATCGGTGATAATACCTTCATGGGCCATCATTTTCAAATGGGCGATACTGCCCTGGATGTCGCTGGCATATAACCGTTTGTCCACGTCTATGGAGGCGTTGAATTTTTCCACCAGCTTGTCCGTGGATTCGGAGAATCTGCCTCCCCATAATTTTTCACTCATTTGTTTTTATTACTCCAGTTTGTCTGTGGCTTTTGGGGGTGGCCGTTTTATTTCCGGATCAATGATTCGAGTATGGCTTTGTGCATGTGGCGCTTGTTCTCAGCCTGATCCCAGAACGCAGCGTTTTTTGCTTCCAGAACGGCCTCGGAAATTTCTTCGCCCCTGTGGGCCGGCAGGCAGTGGAGCACCAGAACGTCGTCTTTGGCCAGTGACAGAAGGTCTTCATTGACCTGAAACCCCTCAAAGGCAGCCAGACGTCCTTCAAGCTCATCCTCCTCACCCATGGATGCCCACACGTCTGTGTACACCACATCGGCGTTTTTAACCGCGTCTTTGGGGTCGTTTGTAAAAATAATATTATCTTTCCGGTCAGCACCGGCCGCGTCAATGATCTCCTGTTTGATGCCGTGTCCGTCCGGGCAGGCAAGAATCAGGTCAAACCCGAGCACGGCAGCGGCATTGACCCAGGAGTTGGCCACATTGTTGCCGTCGCCCACCCAGACGATTTTCACTCCTTTGTAGCTGCCCTTATGTTCAATAACGGTCATAATGTCACTGAGGATCTGGCAGGGGTGAAATGAGTCGGTGAGCGCATTGATGACCGGAATAGTGGAACTGGCTGCGAATTCTTCCACCAGTGCGTGGTCAAAGGTTCTCATGGCCAGGCAGTCGATATAGCGGGAAAGTACGCGGGCCGTGTCCTTGGCAGGTTCGTTCCTGGAAATCTGGGTATCCTGGGTACTCATGTAAATGGGATGGCCGCCCATCTGAATCATGGCGGTTTCAAAGGCGATGCGGGTCCTGGTGGACTTTTTGTCAAATATCAGTCCCAGGGTCTTGCCGGCCAGAAGAGAATCGTAGATCCCCTGCTTGTGGCGGTCTTTTAAAACCATGGCGCGTTTAAACAGGTGTTCAAAGTCATTTGGCGTCAAGTCAAGCAAGGACAGTAAATCTTTTTTCAATGGTCTTCCCCCGAAAGCAGGCTGTCCAAAACAGCCACTAGGTTATCAATCTCTTGTTTCTCAATAATAAGCGGTGGTGCAAATCGTAAAACTTTATCCTGAATACCGTTAATAATAAAGCCTTTTTTGAAGCATTCCCCGACAAAATCTCCTGCCGAAAGGCCTGAATTAGTATTCAGTTCCATACCGATGAGCAGCCCTTTTCCACGTATCTCTTTTACCTTGGGATACTTTTCTTTAAGAGACCTGAGCTGTGTCCTGAAATAATCGCCGGTTTTAACGACATTATCCAGAAATTCAGGTGCAGAAATAATGGACAACACTTCAAGGGCTGCGGCCGTTGCCAGCGGGGTGCCGCCGAAGGTGGTGGCATGGCTGCCGTAATCAAACCCCGATGCGGCATCCTGGGTAGCCAGCATAGCGCCGATGGGAATACCGTTGGCCAGGGCTTTGGCCAGGGTCATGATATCAGGTGCAACGTCATACGCCTGGTGGGCGAAAAGGGTGCCGCACCTGCCCATACCGGTTTGAATTTCATCGAAAATCAACAGGGTGCCGGTGTCGTCGCAGAGCTGGCGTACCTGTGCCAGATAGTCGGGGGCAGCCGGGATCACCCCGCCTTCCCCCTGGACCGGCTCCATCATGACGGCACACACCGTGTCGTCCACGGCACTGCGCAGGGCCTCTATATCGTTGAAGGGGACATGTGAAAACCCTTCGAGCAGGGGATAGAAACCATCCTTTATCTTATCCTGGCCCGTGGCGGTCAGGGTGGCCATGGTACGGCCGTGAAAGCTCTGGGTCATGGTGATGATCCGGTAGCGGCTCTTTTCCCCCTTGCGCTGGAAATACCTGCGGGCAAGTTTTATGGCCGCTTCGTTGGCTTCGGCTCCTGAATTGGCGAAGAACACCCGGTCTGCAAAAGACTTCTCCGTCAGTGCCTTGGCCAGATCGGCCTGGGGATTCGTATAGAATAAATTGGACACATGGACCAAGGTCTTTGCCTGATCGGATATGGCCCGGGTAACTGCCGGATGGCAATGGCCGAGATTGCACACGGCAATACCTGCAAGAAAATCGGTAAACGCCTTGCCCTGGTCATCGGTCAGCCGGGTGCCCTCCCCTTTTATAAAGGGACGGCCCTGGCGCATATACGTCTGAAACACGTGGTCTTGAGTATGTTTTACGCTCACAGTTTTTCCTTTTGTTATTTTGTGTATACCTGGGTTCCGATACCAGAGTCCGTAAACAGTTCAAGCAGGACGGCGTGGGGTGTCTTGCCGTTGATGATATGGGATTTTTTTACCCCGGTTTTAATAGCGTTTAAGGCGCATTCCACCTTGGGAATCATGCCGCCGATGATGCGGCCGTCTGATATCATCTCACCGATTTCAGCATCGTTGACCGAAGAAATCAGTTGTTTTTCCGGATCCAGCACCCCGTCCACATCGGTGACCAGCATCAGTCGCTCGGCATTCAGGGCAGCGGCGATTTTAGATGCCACGACATCGGCGTTGATGTTGTAAGTTTCCCCTTCATTGCCGATGCCAACAGGGGCAATGATCGGTATAAACCCCTGGGCGGTGAGGGTGTGGATAATCTCCGGATTCACCTCCGAAACGTCACCGACCATCCCCGGATCAATGATTTCTGGGGGGGAATTCTCGTCTTCCTGGTGGTAGATTTTCATCTTTTCGGCCAGGATCAGACCGCCGTCTTTTCCGGTCAGTCCAACGGCCCGGCCCCCAAGACGGTTGATCCGGGCGACAATATCCTTGTTCACCTTGCCGCCGAGAACCATCTCAACTACGTCCATGGTGGCATCATCGGTGTAGCGCATGCCGCGGATGAAGGTGGACGTGATGCCCATGGCATCCAATACCTTGTTGATTTGCGGACCGCCGCCGTGCACCACCACCGGGTTGATCCCGATGGTTTTCAGCAGGATAATATCGTTTGAAAAATCCTGCTTGAGCTTTTCGTCCACCATGGCGTGTCCGCCGTATTTGATCACGACGGTTTTTCCTGAAAACCTGCGGATATACGGCAGTGCCTCTATCAGAATGTCTGCAACTGTCATAGGATATACCTGCTTAAATCTTCATTCTGGACAATGTCCATCAATTGCTCCGATACAAATGCCGCGTCTATGGTGATCTTGGGATCCTCCACATCCGGGGCCTGGAACAAAATTTCCTCCAATAGCTTTTCCATCAGGGTGTGCAGCCGCCGGGCACCGATGTTTTCCGTGGTCTCATTGACTTCCACGGCGATTTCGGCAATCTTTTCAACCGCATCCTGGGTAAAGGCCACCTCAACCCCTTCGGTGCGCAAAAGCGCAATGTACTGAAGCACCAGGGCATTCTTTGGCTCGGTCAGGATCCGGGTAAACTCTTTGGCCCCCAGGGAGTTGAGTTCCACTCGGATGGGAAAACGGCCCTGGAGTTCCGGGATCAGGTCCGAGGGTTTTGAGACGTGGAACGCCCCTGACGCAATAAACAGGATGTGATCGGTTTTGACCGTGCCGTATTTGGTGGGAACGGAACTGCCTTCGACAATGGGTAAAAGATCCCTCTGTACCCCTTCCTTGGACACTTCGGGGCCCTGGGATTTTTCCTTGCCGGCAATCTTATCGATTTCGTCAATGAAGATGATCCCGGACTGTTCCACCATGGAGATGGCATCCGATTTCACCCGTTCCATGTCCACCAGGTGGGCAGCCTCTTCCTGGGTGATGATCTTAATGGCTTCCTTGACTTTGAGTTTCCGGCGTTTGGTATTCTTGGGCATGAAGTTGCCGAGCATGTCCTTGAGATTGATGCCCATTTCCTCCATACCGGTGTTTGAAAAGATTTCCACCATGGGAGAACTCTTGTCCGCCACATCGAGATCCACTTCCCGTTCATCCAGCTTGCCTTTTTTGAGCATGGATCTGAGCTTTTCGCGGGTGGCCGGAGACGGTGCCGGTTCCTTGGGCTCGTCGGCATCATCGGAAAAACCGAAGCCTGTGGCAGGTTTGGGCGGCGGCAAAAGGATGTCCAGGATGCGTTCCTCTGCGATGCGGGCCGCTTTTTCCTGAACAGATTCCTGCTGACGGGCCTTGAGCATATTCACCGTCAACTCAACCAGGTCACGGATCATGGACTCCACATCCCTGCCTACATACCCGACTTCCGTGAACTTGGACGCCTCCACTTTATAGAAAGGGGAGTCCGTCAGGTTGGCCAGCCGTCTGGCTATTTCTGTTTTGCCGACACCGGTGGGACCGATCAGGATGATGTTTTTGGGGGCGATCTCCTCCTGGAGATCCGGTTCCAGCTGGCGTCGCCGCCATCTGTTTCTCAGTGCGATGGCAACGGATTTTTTGGCATCGTTCTGGCCGATGATGTATTTGTCGAGTTCGGTGACTATTTCCCTGGGTTTTAAATCTTTCATGTTTGAATGGGTCTCTGTTTGGGTTGTCTTTTTCAGCTAATCTCTTCAACGGTGATGTGATGATTGGTGTATATGCAAAGGTCTCCGGCAATCTTCATGGCCTTTTCCACAATCTCACGAGGGGAAAGCCCGGTATTCTCACTCAGTGCCACAGCAGCCGATTGTGCGGAAATGCTGCCGGAACCGATGCTGATAATACCGTCATCCGGCTCAATGACATCCCCGTTGCCGGACAGCAGGTAGGTGTTGTCACTGTCCGCGGCGATCATCATGGCTTCCAGGCGGCGCAGGTATTTGTCGGTACGCCAGTCACGGGCCAATTCAACGCAGGCCCGGGTCAGGTTTCCGTTATATCGTTCGAGCTTTTGTTCCAGCTTTTCCGATAAGGTCAGGGCGTCTGCCGTAGCTCCTGCAAACCCGGTGATGATTTTATCATGGTAGATGCGCCGGACCTTTTTGGCCTTATGTTTTGTCACGATGTTGCCCAGCGTTACCTGGCCGTCACCTGCCACCACGACTGAGGAATCCCTGCGCATGGCAAGGATGGTTGTACCGTGAAACGTGTCGTTGTTCGTCAATCTTTACTCCTTTGGATTTTCTTCTTTAGCTTAGCTTCTCGGGTGAGCCTTGTCATAGACTGCCACCAGCCGGTCCATGCTCACGTGGGTGTAAATCTGGGTGGTGGAGAGGCTCGCATGGCCCAGAATTTCCTGGATTCCCCTTAGATCCGCCCCGGAATCCAGCATATGCGTGGCAAAGGAATGCCTGAGCATGTGGGGGGATATTTTGAGGTTCATGCCGCAGGCCAGTACAATCTTGTCCAGGATCCGCCGGATCGACCGGGTGCTCAGCCTGCCGAAGTCCTTGTTCAGGAAGACCGCCTGGTGGTCCTGAGTCAGTTTCCGCCGGTAGGCCTCAATGGCGGCAAGGGCTCTGTCTCCCACAGGCACCACCCGTTCTTTGCTGCCTTTTCCGAAGACTCTAATCATCCGGCTTTTAAAGTCAACATCTTCCATGTTCAAGCCGTGGATTTCTGAAATCCGCATGCCGGTGGAATAAAAGGTTTCAAACATCGCCAGATTCCGTTTGTCCATCCAGGTGTCATCCGGCAGTGAATCCAGCAACCGGAAAATATCATCGATGCCGATTGTCTTTGGAATGGTTTTTTCCTGTTTGGGAAACGGTATCGATTCTGCAGGACTCAGGTCAATCCTGCCAGCCTTGACCAGGTAATTAAAAAAAGACTTCAACGCCGACAACCGTCTGGCAATGGTGCGCTTGCTTTTGCCCTGCTTAACCAATAGGGCCAGATAGCGGCGCAGAACCGCACGGTCGGCCTGCCGGATCCGGTCCTGGAAAACCACCTGAATATCTTCGTTCTCCCCTACCCGGTTTTTCAGGTAAAAGTCAAGGAAATCAAACACATCGCTTCTGTAAGCGCGCAGGGTATGAAAAGAGTAGCCTTTTTCCGCTTCAAGGCTGTCGATGAAATCATCAACAACCATAATTAAAGCCCGGCGTGTTTCATCACCACCTGCATGTCGTCCCATACCTGGCGTTTGAGGCCGGGATTATCCAGGAGATCGACAGGGTGGTGGGTGGCCATGAACTTCGTGTTGTTGATGGGGTGAAGCCGCCCCCGGAACTGGGATAACGGTTCTTCCCGGCCCAGGAGTATCTGTCCGGCTTTCTCCCCAAAGGCGATGACGGCTTTGAGTGAACAGCGTCCGATATGGGAAAAGAGCCTGTCAGGATCTGCGGTGTTGCAGATATATACCTCAGGCGGGTTCAGGCGCATGGCTTTGAGAATCTTTGCCAGGAGGCTGCCGGCCGGACCTTCAAAAAAACTGCCGGAGCTGTCAACAATGACAATATCGGAAGTTTCAGGACCCTGGGATGAAAATCCGTGATCTGACCAATCCGGCGTTCCCCAACTGTTTATGGTTTTCATTGTCTGGTCGGACAACCGGATATCCGTGTTGCCAAGATCTCTTTGATTTGAAATGTACTGGGCAAGGTCGGTTACCGTTTCAACGAAAGCTTTAGCCACAAAGGCCGGTGTATCCTCAAGAACCAGTATATTGGTGTTGTCCGGGTCCATCAGGGAAGCTGCTCCAAAACTGCATCAAGAAGTTTGTGGGCAACATCTGCTTTTTTCATCAGTGGAATATCCGTCACAGTGCCGTCTTTGGAAAATAACTTCACCTTATTGGTGTCGGCCTTAAATCCCGTGTATTCTCCTCCCACCAGATTGGCGGCAATCATATCCAGGTTTTTCTTTTTCATCTTGCCCAGGGCGTATGCGTCAAGATCGTTGGTTTCCGCGGCAAACCCCACCAAAAACTGGTGATCACCTTTCCGGCTGCCAATGGTTTTAAGGATATCCTGATTTTCCGAGAGGTGGAGCGTCAGTCCGTCATTGTCATTTGTTTTTTTGATCTTTTTATCCGCAGGATTTACGGGGCGGTAATCTGCAACCGCTGCCACCTTGATGATGATATCCGCATTCGGTAGGCAGCCCAGCATGGCTTCAGCCATCTGAACGCAGCTTTCAACGCCGAGAACCTCCACTCCCACCGGAGCATCAATATTCACAGGGCCGGATACCAGGGTGACATGCGCGCCCCTGTTTTCGGCGGCCCTGGCAATGGCATACCCCATTTTCCCGGAGGAATGGTTGGAAATGTAGCGGACCGGATCAATGGCCTCAACCGTCGGGCCGGCGGATATCAGGATATTTTTTCCCGCCAGATCCTTTTTCGTCAGCAGTGCGCCAAGCCTGTCAAAGATGAACCAGGGTTCGGGCAAGCGCCCTGCCCCGGTGGTTTTACAGGCCAATACACCTGAGTCCGGATCCACGATGTGCATCCCGGTTTGTTCCAGAATGTCCAGATTGTTCTGAACCCGGATATTTTGATACATGTCCGTATTCATAGACGGACAGATCATGGTGGGGCAAGTCAGGGCAAGCATTGTGGTGGTCAGGGCATCATCTGCAATGCCGTGGGCCAGCTTGGCGATACAGTTGGCAGTGGCAGGCGCCACCACTGCTGCATCTGATGAAGAGGCCACATCAATATGCCGGACGGATGATTCGGTATCCGTCCAGAGATCGGACAGCACCGGATTCTCGGACAATACTTCAAAAGTGGTTTTTCCCACAAAATGCCCGGCAGCGTCGGTCATGGCGACAGTGACATTCGCCCCGGCCTTTTTCATCAGGCGGAGCAGTTCAACACTTTTATAAGCGGCAATACCGCCGGTGACACCCAGGAGGATGTTTTTGTCTTTAAATTCCATCAGTAGGTCAGGTTACTTTCGTTGTCTGCGGTTCCCCCGCCAAGACTCGGGGCAACACCGATTTCAACATAGGTATTGATCTGGTGATCCCTTATGGTAATGACAGCGCATTTGTTGGTCTTCTGGTACACCATGATGGTAGTGCCGGGGGATTTGATTTTAGACAACTCCTGCCAATTGTCTTTTTCCATATTAACGGAGAAAAAAGTGAACAATGAGTCGGAATCCACCATCCCTTTCAGGGTCAATATGCCGGATTTGAATCCCGGGGTTGAAACAATGACGGTTCTGTCTTTTACAACGTCAAGTTCCATGGGTACAAGAATGTCCTGAAAGTCAAAGTACAGGGCGGTCGGCTTTTGAGGGGCCGGCTCCTGAGCCACGGTTGATTCAGCCGGTTCTAATTGGCCGGTGGTACCGGTGGTGCTGCCCTGAGGGCTTGCGGTATTCAGGTCAATGTTGCAGCCGAAAACAGGCAGTATGAGAATAAAACTGCAAACAGTGATAATAGTTTTGAACTTGGAATATGTCATTTACCCTCCGGATCATTTTGGCAGTCTGTAAATTCGGTCTTTTCTAAAACGATTTAGGGGAAAAGTCAATTCTGCTCCCCGTTCTTATGCTTTTGCTTATAAGCATTCAACTCGGCATCAAACGCGGCACGCCGCTTTTCATAACTTTGGATCTCTTCGTTCAGCGCATCCACTTGGGTTTTGAACGCGGATGAGGTTTCTGCTGTCTTAACCTTCTTTCGTTCTTTATCAAGGGCCTGCATCCGTGATAACAGGTTCGAATAGATGGATTCAAGCGCTGCTTTTTCCTCCTGCAATGCCTTTAACTGGTTTTTCCGGGTCATCCCGTCAAGACTGAGTGCTTGCGGCGGCTTTTCCTCTATTGACACGCTATCATTTTGATTTGAGGGTGGTATCGCTTTGTATGCATTCACTTTTTTTCTCTGGTCCTTGGGGACTTCATTGAAACTGTCCGTAAAATGCAGTGTACCCTGGGCATCCTTGTACTGATAGATTTCTCCGGCGACAGCTTCTGTAAAAAATAAAGTGGCAACTGCCATTAAGCAAAGAATCCTTTTCATGGGTTATCTCTCCTGATTTACCTTCTGTGGGCACTTGTCTGATCCTTTAAGTCCTGCCGCCGCAGGATATACGGAAATATAACCCAAAGCCCCTTTAAAATGCAACGGATTCCGGGAATCGCAACAATGAATCGCCCTGGTATGATTTATGATACTATATAAATTGTCCCCGTAAGTTGGAATATCATTATACTTGGAGAAGGTGATATAACATGACATATGGTTTTACACGAGGCCAAAGAATCCTAATACCCTTATTTAGAAGGGGTTCTTGCTTGACATCGGAGGCACCCTCAAATAAAATCAAACTAATGAAATTTAGCCAGCGCAACTTCTTCCTGAGGAGCGGAAACAAAAGGTTGCGCACCCTACCATATTCACCTTGTCTAAACGATGGAAAACGATGGATAGAAAACACAAAAGAGATTGTTTCGCACCGTTCACCAGGGCATGGCGTATGAATAAGATCACTCCTGGCCCTGAAACCATGCGGAATAAAGTGGCAAGGTCGGATAGAAAACAGGAGTCCGGCTTTACCATGGTAGAGGTGATGGTGGTGGTTGCAATTGTCGGTGTTCTGGCAGCAGTCGCGGTTACCTCCCTGGTGGAACAATTGCCCAGAGCCAGAACCAAATCCGCTGCACGCCAGCTTCGGGCCGATCTGCAAAAAGCCAAGCTGGAGGCCATAAAAAGAAACACGGAAAGCCTGGTTGACTTCACTTTGGCGGCCGGACTAGACAGCGGTTCATGTATTACCTGTATTGACGATAATTCGGACGACAGCTGCACAACAGCCTCGGATACCATTATTTCCGAACTTGATTTTAACGATTATAAAGATGTGGCTTTGTCCGGAGCGGATTTTTCCGGTGCACAGGTCTTTATTTTCAACTCCAGAGGTGTACCGGAACAGCTTAACGGGGCGATGTGCTCAGGTACCGCTGTGGTGAACTGCACCAGTGACAATAATTTCAGCCAGGACGTGATCATGTCCAACACGGGCAGGGTACGGATTGATTAAATTATGGAAAAACGTTTAAACCAATCATCAGAATTGTATAAAGGCAACCAGGGGTTTACCCTTATCGAACTTATGGTCACCCTGGCTGTCGCCAGCATCTTCCTGCTTGCCGTTATACAATTATTTATCTCCACCAACCAGGTGAATACAATCCAGGAACAACTGGCCGGTACCCAGCAAAACATCCGGGTTTCCATGGAGCTTATAAGCCGTGATATCCGGATGGCAGGGTTAGATCCTACGGGAGGTGCCGGTAATGCAGGTTTCTACGATGATGGGGATGACGAACGGGATACGGACAGTAATTCCATCGCCATTCGATACGATTTGAATGGGGACGGCAATTGTGATGTTGATCGGGTTTATTATTATAATGCTGCCAATGAACGCCTGATGGTCAGAGAAGGTGGCACGAATAGATCCCTGACAGAAGACGGCACCATAAGTTCGGTCACTTTCAGCTACACCCTTGATGATGACTCCGTTGATGATGATCCCTCCGGTAATGGTAATTTGGCTGATATAAGGGTGGTGAGTGTCCAAGTCTGTGGTAAGATTACAGGGGCTTTTGAGGATGTCCACACCGCCACCTACTGCTTTTCAAACACGGTCAGGCCAAGGAATATGTAAAAATGAATGCCAAAATTAAAAATGGGATTATCGGGAACACCTCGGGGTTTTCTTTGATTGAAGTGTTGATGTCCATGGTGGTCCTGGCCATAGGCCTCTTAGGCATAAGTCTGATGCAGGCCCATTTTGCCGATGGTAATGCAAGTTCAAGGCAGATGATCCGCGCCACTGATGTGGCCATGGATCACATAGAGGACTTAACCAATATTTCCAGTCTTGCCCACGAGGATCTGAGCACTGGGTTCCATACGAAAACCATTACCACATACCCCATTGACTATGAGGTGGATTGGACCGTAACCGATGACGGAGACGGCACCTTAAGCATTAGTATCACCGTCCGATGGGAGGAAAACGACCAGGACCATAGTTTAAATTTTTCGTGGGTAAAGCGAGCGTGAATCATGAAAAGATCTATATGGTTTCAAAAGATAAAAGCGGCATTCAAAGTTTCTCATCAGAAATTAACTTGCGATGAGTCAGGGGCCGTGCTTCTGGCCACAGTGATTATGCTGCTGCTTATCACCGTCATCGGTATCAGCGGAATAAATACGGCAACAACAGATATACAAATTACACATAACTACAGGGTTTATAAACAGAACCTGGCCCTGGCTGACGCTGCCATCAACCGGGCCGTCAGCCTGATTGCCTATGAACAGGCTGACACCTCGGATTCGTGGGTAAATAACATCAGTGATCTTTATAATAGTACAAACGGCAGCAAATACTTTACCAATGGAACGGACTGGGACAGCGGTACCACACCAGTGTTGAATGAAATCGACGTGGATGCGGTGATTGCCGACTGGGATGCAGGGGTTGCGGCCATCAATCCGACAACCCTGACCGGGCAACCGAACACCCAATTTGTGGTATATATGAACCTGAACAGTGCTGAAGGAAATTCCGTGGTGATCTCCCGATCCCGGGTAAACAACGGGGATGTCATTCTTGAAGCAGGGTTTAATAAGGAATAGGTCGCCAAGGAGATTGAATGTTACCAAAAAGAAAACGTCTATCTGCTGTCACTTTAATCATTTTTTTATGGATAGCCGGAAATGCCAGCGCATTCCAGCTTACGCCACCTAAAAATATTGTCCACAAACAGCGTTTGCCTCTTTCGGAGATGAACTTTATCAGAACCGAGGAAGGGATTACCTACCTTATTTCCACCGATGGACGGTATGTGTTCCAGGGGGCCTTGTTTGATGTGTGGAACGGTGAGCAGATCGAAAGTGTTCCGGAGATGGCGCATCTGTCGAACCGGATTGATTTCAAATACCTTGGAGTGAAACCGGAGAAAATGTTTACCCTCAAACTGGGCAATGGCTTCAAAGAGGTTTTTGTCTTTGCGGACCCCAATTGCAGCGCCTGCCATAAACTGCTCGACGCTATTCAGGAATCAGATCAGATCACTTCCGAATTTCTTATCAGAATTGCAATTGTCCCCGTGCTTGGAAAAAACAGTCTGGAAAAGGCCAAAAAGCTGGCTTTAAAAAGCCGCTCTGACGAGCCGGGTGCCCTGACCGCACTCTTGAACAACACCTATACCAAAGGCGATGTCCCTGAAGACGGGCTGGAAAAATTGAAATACAACCGGATTCTGGCAAGGGCACTATCCATCAAGAGTGTTCCTTATATCGTCAACCCCCAGGGTGTTTCGGTTGCCGGAATGCCCGAGAATTTGTATGGGTTTTTAACCCAGGACTAAAAAGGTTTTAATACAGATCAATAGCAGGTAAAGGAGAGGCCTTGTGAAAAAAAGAACCATAATTACCGTAACAATTCTGCTTTGCCTTATAATCCAATATGGAACACTTACAGTCCTGTCACTGAATGCCTCGGATAAAAATGAAGCCAGTCCTTTGGTACTTGCTTTGAACAACTTTCGGGACGATGGCTTTACGATACTGGGGCCTGTTCAATATCTTGGCAAGACCCCATCCGCTGTGCGTCTATACAGACACCCCAATGTGACGTACAAGCGCCTGCAGGTGATTAACCACGAAGGCTATCCCAGAACGATCAAAAAGAATGATTTTGTCTACGTTTTAAAAAAGGATTCCAAAGTTGTTCTTATGCAAATCGAACGCAAGGAGGGTAAAAATGAAATATAAAATGATGATTTTTGCTCTCAGAGCGTTTCTGCCCATTGCCTTGCTCATTTTGAATACAACGGTGCCGTGTTATGCCAACAGTGAAACCTACTCGTCACTTCCGCCTTTTGTCACTGCTGAGACCAAGGCCAATGTTATTTTTGTTTCTGACTCCTCAGGTAGTATGCAATTTCAGGCTTACTATCCAGTAACCTTGCCTAATTGGTGGGATGCACACGTTCCGGATAACCCTTATTATTCATCAAAAGTTGTAGATACAGGGGACTCTGGCGAGAATATAGCCAACTACGACAGTAATACAGAGTACTACGGGTATTTTGATTCTGATAAATATTACAAATATAACGCGGCTGTGGCTGATCCGTATTGGGAAGAAGATACAGCATCGCCTTATTCAAACCGGGAAGCAGGAGATAAAGATAGCCTGTCGGGCAATTTGTTAAATTTTCTTGTCACCACACGGATTGATGCCGTTCTCAAAAGTCTAATAGGTGGAAAAGCCACCTGCCCAGTAGACCAGGATTACTGCATTCTTGAACCCCAGGGGGCCAGACGCTGGGTAGAGGTTACGAATCTGGGGCTGAACGCCCATGTCAGGCCAGAAGACTATGCCAACGGGAACTATGAAGACAAGGATATACTTATTTCGGTTGAAAATGCTTCAGGCGCCACATCTTCCATAGGAACATTTACAGATAGGTATGCCAGGGTAAAAATCGATGCATTGGATCGAACCGGAATCGTTCAGGACAACTTCGATGATGTCAGATTTGGTTTAATTGCCTACGCGGACACCCCAAATTCTACGGCTGAAGAAGGATTGATCAAATACGGGGTCCATGAGGACAATATGGACGCTTTGATTTCCGCCTTTGAGAGTACCATACCCTATTCGGGAACCCATACTGGGGAGGCACTCAGAGAGGCATACTATTACCTGACCCAGGACAGCAGCCGGCAATCCTATAACAGCAGCTATGTCAATGCAGGGACAAGTGTCGATCCCTACTATGAAGAGGCGTCCGATGGTAGTTTTGAAGCCGCATGGTGTCGGAAAAATTTTGTGGTTGTGATTTCCGATGGACTGTGGAACGGAGCTTTGGATCCGGATACCTATGCCCACGACCTGAATATTGACGATTTAAGACAAACCGACTCCGGGGGGTCAAACGATGCTTTCCCCGGCGAGCAGAATGCAAGTGTTTATGCCCTGTTCGCGTTTTCAGACGATACGGACGGTGAAGAGTCCATGAAAACCATTGCGGCATTTGGAGATTATGACCAGATTGACGGCTGTACCGCCAACACCCCATACACATTTAGCGAAGCAACAGACAGTGATGACAACTCTTTTCCTCGAACCAACTGCGATCCCGACGGCACGTATAACGATTGCTGCTTTGAGTGGGATTCCGAAGATCGGGATGGTGTGCCAGACTCTTATTTCAGTGTGGATGACGGCCAGGCTATGGCGGATGCCGTGATTGACATTCTTGAGGAAATACGCCAGGGCACCTCATCCGGGTCTGCAGTTACAGCCCTTACCTCAAGGGTCTCTACAGGTGCTGCCATTGCCCAGGCCGCCTTTTACCCGGAAAAGGAGTTTGATGACAATCAAAAGGTTCTCTGGACAGGAGATGTGTTCACTGAATGGTATCTCAACGGTTATTTTGAGGATGCAAACGGAGATGTCCGGCTGGTCCAGAATATCCGTGAAGATACCAACGCTAATTTTGAATTGAATATCCTCACAGACCGGATATTGGAATATTTGATTGAGAACGATTCTTTAAGTATATATGCCTATGACTCTGACCAATACGCAGAGAAAGCAGATGACACTGCTGATCAAACCTACGGTGCCATCGAAGATGTGGCCAATTTATTTGACTGCGGTGAAAAGCTCAAAATCCGTGAACCGGATGACAGAACAATTTACGGAGTTTCTGAAAATGATGAACTCACTGAGTTCACAGATTCCAATATTTCTTACTTTGACGGCTTGCTCGGCAGTACTTCATCAGAATTTCCAACCTGCCTTTTGTCATCCGATACACCGCAATATGCTGATCTTATCAACTACACCAGAGGTGAGGATATTACGGACTGCCGATCCAGAGCCACAGACAACTCAGCGGATGAAAATGTCTGGAAGATCGGAGATATCATTTATTCGTCCCCTACAATTGTGGAGTACGACAACTATTCAATGATCTATGTGGGAAGCAATGCAGGTATGCTCCACGCCTTTCGTCTGGGATATATCAAAAATCAGTCCGATGAGCAAAATCCTGCCAAACTCTGTGAAGACAGTTCTGCCTCCACTTGTGACACTGCAAACTTGGGTAAAGAAGAGTGGGCCTTTGTGCCCAAAGATGTTATGCCATACCTCCGGTATATGGCAGATCCCAATTACAACCATATCTATACTGTGGACTTGAAACCATACATCATCAGTGCCGGAGGTAAAGTTATACTTGTCGGCGGCATGCGGCTTGGCGGTGCCTGTGAAAACGGGAACATCAATCCACCGTCGGATACGGATCCCATTGGGCGCTCCGCGTATTATGCCTTGGACATTACAGACCCCCTTTCCCCGAAGTATCTCTGGAGTTATGCACCGGACGGTATGGGCTTTACATACAGCGGACCCGCCTACGTCAAAAGAAAGGACAGTGATGGAGATTGGAACTATTTTCTAATATTCGCCTCAGGCCCCACAACATACGACGGAAAATCAACCCAAGATCTCGAAATATATACTGTTGATTTGTTCACAGGTGATGAACTTAATGTATACGGAGATGACAATTTTGAACTTAATTTCAACAACGCATTTGGGGGCCGGCTTTTTACCGATGGTTTTGACGTGAATGAAGATGGTCAGACGGATTTTGTTTTTCTCGGATATACCGACACTGCATCTCGTTCCTACAATAGAATGAAGGGCGGAGTCATCAAAATTTATACAGGTTCGGACGATCCTACAACATGGGATTATGACAAAACTTTTCTTGCCGTCTCAGATGACCCGATTACTGCACCTATAAAAGTCATGGAATGCTTTCCGGATGAATTGGATTATCCCTACCTCTACTTTGGGACAGGCCGCTACTTTTCTTCAGATGACGTCACCCAAAATGGCCCCAACGATTTGAATCACCTTTTTGGTATTCCTTTGATGTATGATGAGAATAACAAAGCGATCGCCGGAGGAGAAAGTATCAACAGCAGTAGCAACAGTAGTGCCCTCACCTGCGATTCAGTGAACAAAATAGATACAAATCCAAATCAAGCCGCCTGGCATATCGAACTTGAAGCTGCAGCCGGTGATTATTTAAGAGAGCGGTCGTACTCGGATCCAACAACAACTGATTTCGACGTTGTCTTTTTTGACACCGCACAGCCCACTGACATCGTCTGTGAGTCCGGCGGCAGGTCTCGCTCCTGGATAGTGAACTGCGCTACCGGACAAGCCATAACAGACATCATTTGCGACGGAGATGACGAAGACGAAACCCAATACGTCGTGGATGCCTCCATCCAGTTCCAATACCTGGTTCAATTGTCAGGTGGTGATATCCAGCAGCACAAAGATGACGACTTTTCCAATGAGGGTGGAAGAACCACGGGCTGGCAGGTCGGTGTTCCCGCAGAACAGGGTGGGCTTCCCATCTTTCCGCCGAGTTCCATGTTAGGGCAGATTCTTTATTGGAAACAATGGTAACAAGCCAAAGCGATGTACCTGTCCTGCTAAGGTTGGATTTGCCGTTGTCATACCTTTAGGGTTTTGTTTGCCTCCATGTCAAACCACATGGCAAAAAGAGTAAATTGGCTGGCACTGATAAATGAAAACATTGCTGCCAAGGCATTAATCGAAGGGATCTGTCCATTCAGGAACCACATGAGGAACAGCCTTGAAAACAAGAGCACGGTGCAGACACCGAAAGCAAACCCCAAGGAATAAAAAAACACCAAAGGATGAAAATCTCTGATAATATACTTTTCTTTCATCCGCCATAAAAAAAGTTTTACCAGGAGCCAACCGATGGTGAATATAACCTTGTGGATTTTGATACCGGAAACTTCTCCTACGTTATAAACCGGCTCCACCGGTACATCTGCTACCCGAAGATTCTCTACGTTTAACCGTACAAGTAAATCATTCGGCTGGCCGTACCTTTTGTACATCCGGTCCCAATCTATGGTGTGCAACCCTTTTTTATTGATCACGGTATAGCCAGATTGCGAATCGGCAATGTTCCAGTATCCAGATGCAATTTTAGTGAGTAAAGATAAAAAACTGTTCCCAAGATATCTTATCTTGGGGATTTTTTTAAACGCTTCCCCTGTAAACAGCCTGTTGCCTTTGGAATAATCTGCCTTCCCGCTGACTACAGGTTCGAGCAGAGCTGGTAAATCATCAGGATTCATCTGACCATCTCCAGCCATTACCACGGCAAGATCAATATCGTTATCCCGAGCCCATCTATACCCGCTGGCTATGGCGCCTCCCACACCCTGATTCACGTTATGTTCTATTAAAGTTATCCGTTCGTCCTCCTTCATTAAGTTCCTCACCTTTTCAACCGTTTTATCACTGCTCTTGTCATCTATGATGATGATGTTATCCACATAGTTGGGCATGGTTTGAACGACCGTTGCAATTTGAGTCACTTCATTGTGGCAGGGAATAACGGCGGATAGGGTTTTATTCTGGTACATGGGGCTCCTGACTTAATTGTTTATTAGGGCTTTTTATTAAAATTGTCCAAAATCGTGTCTGATAGGAAATCAGCATCTTTGGGTTCAAAGTACGGATGAAACGGCATGCTCAATATTTTCTGGCAAATAATTTCACTTAAGGAAAAACCTGTGATGATAGCATCCCGATCGGCATATGAAAACTCGTGACCGAATAAATTCGAATTCATCGTTATTGTCTATGTAAATTTGTTTGCAAAAGGATGGCTCCTGGAAGAAATGCCCTGAGCGATGGCTGTGTTCCTGATACAGGAGACCAGTTCGATTGAAGGCCGGGCGTCCTCAATGCCGTATCCCCCGCCTGACAATATGTCTTCATAGACCATCGTGTGCAGATCTGTAAAGCCGCCTGAGAATTCAATTTCGTCGCCATCAACATTAATCGAGCGATACGTAGATTGCTTGTTTTCTTTGAGGGCTTCTGGCAAATCACCGGGATCGAGAGAAAGAAACCATCTGACTTCTGCATTCTCTAATTCAATGAACCCAGTCATCTTTCTGGCAGAGGCAAAGTGAACCTCCTGAAATATTACCCTGCCGAATATCCATATGAGCATATCAAAAAAATGGATGCCAATATTTGTCGCAATCCCACCGGATTTTGAAAGATCACCCTTCCAGGAGGTGAAGTACCATTTCCCGCGCGAAGTTATATAGGTGAGGTCTATTTTGTGCTTGCTATCGGAGTTCTGGGATTCAATTTTTTTTTTTAGATTAAGGATCGCTGGATGGACCCTTAGTTGAAGTATGTTAAAAACCTTTTGTCCCGTCTCTTCTTCAAGTGCTTGGATGGCATCCAGGTTCCATGGGTTTAACACGAGCGGTTTTTCACATATGGCATCGGCACCAATTCTCAGTGCAAACCGAATGTGCGCATCATGAAGATAATTAGGGGAACAAATGCTGACAAAATGAATACCTTCATTTTCTCTTTGTCGCCTTAATTTTTCCGCATGACGGTCAAATCGTTCAAATTCTGTGAAAAACGAGATGTCATAGGAGTAGGAATCCAAAATACCGACGGAATCGCTCTTGTCTAACGCAGCAATGAGTTCGTTTCCGGTGGCTTTAATTGCCCTCATGTGTTTCGGGGCCACATATCCGGCAGAGCCGATTAAAGCAAATTTTTTTTTCAATTTCATTCCTCTATCTGTGATAGTGAGATGCCAGTTAGTCAGATATTTTAGCGTTTTTTCGATAAAATGTAAGCAATAATTGCGATTAACCTGGAAAATTTAATTTAGCAGATATAAGAAAAGCAAAAAACATTCTCAAATGGAAGCCACACCTTTCATTAGATAAGATGTGTGAAGACGTTTTAAAACAAATAGAAAATGGAGTTTGAAATTAGAAAAAATATAAAACTTAAATAAATAAGAAATGACTAAATTTGTAGATATAAAAAATATAGATCCCATAATTCTTTTTAAAGAAAAATATGAAGATGCAAAACAGGCAGATCAAAAGAATATTGAAGCCATTTGTATTTCTTCTTTTAACAAAACTAAAAACGAAGTTGATTCAAGATTTGTTAACCTAAAATTCGTTGATGGAGATGAATTTATTTTTTTCAGTAATTATGATTCACCAAAATCAAAAGCATTTATGTCTCATAGCCAGATATCTGCATGCATATTCTGGGAATCTATCAATACACAGATCAGATTTAAAGCAAAAATTAAAAGAACTTCAGTTAAATTTAACAAGAAGTACTTCAAAAAGAGATCTTCTGAAAAGAATATTTTAGCTATAAGTTCGAATCAATCTAATGAAATAGCTTCTTTCAAAGATGTTTTAGAAAAAGAATCACTCGTTCACAAGGATGAAACAGCATTCTTTTATGAAAAATTTAACCTTTATTGTGTTGCTTTGTACTTTTTATTCTGGTTTTGAGTAAAAGGTGCCTAAGAAACTGTGCTTCTTTTTCTGAAAACGAATTATAGCGGACATCTTTGTGTGACCTCAATTAAGCCGTTGAAGTTATATAATAAAACGTAACTAATTAAGGCATTATTGATTTTTCGGAAGAAGTTGGCGACTCATGTGATTGTATAAATTTAGGAACGTGGAGAATATCGCCATCCGGGCGGGTATCACAAAGTCCAAGGTCGTGGATTTTGTAAGTAAAACGCAGTACATTGTACGGCATTGAAATTGATGAGGGTAGACAGTGACACAGGCAAAAGATGAAACCTTGTCGTTTCGCACATCAAAAGAAATTAAACAGTTGTTAAGAGCTGCGGCAGAGAAAGAACATCGTTCTCAGGCTTCCATGCTTGAGGTATTGATCCTTGAGTATGCCAAGCAGCACGGTATTCAGTCTGTTGAAAACGATATACCGCAGAAGTAGGGCTGCTATGCAGTCGCGTTTTCTGAGTAAGTGATATTTGACGAATAAATAAACTAATCTGAGGAACATCTGTGTCTC
>CAJWHT010000053.1 GCA_913041495.1 uncultured Desulfobacteraceae bacterium | reverse complement strand
ACAGTCAGAGCAGACCCGGCTTTTCTATGGGCGTCCACAAGGTTTTTTAATGTATCGGATCGTATCAAAGGCACGTCACCATAAAGTACCAGCACATGGCGAACGGAATCATCAAGCATTGGAAGGGCGGCCTTGACTGCATCGCCCGTACCCAACAGGCGTTCCTGCAAGGCAAAGTGAGCCTTGTGCGCCCTGCTAACCTCAGCTTCAACTTTGTCCGCCTGGTGGCCCACCACCAGATGGATATGGTCCCGGGTGATCTGTTCCGCACAGGCCACCACATGATTAACCATACTCTTTCCGGCCACCGGGTGAAGCACTTTGGCAAGATCAGATTTCATCCGCGTCCCCTTGCCGGCAGCCAAAATCACAACAGCAATATCATCCATGGGTTGTTATCCAATGAACCGTTTAATGGAATTATTAAAAAAGTAAAAAGGGGATGCCACAGCGGCATCCCCTTTTGTATCTAACACCTATGGGTATCACACCCGAGGTATTTAGGCTGCAGTTTCCAAATGCCTACTTGGTCTCTGCAATCTTGAGCCGGTAAAGGGCCCGTCTCAGGGAGGCTTCAGCCCGGACAAGATCAATGTCAGCCTGTTTTTGCGCAATACGTTGTTCTGCACGTTCCTTGGCCTCCATGGCCCTGGCAACGTCAATGTCGGCGCGGCGTTCGGCTGATTCGGCCAATACGGTTACCTTATCGGGCAGGACTTCGCAGAACCCGCCGTTGATAAAGAGTACCCGCTCCTTGCCGGTGGCGTCTTTGTAGCGCATGGGACCTGTCTTCAAAGAAGTCAGGAATGTGGTATGCCCTTTGAGCGCACCAAACTCGCCTTCGCTACCCGGCGCCACAACAATTTCAGCTTCTTCGCTGACAATTGCCTTCTGCGGTGTAACTACTTCAAGAAATAGTTTTTCAGCCATGATCGTCCTCCGTTTGCTTATTCAGCTTTTGCTTTTGCAACGGCGTCCTCGATGGAACCTACCATATAGAAAGCGTTCTCAGGAAGATCATCATGTTTGCCATCGATAATTTCCTTGAATGATCTTACTGTGTCTTCAACCTTTACAAAAATGCCGGGCATACCGGTGAAGGTTTCAGCAACGTGGAAGGGCTGAGACAGGAACTTCTGCAGCTTTCTGGCACGCTGTACGGTGATCTTATCTTCGTCGGACAGCTCGTCCATACCGAGGATGGCGATGATGTCCTGGAGCTCTTTGTATTTCTGCAGGGTCTGCTGAACCACGCGGGCTACATTGTAGTGCTCTTCACCAATGTAAGCGGCGTCCAGGATTCTGGAAGTGGAGTCAAGCGGATCCACGGCAGGGTAGATACCCAGCTCTGCGATCTGACGGGAAAGTACAACAGTACCGTCCAGATGGCCGAAGGTGGTGGCGGGGGCGGGGTCAGTCAAGTCGTCGGCAGGTACGTATACGCACTGTACCGCAGTGATGGAACCCTTGTCAGTAGACGTAATACGTTCCTGGAGTTCGCCCATGTCAACCGCGAGAGTCGGCTGGTAACCAACGGCAGAAGGCATACGACCCAGGGTCGCGGACACCTCGGCACCGGCCTGGGTGAAACGGAAGATGTTGTCAACAAAGAGCAGTACGTCCTGGCCTTCTTCATCACGGAAGTACTCCGCGCAGGTCAGGCCGGAAAGGGCAACACGGGCACGGGCTCCCGGAGGTTCGGTCATCTGACCGTAAACCAGGGCACACTTGGGCAGTACGCCGGAATCCTTCATTTCGTGGTAAAGGTCGTTACCTTCACGGGTACGCTCCCCTACGCCTGCAAATACGGAGATACCACCGTGCTGCATGGCGATGTTGTTTACCATTTCCATCATGATAACGGTTTTACCAACACCGGCGCCGCCGAACATGCCCATTTTACCGCCACGGGGGAAGGGAACCAGAAGGTCGATAACCTTAACGCCGGTTTCCAGAACGCGGACCGTGGTATCCTGCTCGGTGAACTTGGGAGCATGCCTGTGGATGGGCATGGTTTTTTCCATGGAAATGTCGCCGAGACCGTCAACGGGACGACCGACAACGTTGAGAACACGGCCAAGAGATGCCTCGCCAACGGGCATCAGGATGGGAGCGCCGGTATCTTTTACTGCCATGCCCCTCTGGAGACCGTCGGTTACGTCCATGCCGATGCAGCGGACAACGTTGTCACCAAGATGCTGGGCAACCTCAATAACCAGGTTGTCTTCCATGTCACCGATGGTGGGGTTGGTTACGGTCAGTGCGGTGAGAACCGGGGGAAGTTTGCCAGGTTCAAACTCAACGTCAACAACAGCGCCGAGGACCTGAGAGATTTTACCTATATTTTCAGCCATTTTTTTCTCCTGTAAAGCTGTTAAATTTTATGTATATCTTAATTTATCCTTTAAGTGCTTCAGCACCGCCGACAATATCCATAAGATCCGCCGTAATACCAGCCTGGCGGGTCTTGTTGAAGATGGTCTGCAGCTCTTCCACCATGTCTTCGCACGCCTTGGTGGCGTTTTCCATGGCCCTCATCCGGGCGGCATGTTCGCTCGTGGTGGTCTGGAGCAATGCATCATATATCTGAATGAACACGTTCTTGGGCAGCATTTCGCCCAGCAGTGCATCAGAAGAAGGCTCACAGATGTGTTCCGGCAGGAATTCACCGTCTGCGGGTGCTTCTGCTTCTTCTTCCACCATGTCCGACAAAGACGGGATGGGAAGAATCTGCTTCAGAGTGGGAACCTGTGTGGCCATACTCTGGAACTCAGAATAAATCAGATATACTTCATCAACAGCTCCTGTGAGGAAACTGTCTATCAAAGCCTGCCCTGAAGTGGAAGCGATATTGAACTCGATCCGCCCGCCCATGACACCGATGACTGCGTCATCAATGGGTGTGGGCGTTTTCTTTGCCCAGTCCCTGCCCTTCTTACCGAAGCAGACCAGGGAGACTTCCTTTCCTTCAAGCTCGTTCTGGATTAATTTTTCAGCTTTTTCAATCAAATTGATGTTAAAACCGCCACAAAGCCCCCTGTCGGATGTGCACAGGAGCACGGCCACCTTCTTGACTTCTTCTCTGGGTACCAGGAGAGGAGATGCATCCTCTCCGGATTTCCCTGCGATGCTGCCGAGTACTTCGGCAAATTTAGACGCGTAGGGCTTAAATGCCTCCATGGCGTTCTGTGCACCGCGCAATCTTGAAGTGGCGACCATTTTCATGGCAGAAGTAATCTGCTTCGTCTTTTTAACGCTGCTGATCTTTGATTGTACTTCTTTTAGCGTTGCCATATGATCTACCTTTCAAGCCTATTTAGTTTTGTCTTTCTCACGAATATTTTCTAGGTTCACACTGTAAATCTTACAGGGTTTCCTTGAATTCTTCGCCATAGGCTTCCAGGCATTGTTTCAGTTTGGCTTCGATTTCATCATCGATCTTTTCTTTTTCTTTCAGACCGGCGAAGATTTCGGGGAAACGGTTTTCAACGAAGGTGTACAGGCCTTCTTCGTACTGGGAAACCGCTTCTTTGGGGAACTGGTCCATGTAGCCTTTGGTGCCGGCGTACAGGGCAGTTACCTGTTTTTCCATGGGCAGGGGCTGATACTGGGGCTGTTTCAGCAGTTCAACCAGTCTTTCACCACGGGTCAGCTGTCTCTGGGTGGCGGCGTCAAGGTCGGAACCGAAGGCGGCAAAGGCTTCCAGTTCACGGTACTGGGCAAGATCCAGACGCAGGGTACCTGCTACCTGTTTCATGGCTTTTACCTGGGCTGCACCACCAACACGGGATACGGACAGACCAACGTCAATGGCCGGACGGATACCGGCAAAGAAAAGGTCCTTATCCAGGAAGATCTGGCCGTCTGTGATGGAGATAACGTTTGTGGGGATGAAGGCGGATACGTCACCTTCCTGGGTTTCAATGATCGGCAGAGCGGTCAGAGAACCTGCACCCAGTTCGTCACTCATCTTGGCAGAACGTTCCAGCAACCGGCTATGGTTGTAGAAAATGTCGCCAGGGAAGGCCTCACGTCCGGGAGGACGTCTGAGCAGCAGGGATACCTGACGGTAAGCGGCAGCCTGTTTTGAAAGGTCATCGTAAACGATGAGGGCATGCTCGCCTTTGTCACGGAAGTATTCACCCATGGCGCAACCGGCGTAAGGTGCCAGGTACTGCATGGCGGCAGACTCGGAAGCGGAGGCGATAACAACAGTGGTGTATTCCATTGCACCGTGTTCTTCAAGGGCGGCAACAACCTGGGCTACTGTGGATTTTTTCTGGCCGCAGGCAACGTATACACATTTGATGCCACTTTCTTTCTGGGCGATGATGGCGTCAACTGCAACCGCAGTTTTACCGATCTGACGGTCACCGATGATCAGCTCACGCTGGCCGCGGCCAACAGGAGTCATACCGTCAACAGCCTTGGAACCTGTGTAGCAGGGTTCGTGAACGCCTTTTCTGGCGATAACACCAGGGGCAACCAGCTCCATGTTCATGTAAGTATCGGAGTTGATGGGGCCTTTGCCGTCAACCGGCTCACCAGTGGTGGTTACAACGCGGCCCAGCAGGGCTTCGCCGACAGGAACAGAGGCGATACGGTCGGTTCTTTTTACAACGTCGCCTTCTTTGATAACCTTGTCATCACCGAGGATGGCAACACCAACGTTGTCTTCTTCCAAGTTGAGTGCCAGTCCCAGGATACCGCCGGGAAACTCAACCAGCTCCATGGCTTTTACTTTTTCCAAACCATATACGCGGGCGATACCGTCACCCGCAGACAGAACAACACCTGTCTCGCTCAGATCTACTTCCGCATCAAAGCCCTTAATTTGATCTTTTATAATCTGGCTTATTTCTTCTGCTTTAATTTCCATTAGACACTCTCACCTTTTTTTAAAGTTTCCCTCATATTCATCAGCTGAGTTTTTACGCTGCCGTCAAGAACAAGATCGCCGATTTTTGTTACAATACCGCCGATGAGGCTCGGATCTTCTTCTACGCTAAGAACAATGGTTTTTCCGGTCTTCTGAGCCAGGGATTTCTGAATTTTCTCAGTGGCTTTCTTGGTCAGCTTCCGCGCCGACGTCACAGTGGCTTTCACCACACCGTTGAGTTCGTCAGCCATGTCGTTGTAATAGGAAGCGATATCCCGCAAAAAGCCGATTCTCCCCTTGTCAAACAACAGGATCAGGAAAGATTTCATCACCGCGGAAACCTTAACCCCGTCAATTACTGCCAGCAGCAGTTTTTTTCTGTCGTTTTTGTTGATCAGGGGATTTATCAGTGCCTGCTCAAACCCATCCTGGCTGTCGAAAAGCCCCACGATTCCAGTCAGTTCCTTGTTGTATTGATCCGCATTGCCGTCTTCCTGGCCGATGAGTATCAATGCTTTGGCATAACGCCGTGCAACCGCAAGATTTTTCATTATGCCTCCACCTTTTTCAAGTATTGATCAACAAGTCTATCCTGATCCGCCGCTTTGATGGATTTTTTGATGACGTCCTCTGCCCGGTCCATTGCCATTTCAGCGATCTCCTGCTGAAGTGCAGCTTTGGCAGCCTTGAATTCCTGGTCGATATTGCGTTTGGCCATATCTTCCAGCTTATCCGCCTGCGCGCCAGCTTCTGCAATGATTCTCTTCTTGGCTTCTTCGCCCTGCTTGATGTAATCTTCAACGATCTGCTTAGATTCCTGTTCAAGATTTCTGAAGCGGGCTTCGTACTCAGCCAGTTTCTTTTCAGCGTCAGCCTTTTTGAGCTCCAGTTCGCTCAGTTCTTCCTCAATATCCTTTGCGCGGGAAGAAAAAAACTGGGACACGGGCTTTCTGGCAATAAAAAAACCAGCCACGGCAAGAATGCCAAAGTTTAACAATTTCCAGGTATCAATAGTGAGCCATGAGTTATGCACCTCACCATGACCGCCGCCGCCCGCCGCCATAACGGCGGTAGAGCCGGCGACCATGGCCATGACTGCACCAGACACCTTAATGCATTTTTTCCAATCTATTTTGTCCATTAACAAGCCCTCCCTAAAATCTTTTCACCGATGGCCTTGGCATATGCGTCAACCTCGGCTTCAAGCGCTTTTCGGGCCTGCTCGGTCTCTTCTGCCACCTGTTGCTTAATCGCGGCAAAATTGGCCTGAGCTTTTTTGTTAATCTGCTCGATTATTTCCTTTTCCTCAGCAGACGCCTCTTCGATAAAGGCCTCTTTCTTCTTTAAACCCTCAGCTCTGGCTTCTTTCAAACCGTCTTTGTAAGCGTCTTTCTGGGCATCGAGATCAGCCACGGCCTTATCGGCGCCGTTGGCAAGGCCGTCGACCTTGTTTTTTCTCTCTTTAATGACGTTACGAATCGGTTTGTAAAGAACCATGTTGAGGACAAAGAGCAGGATAAGGAAATTGATCATCTGATATACCAATGATATATCAGGAATCACAGTTATCATAAAATTCCCTCCGCCAGTTAAATGATTACTAAAAAATCAACCACTTATATCCTATTGGCCAGATCTTTACCAAATCTGACCCAAATTCAAAAATAGATCGAGACTTGAGTACCATCCGGCAAATCATTTGTCAACATTGAACCACAAATAATTTACCGGTCCAAAACCTCTTTATTCAAGGCCTTCCGGCCAGCATGAACCCTGTAAAAACGCAACTAAATTATTCACTTTTTTTGATCTTTGTTCATAAAAAAATTGAATAAACATCAACGAAACTTGATGGTATAGAAGCGTTAAAATTTTATCCGCTAGTAAATTTTCTCATACTGATGTTCAATAAAATGCCAAACCCCACCATATTGGTCACCACTGACGAACCGCCGTAAGAAACCAGGGGAAGCGGCACCCCCACCACCGGCATCAGTCCCATGACCATGCCGATATTGATGAAAATCTGCCAGAAAATCATGATGGTCACCCCGAAGGCCAGCAAAGACCCGAACATATTCCGGCAGGCGTAGGCAATATTCAGCCCCCAAAAGAGCAGGAAAAAATAAAGGACCAGCAGCACTCCGCATCCCACCAGGCCCCACTCTTCGGCCAGAACGGAAAGAATAAAATCGGTGTGCTGTTCGGGCAGGAAGTTCAGCTTGTTCTGGGTCCCCTGAAGAAAACCTTTTCCCGTGATCATGCCGGAACCGATGGCTATTTTAGACTGAATAATATGATATCCTGCCCCAAGGGGATCGCGGTCCGGATCAAGAAAGGTCAGTATCCTGCCTTTCTGGTACTCCTTAAGACCGAAAAACCATACCAGGGGCACAGCGGAAAAGCCCAGGCCCGCCAGGGTAAAAAACACCTTTTTCTCAACCTTCACAAAAAGAGTGATGGAGCCTGCGATCAGGAGCAAAAGCAGCCCTGTGCCTAAATCCGGTTGAATCACGATCAGCCCGAAGGGAATCAGACATAGAATGGCCGGCTTGATCAGGTTCCGAAACCCAAGCCCCTCAAGCGATACATTATTGGAGTAGACCGCAGCCAGACTCATGATCAAAGAAATTTTCATCAGTTCGGAGGACTGCATCCGCAACGGCCCGATCACCAGCCAGCGCCGGGACCCGCCCCCCATGGTCCCCGTCACCAGGGTAGACACCAGCAATCCCACACAGAGGATATAGATAAAGAGGTTCATCTTGTTCAGCTCCCTGAAATCGACGACCAGGGTGCTCATCATAACGATAAACCCAACCCCCATCCACACGACCTGCCGTTTGAACAGCGGATGAACGCCGGCACCGTCCCAGCCGGCTGTGACGGCCGAATAAAGGATCACCAGGCCTGCAATACAGATCAAACAGATAATACCTAAAAATCCCCAGTCAAAGTTTTCAATCAGCCGTCGGTCAAACATCATCCTGTGTTACTCCTGATTGTCCGGCGCGACTTGGGAGGCCGCAGTTTCAATTGGTGTTGCAAGGGAATTTTTTTCGGATTTCAGATAAGTGGCCACCAGATCACCGGCCACAGGCGCCGCCGCACTGGACCCGTGCTCTCCGTGTTCGATAATCACGGAGATGGCTATTTTCGGGTTTTCAGCCGGTGCGTAGCAGACAAACCAGGCGTGATCCTGCAGGGTGCGTTTCAGTTTTTTATTTTCAAACTTTTCCCCCGCCTTCCGGCTGAAAACCTGTGCCGTCCCGGTTTTCCCTGCGATATTGATTCCTTTTACGCGTACACGCCGGGCCGTTCCCCGGTTCCCCTGAACCACCTTGAACAGCCCCTCTTTCACAATGGAAAGGTTTTCCCCGGACGCGGGGAGCCCCCCGGTAATCTCCGGCTCAATCTCTTTGACCACACTACCGTTGGTATCCTTGATCGCCTTGACAATACGGGGCTTATACAGGGTGCCGCCGTTGCCCACAGCCGCGATAAATACGGCCATCTGCAACGGGGTTACCAGGTTAAACCCCTGGCCGATACTGATGGAAAGGGTCTCCCCGGCCTGCCAGGATTCCCTGTATCTGGATTTTTTCCATGCAGCCGTAGGAATAAGCCCATCCCTTTCGTGGGCCAGGTTAACCCCGGTAAGCCGTCCCAGCCCCGCGCCGTTAGCATACTGGGCAAGCACATCCACACCAAGCTTTTCACCGGTTTGATAGAAAAAGACGTCACAGGACTGGGCCATGGCGTCCACCACGCTAATTTCACCGTGGCCGTGACGATTCCAGCACTGGTAACGCCGGTTGCCGAACCGGTAAAAACCGGGGCAATAAGAGGTTGAGTTTCTGTCAATCGCCTTTTCTTCCAAACCGGCAAGGGCCGTAATGATTTTGTAGGTGGATGCCGGGGGATACTCGGCCTGGATCGCTTTATTATTCATGGGACGTCCGGGATCGTCCATCAGCGTCCGCCATTTCTTTGTGGAAATCCCGCCGATAAAATCGTTCTGGTCAAAACTGGGGGTGGAGGCCATGACAAGGACATCCCCGTTGGACGGATCAATGGCCACAACGGCCCCGTCCTTGCCTGTCAGCAGCTCCTCGGCACGCTGCTGAAGCTTTAGATCAAGGGTCAGGCTCAGATCATTGCCGGACTGCGGTTCAACCGTTTTCAACACTTTGATCACCCTGCCGTTCACGTCCACTTCCACCTGACGCCCCCCCCTGCGGCCCTGGAGGAAAGACTCAAAACTTTTTTCCACACCGTAACGGCCGATGGAATCGCCGGACCTAAGATTGGGATATTGTCCGCTTTCAAGCTCTTTGCGGTTGATCTGCCCCAGGTACCCCAGAAGATGGGCGGCGGTTTTTTTATATATATAATGTCGGGTGGGTTCGATATCGATATAGATGCCGGGCAGGTCAAACTGGTGCGCCTCGACAATGGCCAATTGATCCCGGGTAATATCCCGTTTCAGGGTAAGGGGCTTATAAAACGCCGCCCTTCCCGCTTTTTCGATACTGTCCATCAGGTCTTCGTAAGGCTCGTCAATGAGCATGGCAAGGCGGCTTACCGTCTCCCTCAAGGGATTGGCATCCTCTAAAACAATGGTGAGATCAAAGGCTGGCCGGTTATCCACAAGCAGGTTGTTCTGCCGGTCGTAAATCAACCCCCGTGAGGATTTGATGCTTTTCAGCCGGACACAGTTGGTTTTGGAAAGCCGCCGGAACTCCTCCCCCTTGATCAGTTGAAGATACATCAGGCGAAGGAAAAGCAATGAAAATACGGCAATGATGCAAAGACTGGCCCCGATCAACCGCTGCTTAATCCAGTCCCGGTCGGGATTTTTGTTGATTCCGGCCACCCTACCCCCTGTACTTTCGTGCCATCTCACGGCGCATGTAACGAATAATAAACACGTAGTTCTGCCGCAGGACATTGGTCACCCACACCCCCACAGGGATGAACACCACCCCCCAGAAGAGCTGTCGGATCACCAGGGAATAATCCACGGAGGCAATCCCTGCCTGCCCGTGGGTGACAAAGACCGAAAACAGAATCAACACCTGCTGTATGGCCACGGCAATGAGACTTACGGTCATCATGAACAAGGCGCTGCGCTGGAATACGAATTGCTTGAACATCTGGACCACAAGAAAAACCCACAGGTAGGAAAACACGTGCAAAAAGAATGGCCCCCCCGAAAGGCTGTCCATTAAGATTCCGATGACGACAATGGCCGCCACCGCAGTATACCCCGAATAGGCAAGGCTCAGATAGAGTGCCACGATGATCAGGGTATCAAAACACTGGGAAAACCATGTGAATTCGGGAAATACAACGGTCTGGCAGATAATAAGACCCAGGGTTACCATGAAGAAAAACGAAAAATTCATCATGCCCGTATCCCCCCGGCCTTATTCACCATTCTTGTATACCAACACGTCCTCAAGCTTGTCAAAATCCACACTTGTTTCGATCACAATATCCTGAAACAACTGGGAATGTTCCTTTTTCACATCCAGAATCCGGCCGATTTTCAATCCCTTGGGAAACACCTGATCCAAACCGGATGATACAATCATTTCGCCTGGCATCACCTCGTCTTTGCGCAATGTGTAAACAAAGGAACAGGTATCTTCGTTATTTCCCTTGACCATCCCCCTGACCCGGCTGTTCTGGACCAGGGCATCCACGGCGGAGTTCCTGTCCGTGATCAGCAGCACCCGGGAATAGCTTGCCGCCACATGGATGATCTGTCCGACAATACCCTCAGAGACAAGTACGGGGGAGCCTTTGATAATCCCGTCGGACTCCCCCTTATCGATCATTATGGTTTTTACCCAGGGCGATGGGTCCCGGGCAATGACCTGGGCGGCCACATAGGTGGCCGGCTTGGACCCGGTGAAGTTCACAAACTTCCGGAGACGTGCATTCTCCAGCTCCAGCTCTTCATACCGGTTCTGAATTTCAGTGGCTTTTGCCAGACGGGCCTTTAAACGCCCGTTTTCCTCCACAGCCAGAACCGCTGTAAAATAGGTCCGCCACACGCCCTCCGTAAACCCGAGGGTCCGGGTTACCACATATTGGAACGGCGAAGTCACGGAGACGGCAAGGCGCTTTATACCACTGACCGGAACAGAGTCCCGGCTGGTCATGGTGATAACGATAAAATTTACCGCAATGAACACGCCCGCCAGGACGACAATAATCATCCGTCGGGAAAACATGTATCAGCTGATGACCACTTCTTTCAGGATTTCAATGGAGTCCAGGGATTTACCGCATCCCAGTGCCACTGTCGACAGGGGATCATCCGTGACAACGATGGGCAGCCCGCTCTTTTCCTTGAGCAGTTTGTCAAGGTTCTTCAACAGAGCCCCGCCGCCGGTGAGAACGATACCGGAGTCCACAATATCAGCGGCCAGTTCCGGGGGTGTCTGTTCCAGGGCAATACGGACGGTTTCCACGATGGCATCGATCTGTTCGGAGATGGCCACCCGGACCTCTTCGGAGTCGATGGCCAGAATTTTGGGAATACCGGAAACCAGGTCCCGCCCTTTGACCTCGATGGTTTCCAAATGCTCCGGATCAGGGTAGGCGTTACCGATGGTGGTTTTGATGATTTCAGCGGTGCGCTCACCTATGAGCAGGTTGTATTTTCTTTTGATGTGCTGGCTGATGGAAGAGTCCATCTTGTCACCCGCCACCCTCAAAGACCGGGTGTACACCACACCGGCCAGGGAGATTACGGCCACTTCCGTGGTACCGCCGCCGATATCAACCACCATGTTACAGGTGGGTTCGGTGATGGGCAGACCGGCACCGATGGCTGCGGCCATTGGCTCTTCGATAAGGAACACCTCCCTTGCACCGGCAGATTCGGCAGACTCTCTTACCGCCCGTTTTTCCACCTGGGTGATGCCTGATGGCACGGCAATGATAATCCGGGGACGAACCAGTGTTTTTCTATTGTTATGAACTTTACGGATAAAATGCTTGAGCATGGCCTCGGTAACTTCAAAGTCGGCAATGACCCCGTCCCGCATGGGCCGGATGGCAACGATATTGCCCGGTGTACGCCCCAGCATCCGTTTTGCCTCAAGCCCTACGGCCAGCACTTTGTTTTTCGAACGTTTGTCCGTTCTCACTGCAACAACAGAGGGTTCACTCAATACGATCCCTTTCCCCTTCACGTAAACCAAGGTATTCGCTGTTCCAAGGTCGATGGCAAGGTCGTTGGAAAAGGCGCCAAGCAGCGTATCTGTTACAAAGTTCATTTGTCCTCTTTCACACAAGTATATGGTTGAAGATGCACGTCTTTTGAAAAAACATTATTAAAAGATATTTGCTAACAAACTTACACAAATTTTACAAGAATAAAAGTGTTTCACACCTGTATATTTGTATTGGAATTTGATGAGGCGATTTCATGGATCAAATTGTGTATCCGCGGCCTGAATTCCTTTATTTTCCAATTGTCACGGCTGGGATGGACCCGGTTGGTGAGCAGCACCACCACCCGCCCTGTTTCAGGCGCCATCCACAGGGAAGTGCCTGTGAATCCCAGATGGCCGATGCCGTTGCGCGGGAACCCGGTTCCGGCAGAGGAATTTCCCCCGGACGGTGTGTCGAACCCCGCCACACGGCTCCTGCCGGCAGCCTTCTGCATGAAAGATTGCAACACCTTGGGCCTGAGGACTTTGGGATGGCCGTTTCCCAGTGCTTTTAAAATTTCATCACCGAGCCTGTACACGGACAGTGCGTCTCCGAAAAGCCCGGCATGGCCTTCGATCCCCCCGGCGGCCCAGGCATTTTCATCCTCCACCTCCCCGGCCATCACCCTGCCCCGCCAGGGGCACCTGGACGTGGGCACAATATCTTCGAAGCTGGCCGGATTCTCCTTGGCCTTAAGATCAATGAAAAACAATCGCTCCAGCCCCAAAGGCGCATAGATACGTTGCCGTACAAAGCGGTCCAGACGCTGCCCCGAGACCGTCTCCACGACACGGGCCAGGAGCATAAATCCCAGATCGCTGTAAAGCTCATTTTCCCCCGGCAACCCTTCCAGCGGTTCGGAAAGAATCATCTGACAAAGCTTATATCTGGGATTCGGATCCTTTGGATCAATACGTTTGAAATATGCCCGGTGGGCCGGCAGCCCCGAGGTATGCCGAAGCAGCATATCCAAGGTGATATCAGCCTTGTCCGTATCTTTAACGCCAGGCAACAACTCTGACAGGGGTGAGGACAATGCCATAAGACCCTCCCCGATCAATTCGGACACAGCCAACGTGGTGGCCAAGGGCTTTGTCAGGGACGCCAGGTCATAGACGGATGACGGGGTTACCTTTCTGTTTCCCGCCTGATCACAGGTACCGGCAGCACCGTGAAACATTATCTTACCGGACTCCGCCCAGAGCAGCACCGCCCCGGGAAAAACCCCGCCGGAAACGGCCCGGTTCATTTCTTGGGCTAATTCAGGGATATGGGTCACGCGTCATTCTCCCAGATGATCCGGGACCGGTCTGCATCCATCACCACCTGCTGCCCCATGATAAGAGATCGGTTGGTTTCTCCGTGGCCGGACTCAAGCCCCATCATTACGGGGATATCCATACCACCGAATACCTCTGAAACAATTTCGGGGATATAATCCGGGTTGGCGCAATCTTCGAAAGATCCCGTAACAACCCCTTTTATGGAGGCAAAACACCCCGCCATTTTCATCTGGGACAGCATCCGGTCGATTTTGTAGGCCGGCTCCCCCACATCCTCTAAAAAGAGGATACCTCCGGAAAAATCCGGTTGATAGGGCGTACCGATCATGTGCACCAGGGTGGCAAGATTGCCCCCGACAAGCCGTCCTTTGGCCCTGCCCCCGGCAAGACACCTGGCATCCGGGACGGCAATTTCGGTCAACGCTCCGGTGAGCGCCCGGTAGACCCCCTCCAGGGTCGTCTGGTTGGCCTTTGCTAAAGAGACCAGGTTCGGGCCGTGAACCGCTTCCACACCTTCCTTGGCGACCAGGGCGGCGATCAAGGCAGTGGCATCGGAAAAGCCGATAAATAGGGTGGGATTGCGCCGGATAGTATCCCAGTCCAGAAAATCCAGAATCCGCATGGCCCCGAATCCCCCGCGCACGGAGATGACAGCCTTCACCTCGGGGTCTAAAAACAACCGGCTTACGATACCGGCCCTTGCCCTGTCCGTTCCGGCAAGATATCTCAACTTTCCGAAAATTTCCTCGTGTACCCGGGTTCTGAACCCCATATCGTTCAGACAGCCAAGCCCTTTATCAAAGAGCCTTCGGTCAAACCGTGCAGACGGCGCCGCGACCCCGATAATATCTCCTTTTTTCAGTGAAATGCCCATATGTAAATCGAATAATACCTCTTTTTACTTAAAAAAACATCAATTACTGCCCGGATTTGCCCCCCATGCCTTGACAACATTCCCCCATTTACCCTACAAGAATCAGGAAAGAAGAAAAAAACCGGATTCAACTTAAGCTTAATTTCCACACACCTAATGGGGTTTTACCTATGAAGAAAATTATTTTCGGCGGTCTGGCTGTCCTGTTCGGCGTTACAGGATTTTCCTTTTTCTTTGGCTCATTTTTAAGCATCCTTGTCGGTGCCGTGCCCATTCTTTTGATTCTAGGCGGCGGTCTGGCCGCTTACCTGGGGTATACTGACTGGCAGGCGGAAAAAGAGGACGCAGAACAATCCGTCACCTATCTGGAAGATGAACCTGAAGCGGCACAGCCCAAGGCTGAGGCCACAGAACCTGACACAACCGAAGCCGCCTCTTCGAAAGAAGATGCCCCGGTATCCGATGGTGAGACCGCATTCAAGGGCAATCCGGAAACCATGGTATTCCACAGCATCACCTGCAATTTTGCCACGGGTAAAAAGTGTACCGAAGAATTCACCACCCGGGACGCAGCCGTTAAATTGGGGTACAAGCCCTGCAAGGTCTGCAAACCATAGCCTATTTAGGATCAGGCAGGTAATCTTTCCGCACCGGGGAGAACACCTCCACTGCAACACTGTCCTCTATAATCTCGGCCCGGTGGGTCATGTCCGGTGCAATGCACCAGGCATCCCCCGGGCCGACGTCGTAAACCTCATCCCCCATATGGAGGCGGATTTTCCCGGAAACCAGGTAACCCGTCTGTTCGTTGGGATGGGCGTGGGCCGGTAAAATTGCACCCCGGGTCAGTTTGAACCGGGTGAGCAACGTTTTTTCCCCGTGCACCAGGGTTTTCATTTCAATACCTTCCACCGGCGTTGTGTAGCCGCTGTCGTCGTGGGGGGTGAACATAAGCTGAAATATCCTTCACTATTGACTTGTGTTACATTATCCTGTGTTTTCAGGTTGCCGTTTTTTTATCCATCCTTATAATGGGTGTCTATATACTGATGCCCGGTATTTTGACATTATTACCCCAAATTGCAATACTAATTAAAAGATTTGATTTTCAAATTCCACCCCAACCCCCAAAGGACCCATGAAACCAGCACTCCCCCCTATGATCCTGGCCCCGGCCGGTGACAAACGCTCATTTCTGGCGGCTATAGCAGCCGGTGCCGATGCGATTTACTGCGGCCTGAAAATATTCTCCGCCCGCATGGAAGCGGATAACTTCAGCGTTGAGGAGCTATCCCGGTTGACCCGGCTGGCCCATGCCAGAGACACAAAGGTCTATATCGCCTTTAACTCCATTCTCAAGGAATCGGAAACAGACAAGGTGGGACGCATCCTGTCCAAGCTGTCCAGATACACGGACATTGATGCCCTCATTGTCCAGGACCCGGCCATGATATCTCTGGCAAAGGAATCAGGCTTTGAGGGGGAACTCCACCTGTCCACCCTGGGCAACTGCACCCATCCTGCGGGGTTGCATACGGCGTCGAAGACAGGTTTTTCCCGGGTGGTGCTGCCCCGGGAATTCACCATCGACGAAATAAAAGCCATGGCTCAAGCTGCGCCTGACAATGTGGATCTTGAAGTCTTTGTCCACGGCGCTCTGTGCTACTCCGTTTCCGGACGGTGCTACTGGTCTTCCTGGTTCGGCGGGAAAAGCGCCTTGCGGGGCCGCTGTGTCCAGCCCTGCCGGCGGATGTACAGCCAGAAAAACCAAAAACAGCGTCATTTTTCCTGCATGGATTTTTCCGCAGATGTGCTGGCCAAAGTGCTGAAAGAGATTCCAAAGGTCACCACCTGGAAAATCGAAGGCAGAAAAAAAAGCCCCCACTATGTCTTTTATACGGTGAAGGCCTATCGCCTGCTCAGGGATGACCCCAAACAGAAAAAAGAAGCATTGTACTACCTTGACTATGCCATGGGCAGGGAGTTTACCCACTACAATCTGCTCTCCCAGCGGATCATGAGTCCTCTGGAACACAGTTCCGACACCGGTTCCGGCCTATTTCTGGGCCGGGTGAAAAACCCGGCCGAGCCCTATGTGGTTCCCAGGGAAGAACTGCTGGTGGGGGACCTGCTGCGCATCGGAAACGAAGAGGATGGCTTTCACGACATCCAGAACGTCACCCGGGCCGTTCCAAAAAAGGGAAAATTTTTCCTTTCTAAAAAGGCCAAAGGCAGGGTGCGCAAGGGCACCCCGGTATACATGATTGACCGGCGGGGAGGAGAAATGGAAGCCCTGATCCAGAATCTGGAAAACGAACTTGCCGCAGTTGCACCCGTTGAGGTCCGTCCGTCGGTGGATGCCGGTGATGCCCCACCCGTCCGGCAAAAAAGAACGCGGGGAAAAAAGCCCCGTGCGCCATTTGAAATGGATGTGTTCCGGGGCCGGCCAAAGCCTGGCAAAGGATACCGCGACACCGGCATGTGGATCTCCACAGGCGGTTACGGCATCAGACCCGCCGGAAGGACCTGGCTGTGGCTGGACCCGCTGCTCTTCCCGGAAGAGGAACTGCTCTGCCGGAACTATATAAAAACCGCCTTGAAAAAGGGCGCAAAAAACTTTGTGCTCAACGCCCCCTGGCAGATCGCTTTGTTCCGGAATCCGGAAACCCTCAACCTCTGGGCCGGGCCGTACTGCAATATCACCAACAGCCGGACGGTGGAATGGCTGAAAAGCCTGGGATTTTCCGGGGCCATCGTCAGCCCGGAACTGGATAGCGAGACATTTTTATCCCTGCCCGGCGCATCCGGCATGCCTTTAGGTGCCGTGGTCAAAGCCAACTGGCCCCTGGCGGTCTCCCGGATCGTCTCACCGGACCTGTCCCTGGGCCAGATCTTTTTCAGCCCCAAAGGCGAAGGGGCCTGGACCAGCAAGTCCAACAACACCTACTACACCTTTCCCACATGGATGCTGGATATCACACAGAAGCGCGATGAACTTAGGGATGCGGGGTACACCCTGTTTGTCAATATGTTCGAACGGGTACCCAAAGGGGTAAAAATGAAATCCAGACCCGGGCTGTGGAACTGGAATTTAAAGCTGTTGTAACCGGTGCACAACAGAAAAAGGGGCAGCCGTTTAGGCTGCCCCTTTTTTATTCATGGCCGGGATTCGACAGCTCTTTCATGGTTTAATCCGGATGGAGGGATAAATCCCTGCGTTTTCTCCGGAGCGGTAAGGCTGCAGCGTATTAAAGGCGATCTGCTGGTCCTCCTGGGCATGGCCGCTCATCTCTTTGCTCTCATAGTCATAATAGGCCCCGTTGGCTTCCAGGATGTGTTCGATTCTGGAAGAAAAGGCCTCCACAAAATCCTGTCCGGAGCCGGTAAAGGTCATATTACCCACGGACTGGCTGCCCCTGATACCTGCGATTTCATCCAGGGCCATGGTGTTGGAGCTCAGATCGGCTGCAGACCGGATATGGCCCCAGATCAGCCGGCCCTCAGGGATTTCAAGGGGCTCATCAATATCAACGATGGTGTGGGGCATGACGATGCAGCCCTTACCCAGCGTCAGTTGGGCATCATCCTTGCCGTAAAGGAAAGAGTTGAATCCCACAAAGGTTTTCAGGCCGACGACGGTATTAATGATTTTACCCCCGTGGGCGGTGACATTCATCCCCTCAAGATGAGAGTTGACGATATACGTGTTTTCCTGGGCATTGGACCCGTTGCCCATCCTGGCATTTTCAAGGTAGGCCCGTTGTGAGATCAATACGTTTTCACCGATTTCGGTTTTGGGTTTGATCACGGCATAACGGTTTACGGCCGAACTTTCAGGGGCTTTCACGGGTTCGATATCCACCACCTCGAACAGCCGTTCGTAGTCCGTTTCCTTCTCGCTTACAAAGTCGTAGATAATCCCCCGGGGCTGGTGGGAGGCGTTGACCCCGATATACTCGTCCAGCACCCCTTTGGGATATTTGAATTTGAACTCAAAGGTTTTACTCCGGACCCAGACGGTACCGGGTTCGATCTGGCGGTGAAACAGCTCACCCACCTGGACATAGGAGAACTCCCCCACAATGCACGAATGAAGGTTCATCAGATCCACCGTTGAAAAAGGACCTAAAAAGCAGCCCTCAAGCGTTGAGCCGTGGATATTGGCATAGTGGGTGGAGATCGTGTTCCGGATGCCGAACTCCTCGGGGCTTTCCGGGTTGTGGGAGTTGGAATGCACCAGGGTTTTGTACAGGAGGCTGTCCTTGATGTTGATGACCTCATCTTCCACCAGGGGGATATCCTTGGCGCATTTGATGTTGTCCCCCTTGCGCTTGAGTTCGTCTCCCCGGACATCGCTTTTGTAGATGGTGGACCGGCTGACAACGCATTTGCCCAAAAAATAGCTGCCGGCAATATTTGAGTTTTTAAAGTGGAAATAGATCGGGTGGTGGGCGGTAATGCCGTAGAAGGCGTAAAACTTGAGCATCTTCTGATGATCAAGGGTGTTCATGACAAAATCGTCCGTATCGAATTCCAACTCCGCCAGATTCACGTTGACGCGGCTGATAATCCGATCATTCAAATGCTTTAACTGACTCATATATTTTCCTATTCTTTTGTTAACTTTATCCCGGTCTCACGAGAGAAAAGATATAACACAGGGGTAAAAAGGAGACAAGCGGAACCGGACCGCATGTCTCCTTTTCCACCCAATAAAAAGGAAAATAACAAGTTTTCAGTCAGTTACAACCCTAAAGCCCTGCCTATTCGATACAAATTCCGGGTATCTTCCCGGCAACAGCTATTTAAAATAGGTCAGCAGCGCATACAGGTTGGTCAAAGGATGCGGGGGGCATCCGGGAATAAACAGATCCACCGGCAGGATGCTGTCCAGCCCCTGGGCGATTTCCGGGCTCCCTTTGAACGGGCCGCCGCTGATGGTGCATGAGCCGACGGCCACCACCACCTTGGGATCCGGGGTGGCCTCATAGGTCTGCAGCAGAGCGGTTTTCATGTTCCGGGATATGGGGCCGGTGACAACAATGCCGTCGGCGTGCCTGGGGGAGGCTACAAAGTTGATCCCAAACCGGGCCAGGTCAAAAAACGGGGTGGCCAGAACGTTCAGGTCCGCCTCGCAGGCATTGCAGCCGGCCGCAGAGACCTGCCGCAGCTGGAGGGACCGCCCGAACAACCGTTTGAAATGTTTTTTGGCGTGAATCGCGAGATCCGGCAGACTGCTGCCGTCAAAAACCAGGCTCTGCCTGTGGGCAGCGGAAAATTCAAAATCCCCGGTAAAGGAGATAAACTCCCCTTTGGACAATCGTTCGCAGGTACCGCAGAACACGCAGCGGCCAAGGTCAATATTCTTTTTGCCCGCATCAATGGCGTCCTGGGGACAGGCGTCGGCACAGGCGGCAATCACCTCTTCCGGCGCCTGGGGCTTGATCACGGGCATTCCCCGGTAGCGATCGAAGACGGCCGGCTTTTCCTTGGGATAGTTGCAGGTTCTGTATCCCTGTTCAAATCTGTTTTTAAGTGTATTGAGCATATGACACTCTCTTCATTTTATTTATAAAGCCAAGTGGGCTGCCTCAGGTGAAAAACGGCAGCATAAATTTTTCACCGGTATGTTACGGTGGCAAAACACCCTTTCCCGTTACAAATCAAACCCGCAATAAGACAGGTTGAAACTCTTGTTGTTCAGGGGAAAGTCCGAAATACCGGTGTCCCTCAGGGCCATGGCAAGACCGTTCCAGTTATGGAAGGAGGGATCCTTGACCTTGTACCGTTGTATCTGCCCCGCATCGTCCGTGAGCAGGCAGTGGGATACCTCTCCGCGCCACGCCTCGTTCAGCGTCACCACAAAGGATGACGGGGCAAGCCTGTAGTTTCCGGGCATCACCGGCTTGGTTTCAATGGGACGCGTAATCAGCGACTGGATGATTTCCATGGACTGAATGACCTCGTCGTACCGCATCTTGGCCCTGGCATCCACATCTCCGGTGGTTTTTGAGTTTTCAGGAATGCCGATATCCGTATAGGCCTCCGTGGGGAAGACCCGGCGGACGTCATAGGGCAGGCCGCAGCCCCTGCCGGCCGGTCCCACAAGACCGAGATGGTCTGCATCTTCCCGGCTCACCGCACCGCAGTGCTCGAAACGGGCACGGACCGTAGATGCGGAAAAAAGAAGTTCCAGCACGTGTTCCACCTGGGGCCGAAGTTCGGCCAGACGATCGGTGAGTATTTTCCGCATCTCATCATCCAGGGCAAAACTGACGCCGCCGGGACGAACCAGGCCTTTGCCGAACCGGTTGCCGCAGAGCAGCAGGCTCAGGTTCAGAAAATCTCCGCGCAGCCGGCCGAAGTAGTTGGCCGGGGGCAGGAAGGCCACATCGCCGCTGAGCGCCCCCAGGTCACCGATGTGGTTGGCCAGGCGCTCCAGTTCCAGGGCGATCACCCGGATGACTTTAGCACCTTTGTCCGGGGTGACACCGGTCAGCGCCTCCACGGCCTGGGCCATGCAAAGGCCGTGGCCGATGGTGGTGTCGCCGGCAATGTTCTCACAGATGATGGGCAGCCGTTTGGGGGCAGGATTTTTCAGCAGGGCTTCCACCCCACGGTGCTGGTACCCCAACTGGATCTCAAGGTGCAGCACCCGTTCTCCGATGCAGTTGAACCTGAAATGGCCGGGTTCGATAACGCCGGCATGCACGGGCCCTACCGCCACCTCATGAATATCATCACCCTGAACCTGGTAATACGGGTAGTTGCCCGGGATGTCCTCGCTGTAATCGTTGCCGAACACGTCGGGCAGATCCCGTTCGTTGGGCTGGTAGCGGACCATCTTCAGCCAGGGATGGCCTTCGGGCCTTATACCGAACTGCTCGGCAATCTCCCGTTCAAAGAGGTGAAATGGTTCTGCCTCGCAGCTCATGGACGGGTAGCTGTCAGGGGCGTCGCATCCGGCCGCCCATAGTTTGTCATCCCTGAGCACGGTCATGAATTTCATGGTTCCCTGGTCTTCGTACCCGAAGAACTGGACCACCTTGCCCCCGTTTTTCACGTGGGAGACGGCAAGATCCCGGACCCGGTTAAAGGGAAGGTGGGGAATCTCATCCCGGGGGATGGCCGCTCCGTTTTTAATTTCTATAAACGCATTTTTCATTTGAGTCCTCCGCCAATGGCCGTCACGGCATCCACTATGGTTTGATACAGGGTGTCCGGCATGAAAAAGCACAGCACCAGAGATGTCAGCAGCAGAATGTACTGGGGCCATACCATGGATGCCTTTTCCTTGAATTCACCTGCTTGTTCTGAACTGCTGTTAAAGGACATCTTCATGACCTGGTTGGCAAATCCTGCGAAAATCACGCACAGGGTAAAGATGAAGATACCGGCAAACAGGTAATGGCCTGCCCTGAAGGCACCGACGATAATAAACAGTTCACCGATGAAAATACCCAGGGGCGGGAAACCTGCGATGCCGGCAAATCCGCTGAAAAAAGCGACGAATGTCTTTGGCATCCGTTTGACCATATCCCCTGTATTTTCGATCAGGCGGTTGCCGTATCCCAAAAGGATATTGCCTGACGACAGAAAGAGTGAGGATTTTATCAGGCTGTGGTGGATCATGCAGATCACGGCCCCGTAAATCCCGATGCCCCCGATGCCGGTACCGAAGGCGATGATGCCCATGTTCTCGATACTTGAGTAGGCCAGCATCCGTTTATACTCGTTCTGCTTTAATATAAAGGTAGCCGCCGCAAGAATGGACATCAGGCCGAACACCATGAGAATAGTGCCGGAAAAGTCGGCCAGACCGGCCGCGTGCATAATCTTGTTGATTTTAAATATCCCCAGATAGGCGCAGTTGAGCAAAACGCCGGACAGCAGGGCCGAGGCCGGGCTCGGTGCTTCACTATGGGCATCGGGCAGCCATGTGTGCATGGGGGCCAGCCCCATTTTGGTCCCGTATCCCACCAGGATAAAGACAAAGCCCACCTTCAACCAGAGGGGATCCATCTTTTCCGCCACCTGGGTCAGGGCGGAAAAAGAAAGGGCAGAATCCAGTCCTGCCACATCCATGGACAGGGTGATAAATACCGATCCTAACAGGGCCATGGCAATCCCCACCGAGCAGATGATCACGTACTTCCAGGTGGCTTCAAGGGAAGCGGACGACCGGTACGTGTAGATCAAAGGGGCGCTGGCCAGGGTGGTGGCTTCAATGGCGATCCAGAGCACCATAAGATGGTCGGACAATGTGACCATGGTCATGGTGGACAGGAACAGCAGCATGAAGCCTGTGAACATGGTTTCAGACTGAAGGTTGCTCTCTTTTAAATAAGATACCGTGTAAATGGAAATCAGGAAGAAGAGCAGCGAGATGACCAGAAGGGAAAGCATCCCTTCCGGTGTGACGGCAAAGTATTCGCCGAGCAGGGCACTGGGCTTGGTCTGCCACAGGATCAAGGAGAGCAGCAGGTGAACGGCGCCGGTTCCCACCAGGAGCTGACGCCCCAGGGATTTGGGCATGAAAAAGACCAGAAATCCTGCGATAAGCGGTGCTAAAAATACGATTTCAACCATGGTTATTCCTTTAATGTTCTCAGATGGGCCGTGTCAACATCATCAAACGTCTGTTTGATATTCTGCAGGATAATGGCCATGATCATGACGCCGGCCAAAACGTCCAGCAGGATGCCGAATTCAACAATGTGGCGGGCCCTGACCGAAAAGGTGGAGCCCATCAGATAAATCCCGTTTTCCATCATGATATAACCGATGACCATGGCAATGGCGTTCCGCCGGGCCATGAGCAGGAACATCCCGGTCACCAGAAGGGAGATGGCAGCCGGAAAGAGCAGCCTAAAGTTGCTCACGGCAGCCAGGTTCAGGTGACTGCTGATGGCGGTGGCGGCAACGATGAGCACAAGGCCGCAGATAATGGAAGCCTTGTACCCGACGATGGCGGACAATTCCCGCTGGATCGCCACCTTCTTGATGGCCAGATGGATACTCAAGGGGATAATGATTCCCCGGATGGCCAGGGTGATGATGGTAAAGACGGTACTGCCGCCCTCCATATCATGGCCGGTGAACAAGGGGACAAGGGAAACCACGATGCCCTGGAATGCCAGCAGCTTGATCAGGATGGGCACCCTGCCCGCCCCGTAGGAAAACAGGATGGACAGCAGCACCAGGGACAGAAGCGTATCAACCGGGTGTAATATCATTTGATAAACTCCATAGTTATAATGGTTGCAAAGAAGGCCAGGGCAAAGGAGGTCAGTACGAACTGAGGCACCTTATCCATCCTGTATCTGGCGATGACAGATTCGGTAACGCCCACGACCAGGTAAACACAGCCTGTTACCAGGGCGAAAATACCAAGGTTGTAGCCGGCAATCCCCGTATCAAAGGGAAAGGCCAGGCGTGAAATAATGGCAGAGTAAAAGAAGAGCTTGCAAAAAGACCCCAGTTCGATCAGGGCAAAATCCGGACCGCTGTGGTCCAGCACCATAACCTCGTGGATCATGGTCAGCTCCAGATGGGTGGCCGGATCATCCACCGGCACCCGTGAGTTCTCCGTGAGCAGGATGATGAACAGGGCGATCACGATGAAGATCAGTGGTGCGCCCGCCGCCTGCCAGAGTCCTGCTGTGCCTGCGCCTGCAAAAAAAGCGGACAGCTGGACCATCCCGGTGATCCGGTAGAAAAAGATCAGGATCATGAACATGGCCGCCTCGCAGAGGATGGGAAAATAGGCCTCCCTGGCCGCCCCCATACCCTCAAAGGGAGAGGCTGTGTCCATGGCTGCGGCAATGGTGAAAAAACGACCCAGCCCCAGAAGGTAAAGCACCAGGATCACGTCTCCTTTGAAGGAGAACACCGGGTCAAAGCCTGCGATGGGCAAAAATAAAAGCACTGTCAACGCCGTGCAGCAGGATACGATGGGGCCGAGCTTAAAGACAAAGGTAGTGCTGTTGCTGTACACAGACCCCTTCTTGAACAGCTTGATCAGGGTATAGTAGTTGATCAGCAGGGGAGGTCCTTTCTTCCCGCCGAAAAACGCCTTTACCTTCAGGATCAGTGCTGAAAAAAAGGGGGCGATCAAAATGGCTGCAAGCCAGAGTAATATGGATTCCATAACGTCTTCCAACCCTTAAAATTTTATTTGTTTACATTTACAATTCATTGGTTGCTTCATCGGGTTGCCCCCGCTATACGAAGAACAACAGCAGGACAATGGCCAGCAGGATATACCCGATGTACAGATGGGTGTCCCCGTGCTGAATCCAGCGCAGCCGGTCAAAGAAGAAGAGTACCGGATTGACGACCCTGCGGTTCATCTGCTCTTCGGCCACATCGTTCACCTGACTCTTGTAGTAAGTCTTTTCCGGGAACCGGCCCTGGATGGGCGGATGGTCCTCAGCCACAGGCACAGCCGGGCCGAAGAGTTCCAGAATGGATCCGGAGTAAGAGGCGCCGGTGTACTGCATCTTTACCGTGGGCTGGGTAAACCCGCATCCCCAAGTGCCGGATTTGGCAAGGGGTTTGCCCCGGTAGGCCAGAGCGCGGATCCCTGCCACAAGAATGAACAGCACAAGGAATATAAATGCGCCGAAAGTGATGTTTGAGGTCAGTTCTCCGAAGGGTGCCAGGGGAATATCCGCCATGTTAAGCCCTAAGGATCCCACGGCCATCAGGGCCATGTTCAAGAATGCTGCCGGAAAGATGCCGATCACGGCACAGGCCAGGGCCAGGGCGACCATGGACAGGAGCATGGTGGCCCCTTTTTCGTTTTTATCAACTGCGGCATCGGTTCTGGGTTCCCCCTGGAAGGCAATACCGATGATCTTGGTGAAGCAGGCCAGGGCCAGGCCGCCGATCACAGCCAGGCTCACGATGGCACAAAGCCCTGCCACCAGGGCACCGCCGCTTAAGCCCACCCCGTTGAAGCTGCCCAGGTAGATAAAGAACTCACTCACAAACCCATTAAAGGGCGGCAGGCCGGAGATAGCCAGGGAACCCACGATAAACGCGGTGCCGGTGATTTTCATGGACTTGAGCAGCCCGCCAAGGGCGTCAATGGACCGGGTGCCTGTTTTGTGCAGCACCATGCCCGCCCCCATAAAGAGCAGGGATTTGAATACGGCGTGGTTAAGCACATGGAGCATACCGCCGGCAAACCCCAAAGCCGCCATCAGGGAATTGCCCGTGGCCACCCCTGTCATGCCCACACCGGTGCCGATGAGGATAATGCCGATGTTCTCGATACTTGAATAGGCCAGCATCCGCTTGATGTCGTTCTGGCCCAGGGCGTAGGCCACCCCGAGAATCCCGGAAACGATGCCGGCGATCAGAACGAGGTACCCGGCCGCAGGGGTCGTCAGCCCAAGCAGGGTGTACACCCTGAAAATGCCGTAAATACCTGTTTTGATCATGCAGCCGGACATGACGGCGGAAATATGGCTGGGAGCTGCCGGATGGGCATGGGGCAGCCAGACGTGAAACGGGAACACACCGGCCTTGGAACCGAAACCGATGAAGGTGAGGATGAAGACGGCAAGCTTAATGCCCTCGGGCATGGCCCCTGCGGCATCAAACCCGAAGGTGCCGGTAACGCCGTACATTAGGCCGAACCCGGCAAAGAGGAACACCACCCCCACATGGGAGAAGACAAAATACATGAAGCCCGCCTTCCGGCTTTCCTCGGACTGGTAGTTATAAATCACCAGGAAGAAGGATGACAGGGACATGATCTCCCAGGAAATCAGAAAGGAAATCATGTTGCCGGCGGTAACCACCAGGGCCATGGAGGCGGCCAGCACACTGAAGAAAAAGTAATTGGCGGCCGTGCCCAGGGCAGAGCCGTGTCCGTCCATGTAGTGGTAGCTGTAGATGGCCGCCACCAGGCAGACCAGAAAAATCGCCATCAGGAAAAAGGCCGACAGCCCGTCCATCCTGAAAACAAATTCAAACACATTCAGGAAGGAAAAGGCGGCAACCCCCTCCCCCCCGGTCATCAGGCTTGTGGCCGAAGACAAAAGCCCCCACAGGCTACCCGCACTGATGAGAATCACACCGATGCTCCTGGATAGGGTTTTGTTCCCGGTGAGAACAAGCGAGAACAGACCGCCGCACAGGATCGTAATCACCGCTAAAAAAAATTGACTCATAGATACCCCGTAAAATTAATTAAATCTTTTGGTTTTCAATTTAAGATTCCAAAAAATTTCACTAATCCGATTGACGGGGATTGTCAAGGGAGGGGGATCGGCACGGGATTCCCGGAAAAAAGATGTTAAAAACTGATTTTTGCGGCCAGAAAACCGAAACTAATGCCGGTAAATCACGGGCTGGCCCTGGGGGTCGATATCAATGCCGATGGTATCGTCGGTTTTAAATCCCAAGGCCTTGAATTCTTTGACCACCTCCTCGTGTCGATCCGCGTACCAAAAGGCTGACCACAGGGGGTTTCTTACCGTGTCGATGCCGTAGGCGTCGTGGCTGCAGAGGTTGAGGCGGAACTTGTCACGGGCGATGAGTGTGTCGGCCTCGGCGAGGAAAATATCTATTTTATACAGGTTGTTATGAAGGGCCTTTGCCAATTTTTTCTGGCATTCCGGGTACTCGTCCAGATAGTGGCTGGCAATCTGGTAGAGCTCACCTGTGTCATGGATGGCGTATCCGATGATGGCAAACCTGTGGTGCCGCATGGCAAAGGACTCCAGTTCGTCTTCGTAGGCCTTCACAATGTCCAGTATTCTTTCACACCCCGTGTTGTCTGACGCATCGTGGATAAAGTCTTCACAGGCGCTGATAATCTTTATGTAAAAGGCCTTGTTGTCCATGACGTAGACGGGCCGCTCCCTGTAGTTGCGGCGTTTCCGGATACGGCGGATGCCGTCCAGGCGGATGGAGTACTCTTGTTCTTTTTCCTCCAGGGTTTCAATGGTGGAGATATCCTTGGCCTGAACCACGTGAATCTCCCCGTCCGTGGAGATGATGTACTCGATCTCGCACTTGAAGCCCAGGGACTGCTGGATGGCTTTGGACAATTGGACCAGCTTTCTGTCATGGGGCACCTTGGTGATATGGGGGTCTTTTTGAACCTTGTGGTTCCGGTTCCTGCAATAACCGAATTCCCAATGATTTCCGATCATTTTGGCCATGACGCTGAAGCCGTTTATAAAGGGCATGACAATGACACCCATCTGATCAACGTCGATCTCAGGGGCCTGGTTGAAGACCTGCTGGCGGCGGATGGACAGATATTTGGACTCCCGGGCCAACTTGATAATCTTGTTCCGGGCATAAACGATGCCGCCGGTATCTGCATAGGTTTCAAGGGAATCAAAGGTGCCGCCCTTGAATCTGAACTCCATGGGATGGGCGCTTCTGGCAATGACCTTGTAGCTTTCCCGGTGGGTTTCCAGAAACGCCTCCAATTCGTCAAAGGCCTTGTTTTCAAACTTTTCAGCGGCCACAAAAATAAACTCAGGGACCATAAACCCCTCGGATCTCAGCTTTTCCAGCAGTTTTGCTTTTTCAGGCAAGTGGTCTTCCATGTTTCATCTTGACTTTTCATTTAAATTAATTGATGATGCCCCAAAAACCGACCGATCATTCGGTTGAGGAAGCTGAAACGTTAGGTAGCATATGTCCAAACGAAATGCAATACTCGCCGCCGCCACCCGGCTCTTTGCCCGGAACGGCTTCAAGGAGACCTCCACGTCGGAACTCACCAAGATTACAGGTGCGGCAGGCGGAACCATATTCCATCATTTCAAGAACAAGGAAGACCTGTTTCTGAACGTGCTAAAGGATGTGGAAACCACAGTTACTTCCGCGTTCAGGGAGTTGACCGAAAGACACCGCGCACATCCGGGGATGGACCAGGTGGAGCATGCGGTGATCAGCTATCTCCAGCTTGCCGCCAATTTCGAAGACCAGTTTCTCCTGCTTCACCGCCACTACCCCTACCAGGTGGCGGAAACCAACGCGGACTGCAGGCGGTCTTTAGAATCTGTCTACAACTGCCTTCTTGAGATATTCGAAGGCTGCATCAGGGCGGGCATCAAGGACGGCACCATACAAACCGGGTCCGCCCGGTCCACCGCCATGATCATATTTGCCATGGTTGACGGCATCACCCGGCTTCACACCTACAATATCTATCACGCAGGCTCACTCTACAATGACGTCATCCAGTCATGCCGAAGCCTTCTGGCCGCATCCGCGTCTTCAGGCGCCAATGAACGAACGGGCAAGGAGGGCACATGGCCGGTGTAAGTCTTTACAGCCAGTCCTTCAGCAATTCGGGGATGGTGGCGCGGCGCCTGAGTGAAACAACGGGCAGCCCGGTACTTTGCGACCAGGACATCCTTGCACGTGCCGCAGATCTTTCAGATATTCCTGAAACAAAGATATCCCGGCTGTTTTCCCCTGACGGTACCGCTTTCAACCTCTTCACCCTGGAACGCAAATCCGCCCTTGCCCACATCAGGCTGGCGCTGGCCGAACAGTTCCGGGAAGGCAACCCGATTCTTACGGGCTATTGTGCAGCCATGCTTCCGCCGGGATTACCAGGGATTGTGAAAACCGCCATTACCGCATCCCGGACATATCGGCTGGGCCGGGCAAAATCATTTCACAGGCTGTCCGGGAGCCAGGCGGCCGAAGCGCTGGCATCCGACGATAAACAAAAGGCGACCTGGATCCGGGAACTTACCGGCAGTGACGAGCCATGGCGGCCGGATCTTTATGACATTCTCGTTTCCATGGACCAATCCGGCCCCGGACGGGCCGCAGAACTGATCACAAACCGTATGAAAAAGGATCCGTTGGCCTCCCTTTCGGATACTGCGGATTTCTTTCTTGAGACCCGTGTGACCGCCGCGTTGATCAGCCGGGGCCACGATGTTCTGGTCCGGGTGGCAGACGGCAGGGTCTGTCTTGGCATCACCAGGCAGGTGTTAATGAAGAGCCGTCTTGAAGCTGAGCTTGCATCCATTGTGGACAGTATTGAAAAGGGGGTTCCCCTGGAA
>CAJWHT010000052.1 GCA_913041495.1 uncultured Desulfobacteraceae bacterium | reverse complement strand
GACTGAGCCCAGCGGGCAAAAGATTCTCCAATGATCGTCTCCGAAGTGGGCCTAACGATAAGCGGTTCCTCCAGTACAGAGGCAGGTCGCAGGATGCCTTCCTCGTCCGCTTCCAACCGTGAATGAGTGACCACAGCGCACTCCTTGGCAAACCCTTCCACGTGCTCCGCCTCTTTTTCAAGGTAGCTTAAGGGAATAAACAACGGGAAATAGGCGTTTCTCACCCCGGTTTCCTTGAACAGGTCGTCCATCTGGCGCTGGATATTTTCCCAGATGGCAAATCCCCAGGGTTTGATTACCATGCACCCGCGCACCGGAGAGTTTTCCGACATGTCAGAGGCTTTGACCACCTCCTGGTACCATTGTGCGTAATCCTCTTCCCGGGTCGGGGTGATGGCTGTTTTAACTTTTTTTCCCATGGTTATCCTCCGCATCTTTCGTCATAGAGTCGATTTCTTCGAGTAGTTGGTCCACCAGGCAGTCCTGATCTATTTTTCTGACCACCTTTCCCTTTTTGAATAATATGCCTTTTCCGTCTCCGCCGGCAATGCCGATATCCGCTTCCTTGGCCTCCCCCGGGCCGTTGACCACGCAGCCCATGATGGCAACTTTAATCCTAGCATTGCGTTCAAGTAAAGCTTTTTCTACGTCCTCGGCGATTTTAAACAGGTTGATTTTACACCGCCCGCAGGTGGGGCAGGAAATCAGTTCCGGTCCCCGCTGGCGGATGCCCAGGGCACGCAGAATTTCAAACCCGGTCCGGATCTCCTCCACCGGGTCACGGGTAAGCGATACCCGGATGGTATCCCCGATCCCCTCGGCCAGGAGCATACCGATGCCGATGGATGATTTGGTGATACCGGCGTAAAGGCCGCCCGCCTCTGTCACCCCCACGTGGAAAGGCACGTCAGTGAGGGGGGCCAGCATCCGGTAAGCCTCCACGGTCCGTTCCACATCCGACGCCTTGAGGGACACCTTGATGTCCTGAAATCCCAAGCGCTCCAGAATTCGTATGTTGGCCAGGGCGCTTTCGGTCATGGCTTTTGGCGTGGGGCCGTACTGCTTTTCGATTTCCTTTTCCAGGGAGCCGGCATTCACTCCCACCCGGATGGGAAGATTGTGGGATTTGGCGCAGTCCACCACAGCCCGGATCTTTTTTTCCTCACCGATATTTCCCGGATTGATTCTCAGCCCGTCCACCCCGGATTCCGCAGATACCAGGGCCAGGCGGTAATCAAAGTGGATATCAGCGATAAGGGGAATGTTAATCTGGTCCTTGATCTGCCGGATGGCAAGGGCAGCCTCCATATCCGGCACCGCCACCCGGATGATCTCGCAGCCCGCATTTTCCAGGGCCAGGATTTGGGCTACAGTGGCCGTCACATCCTGGGTCTGCGTATTTGTCATGGACTGGACGCAAACCTGTGCCTCAGAACCGACCCTCACATTTCCCACACGTATCTGCCGGGTTTTCCGCCGCTCCCTGACCAACCCCATAATAATATACTTTTCCTTCCGGTAAAGGCCCGTAAAAACTAAAATGCCTGTGCCAGATTTTCTTGGCCCAAGCACCGAGATTCCGAAGGGTTACAATACCATATCACGGCCGGTTTTATCAATACTATTAAAGCGGGGATCCGCACCCGTCGATAGTAGCTTTGCCTATGTATACGGAATTGATAAATCCGCCGAGGATAAATCCAAAACCCATAATCCGGATGCCGTCCTGTCCATGGCTGAAATGGAGAGTCTGCGCTCCGTTTACCTGGAACTGGGGCCGGATCATGAACTCTGGGAAAGCATAGGCACCCTGCTCACCGAAGCGCTGACCGGTAATGGCCGGACCAACTTTTTAGCCGTTCTGGGAGATGCAGATGAACTGGTGATGGAAGATTTCATCACTACTGTGGCAGACCTTGAAGGGTATTTCAAATCAACCCTGTTTCTTGTGGGAGTCGGTATTTCCGACAGCCATATGAACACGTGGTTCAACGCCCGGCAGGGGTTTCACGGGGATACGGGTGAGGAGCTCTGATTTAACTTCTAAAACTTTTTCAGAAAAACGTTAATTAAATTCGGGTATGCTCTCAAATACCCGGTCCAAAACGGTCAGGGATGCCTTAAGGTTGCATAGATTAAACACCTCCAGGGAAACCGTTCCTTTAAAACCTGTCAGTTCCTCAACAACCTGACCAAAGTGTTCCTCAGAAAACCGGTCCAGCCCCTGGTGATCCTTGGGCCGCCCGTTTGAATCCCGGGCACCGAAGTCCACCCCGTGAAGGTGCATAAGGGGGATACGGCCGTCAAACAGCCGGAAGCTTTTGGCAAGATCATACCCGTATTTAAAGTGATGGCCGGCATCCAGGCAGACCGAGAGGTTGAAATCCTCAATCAATGATGTCAGATGACCGGGATCGTACCACAGGGTCTCCACTGAAATCATCCCCGGATCATCCAACCCGGGTACCCATAGTTCCAGCCCCTGCCTCGCATGATCTTTCCATTCCGCGATGCTTTGCCCGTCCCGAAGATCCCGGTCCATGTCCAGATGGAGGGTGTGGGAGGTCGGGGCAATGGGGGCAAAGCGTTCCAATACACGGTTCAGGATATCTGCGGCCTTTTGCCGTTCCGGTCCCAAGTATGATGTCAGGCTTATGTCCACCGGCAGATGGATATTGTAGGTGAGTTGCAGGTCTTCTCCCAGCGCTTTTAAAACCTGTACATCTTCGGCTGAGGGAATCACTTCCTTAGGGATGCTTTCAAATACCAGCAGCTCGATCTCGTCAAAATAGGGTCCGATCTTTCTGACGTTGGGGATGATGTGGTCGGGGTAAATGAATGAGGTGGTGCCCAGTCTGAAGGGGCGTTGTTTTTTTACTTCGACCATCGCTTATTATCCCAGAAAAAACAGAAGGAGCCCCGCAATCAAAGCGCCAAGGAGAGCGGCCAATAGCATGAGGTCGCAGGCCTGGCCGATCTTTTCGGGCTCAGGTTCGCCAAAGGCCCCGCCAATATAGGGTTTTTCAACCCGCTTGCCGTGGTAGACGTTGGGGCCGCCCATGCGGACTTCGAGGGCGCCGGCAAAGGCGGCCTCGGGGAAGCCGGCATTGGGGCTTTTGTGGTTGCGGCCCTGGGTCAGGGCGGTGAACAGGGCCTGTTTACCCCGCCGTGGGGACAGCAGGCCGGCTGCCAGGGCGATCAGGGGAACGGAGAGGCGGGCCGGGATCAGGTTGGCCATATCGTCGATGCGGGCGGCGGCTCTGCCGAAAAGGATATAGGTGTCGTTTTTATACCCCACCATGGAGTCCAGGGTGTTGATCATCTTATAGGCCATTGCGCCTGGGACCCCGAAAACCAGGGCAAAGCATAAGGGGGACAAAAAACCGTCCACAAAGTTCTCCGCCACGGTTTCCACAGCGGCCCGGGTGATGCCTTCCCGGTCCAGCTCCCGGGTTTCGCGGCCCACGATATATCCCACCATGGTTCTGGCGCATGAAAGATCGCCGGCCACAAGGGGCCTTGCCACATCCATAGCCGCCCCTGCAAGGCTCCTGGCGGAAAAACAGTAAAAGAGCATCAGGATTTGAATCCCGACGGCAAACAGGGGATGAATGGCGGCAGCCAGGGCAATGGCGGCGGCTGAGATCCCCCACACTGCGGCAATCAATCCGACGGCAAACACCAGGCCAGCCCGGAAAGGATCGGATATCATCCGCCTTGCCGCGGGCTCAACCCGTGAAATGGCATTGCCCATCCAGATGATGGGGTGGGGCAGCCATCTTGGGTCCCCTGCCAGAAGGTCCAGGGCAACCGCAGCGGCAACAATCTGCCAGGAAATATCAGCCATGGGTTGCTTCTCCGCTAAGCGCTCTTTTAATACTGTGAGCCAGAGTGTCGTTGATGTCCCGGCTTTTCAGGGAGAACCTGACAAAGCGGTCTGAAAGGCCGTGGAAGTTGGTGCAGTCACGGATCAAAACCCTGTCCTGCCCCACCCGGTCGCAGAATACCGGGGCCGGAATACTGTCCAGTTCCGCCAGGATAAAATAGGTGGGGGCGTCAAAAAGCCGTATGCCTTGTACACCGTCCAGGGAGGAGACAAACCGCTGTTTTTCCGTCCGGATGAATTCCCGGGTCTTCCGGTAAAAGGGGAGGATCTCATCGGGGTGGTCAAAAATATCCCGGATCACCTCCTGGGCCAGGGAATTGACGCTCCAGGGCTGGTAGTAGGCCATGACCTTGTCGATAATACCTTTAGCGCCACTCAGAAATCCAGTCCGCAGCCCCGGAATCCTGAAAATCTTTGACATGGAGGACAGGGTCACCAGGTTGGGAAAATCCGCTTCCACAAAGGAACGCTCTTCGGCATCGTCCACAAAGGGGAGGTAGGACTCATCCATGACAAAGCAGGTGTCCGGGTGGGACCGGATCAACGCCTCCAGGTCGGGCTTTGGAATCAAGGCACCCGTGGGATTGTTGGGGTTGCAGATGAACACCAGGTCCGACTGCCCGGCCTGGGCGTACACTTTCTCCATATCCGGGGCAAATCCGTTCTCCGCCGTTGAAATCTGGTGGGAATAGGCGATGCCGTACATGGTGCAGGCGTCCCGGTAGTCCGAATAGGTCGGTCCCAGAATCATCACCTGCTTGGCCCCTAAAGCCACGGGCAGGGTATAGATGAAAAAGGTGGTGCCGTTACCCGGGATAACGGTTTGAGGGTCGATCCCGTGAAAATCGGCGAAGCCCTTTGCCATGGCCGCTGCATCCGGCTCCGGCAGGGAATGAATGGCGGAAATTTTTTCCTTGATCAAACCGTGGATCCGGTCCGGCGGCCCCAGGGGATTCAGGTTTGAACTCATATCGATTATCTCATGGACCGGGCATCCCAGCCGGTCTGCCAGTCGCTGCTTGTTTCCACCGTGTCCTTGAATCATATGTTTCTTTCTTCGTTTGCTGCTTAGGTGTAAATCAATGCCGTGCCTGCCGCCAGAAACAGAAAGGCTTCCATGGCTTCCGTCATGGCCCCGAGCATATCGCCGGTGATGCAGTTCATATTTTTCTTATAAAATCGTAAAATCACGAAGGTGCCGATACAAAATCCCAGGAGAATCACCAGGCCTTTGACACCGAGAAATAACGAGAGTCCCAGGGGAAGCAGGCAAAAAATAAAATCCGCAGGCCCCATGGGGCGGTCAAACAGATCTTTTCCGGTGCCCTGCCCCTGCCGCCCGTAGTCCAGAAACCGGATGCCGAAAATCATGGAGGCCCTGGCCCAGGCCGGCACCACCACCAGAATACCTGCGGTATAAAGAGGAGAGGCCGTTGTCTTCACCGACCATATTCCGGCCAGCTTCAGGGAAAGCCCCAGCACCACGGCCACAAGGCCCATCATCCCGGTGCGGCTGTCTTTCATGATCTCCAGGGCCCGCTCACGGCCCCTGTGGCTGAACATACCGTCCGCCGCATCCCCCAGGCCGTCCAGGTGAAAAGCCCCTGTGACGCCCACCAGGAAAACAAGGTCGATCAGCGCAGCCACAGGCGGCGCCCAGACCTTTGAGGCGGCAGCATCCACCAGCGCCAGCAGCAGGCCGATGATGATCCCCACAACGGGAAAGAACCGGACCATGCCCACCGGTGAATAGGGGGGATTTTTACCGGCAGGCAGGATGGTGATAAAGGCCAGGCAGGCCCGCAGATCCCCCAGCAGCCCATGATTTTGGTTCGCCATGGTTAGTGTTCCGCCTTCCGGGTCTGATAAAACACCCCTCTTGCCTGTTCCCGGGACTCAATCCTGCCCCTGGACAGGTTATCATTTAAAATGGACAGGATCTCTTCCGGTGCCGCCCCCAGCATCTCCGCCAGGTCCGCCACGGTGGACGGACGGCGGTGGATGGTTTCCAGGACGGCCCCTTCAAGCGCTTTTCGTGGTCTTGATCCTGTTATGTCCTTCTTGTTTTCTTTTCTTTTGCCTGTTGTTTCAGGCGCCTGTTTTTTAGGCATCCGGGCGATGATCTCAACCCCTTCCGGGCCTAAAGCATCCCTCACCCTTTCCAGGACCTCTCTTGGGGCAGGTGTCACAGAATCGCAGGTGCCGGGGCGGTCCAGGGAGTTGAGCTGCACCAGATCCGGCTGGATTCTTCGGATGGCGGTTTTGAATAATGAAATCTCTTGGGGGGTATCGTTGACATCTTTTAGAATAAAAATCTCAAGATGAAGCCTGCCCTTGAACCCTTGCCGGAACGTCTCCATCCCCCGGATCATGGCTTCCGGATCAAGGCCTTTGCAGGGCCGGTTGATCCGGTCAAACACCTCAGCCGACACCCCGTCCAGAGACGGGACCACAAGATCGGCACGCACAAGATCGGCCCTGACTTGCGGGTCTGCCATCAGGGTGGCATTGGTCAGCACAGCCACCCGGATATCCGGTTTATTGTCCTTTATATACGCAATCACCCGGCCCAGTTCACTGTTCAGGCTGGGTTCACCGGAGCCGGAAAAGGTAATGTAATCCGGGTCGGGGTTTTCATCCCAGTATTGGTCCAGTTCCCTGCGGACCGCATCAAAGGAGACCCAGGGCTGCCGCTCTAAGGTCAGCTCCGTGGTTTCCCCGCACTCACAATAAACGCAGTCCAGGCTGCAGACCTTGTGGGTCACCAGATCCACCCCCAGGCTGACGCCCAGCCGCCGGGACGCCACCGGGCCGAAAAGATGATTGTACCCCATCACAGATCCCCCCGGGGCAGGTCCGGCAAGGTATTGGGCTTGATCTGAACGTCAATGCCGGCCACCGTTAGAATCACCCGGTCAGCCACTGCCGCCACCCGCTGGTTCACCAGGCCGGCCATGTCCCGGAACTGCCGTGCCAGGCTGTTTTCCGGCACGATCCCGTACCCCACTTCGTTGGTCACAAGATAAACCGGGCAGGGCACCTGGACCAGTACAGCGGATAATTTGTCAACTGCGGCCATCACCCCTGCCTCATCAGCGCCCCTGAACAAGAGGTTGGAGGTCCACAGGGTCAGGCAATCCACAAGCACCACACTGGCCGAATCCTGGACACCCCGTATGGCCTCGTGAATCAGCACCGGCTCCTCAACGGTTCTCCAGTCCGGTCCCCGCTCCGCCTGATGGCGTGCTACGCGATTTTCCATTTCCGGGTCCGTGGGGACGGAGGTGGCCAGATATATCTTATTGTCCTTCGCTGTCCGATTGGCGGCATCCAGGGCGTACCTGCTTTTTCCGCTGCGGCATCCGCCGATCACCAGGGTCGTGTTTCCGCTGTCTTTATTCATTTTATCGATATTTTCGGTCCGTACCTGTGGCCTGTATCTTTGTTTCGAACGTTATCTTACGCTGGCTGCAAACTGGGGAAGAATATAATATCCAAAGGCAGGGATGCAACTTATATTTCGGAAGATAATTTTTCCGGGTGGAAGAGGATTATGGGTAAAAAATTACCCGCTTTACAATTCCCACGTGTTCCACACCGGCTGTTTTATGGGGAACAGCAGCGCTTCTCACATTTTTTTCCACCAAAAACCATCTGAATCTTCAAGCGATTCTATCTATTATGTTATTTTTTTCTTAAGATTTCCGATTTTTACATTTCAGGGTTTACAACAGCCAATGTTTCATGTAGGAAGTACCTATCCGTTTACCTGTTTGGGAGGACTGTATCCCCTTGCATTACCAAAGGGTTACAGCGCCCAACATCGCTGGAGGAGGTTGGCATGATTAATCGCACAACAGTCAGCACTCTGGGATTAAAGCCCATGACCCGGGACATGTGCTACGACTTTTACGTCAAGATCAATTCCGAATGCAAAACCCCCGAGGCCATCCGGGAGTCCGTTTCCTGGTGGCAGACCGATGACAAAAAACTGAATCATCTCTGGTGGGTGCTCAACTATTATTCGGACCGGCTGGATCCGGACCGTAATTTGCGGGCCTACGTGGAGAAACACCTTGATGCCCTGGCTGAGGAAGCAGCTTTCCAGGATGAACTTTCCCGTTCCGGCTCATCCGAGAAAGAGGAAGCAGAAAGCCGGATGGCCGTATAGCAGATCCGGCCGGTTTATAGAGTATACCTATAACGCATCCCGACGGTTAGCGCGTCCGGCACCCCAGATGTCTACAATTTTGGTATTGCCCGGATACGAAACAGTCTTGTATTCCGTAATATTGGCCAGGGTGGTGGTAATTTTGCCAAGCCGGCCGGCCTGGGACCGGATGGAGTGGATGCTGTTCAGCGCCGCCTGGGAATCAAGGTCCAGTTCAAGCAGTTCCGAATACCCCATAATGGCCTGAAGCGGCTGGTTGATTTCATGGCAGACCGCACCGGCCATCTCAAGCACCCCCTGAAGCCGTTCCCTTTCGAACCGCTCCTTTTCCGCCGCACGCCTCCCGGAAATATCCGTAAACGTCCCGATGGTCCATGACATGGGATCTTTGTTGTTGGTTGAATTCAAACGGACATGCACGGAAAAAAGGCTTTGGTCTTTCCGGATCAGGTCCATCTCATAATCGGCCTTGCCCCGGGTGGACAATCCTTCGTAAATGGTCTTGCCGGCAAATTCAAAATCCGACCCATCCGCATAGATGAGCTTAACGCTTTTATGCTCCAGTTCGGACTTGTCTGCATACCCGAACATCCGGATCATCTCCGAATTTACCCATTTGAACACCCGGTTCTCCACCAGGGCGATGCCCACGGGTGAAGCCTCCAGGATCTTCTCCAGTATATTTCCCTGCTCCCGGATTCTGGTTTCCGACTCCTTGCGCTCAATGGCCAGGGCCACATGTTGGGAAACGGAGTTGAGCAGGTTCAGATCCCTTGCATCAAAGGTATTCTCGGACCTGTAGTCCTGAACCCCCATTACGCCGCGCACACGATCCCTGACGATCAGGGGGGCGCCCAGCCAGATCCGGCAGTCAGATGACCCGTTGTTGTTCCGGAGCGCGTCCCGGCAGTCTTCCCCTAAAAACATCTTCGGGGAGCCGGACCGGATCACCCGGTTGATAAGGGAGGGCGTATTACTGAAATCCGGTATCGGGTCCGGGCAGGAGAACCGTTCATTCACATAAAAGGGAAATGAAAGGCTGTCCGCTTTCGCGTCGTGAAGGGCGATGAAAAAATTAGTGGCACATAGTATTTTTCCCAGGGAGCGATGGATGACCCCGAACAATTCTCGAAGGTTCCGGGTGTGGGAAACAGAATTGGAGATTTCGTACAGAACCGCAATGGTCTGCTCAAACCGCCGCTGTTTTTGTATCTCGCCCGAACCGTGCATTCCGCCACCTTAGGTTAGCGCCCTGTTAAGAAATTGTCGCGCATTATTCCACGCATTTACTAATTTTTCAAGATATTTCAGCGACTTTATGACGATTGTGGGAACGAAAAAGGGACAATCAGTTTGAGGACTCCCAGATATCAACGATGGTGGTGTCTCCGGGGTAAGAAATGGTTTTATACCGGGTGATTTTGGCCAGCCGCTCCGTGATGGTGCCAATTCTGCGGGCCTGGGATCTGATCTCTTTCAGGGCCTTGGGGGAGATGGCCTCCGGGGATTCAAACAGGCTCGTATAGCCGATGATCGTCTGCAGGGGCTGGTTGATTTCATGGCAGATGGCACCGGCCATTTCCAGTACCCCCTGGAGCTTTTCCTTTTCGATGCGTTCCTGATGGGCCTGTTCCAGACGGGAAAGATCCGCAACTGTGGCAATGGTCTGCCGCGGCAATCCCACTTTTCCCGATTCGCTGATGATCATATGGGCCTTGAATTTGACACCGTCCTTGCGTACCAAAAAAATATCAAAGTCAGCCTTACCCTTGGCATCAAGCCCTTCCCGGATTTTGTTTCCCGCTTCCTGGTATTCTTCATCACTGGCGTAGATTATGGCGCAGCTTTGATGGGTGAGATCCGCCTTATCCTCATAGCCCAGCATCTGAACCATCCGGGAATTCACCCACGTAAATTCCCTGTTTTCCACCAGGCAGATGCCCACCGGGGACGACTCCAGGATCGTCTCAAGCACCTGCTGCTGATCCTGCACCTTGTTTTCCGCCTCTTTTCTCTCAATGGCCAGGGCAATATGCTGTGAGACAATATTCAACAGATCAAGGTCTGCTGCCACATAGGCATCTGCCGAATCAAAACTCTGGATGGCAATGGCACCGATGACCCTGTCCCTGATGATCAGGGGAGTTCCCAGCCAGATCTTGGAGACCGTACCGATGATTTCCTGGTTCTGCTGCCGTGCAAAATCAATAATATCCTGCTCGTAGAATATTTTGGGCTGCCTGGCATTGATGACGATGCCGGTAAGGGAGGCGGTTTCGCTGAAATTGAATATTTCAGCCGGCATATTATCCTTTTCATCCACGTAGTAAGGAAAGGTAATGGAATCCCTCTCCTCGTGGTGAAGGGCGATGTAAAAATTTTCCACCCGCAGGATGGAGTCCAGGGCCTTGTGAATCCTCACATAAAGTTCATCCAGGTTCCGGGTGACGGAAACGGCATGGGAGATATCATACAACACTTCCAGGGTTTTGGAATCATCCCTTTGATCACTCAATGTCGTCCCGGCAGCCGCTTTTCCCATGTCAATTCCCCGCACCCCAAAAAACTTTTCCTGGCATTGGATTTGATTTTTATGCCATAACAAGGTATGTGCCAGTATAACAGCAGCCCTATTAAATGAATAGAAAAATAATAACCGCAACCAAGCAGCAGCCGGAAATGCTCCCATGAAGTCCATTGAAGAAACCTCCCTCCTCTACGAGATAAGTGAATCCCTGAACCAGCACATGGATATGAAGAAATCCCTGTTCAAGGTGCTGACCGTATTGTCAGAATCTTTGAACCTCATCCGGGGCATTATCTTTCTCACCAACTCGGAGACCGGCGAAATCCGCATTGAAATGGCCCACGGCATTTCAGAGGAAAAAACCCGGGAAATCATTTACCTGCCCGGCGAAGGTATTATCGGCAAGGTCATCCAGACCGGAAAACCCGCCGTGGTCCCCAGGATCAGTGAAGAACCCCTGTTTCTGGATAAAACCCACTCCCGGAACCTGACCCAGGGCCAGGAATACTCCTTTATCTGCGTGCCCATTAAAAAGGACAACCGGGTGGTGGGCGCCATTTCCGCCGACCGGCCCTATGAGGGCAAACGCTCCCTGGCCAACGGGGAAAAACTGCTCTCCGTCGTGGCCACCATGGTGGCCCACCACGTGATCAACATCGAAACCATCCGGGTGGAAAAAGAGCTGCTCAAAACCGAAAACCTCCGGCTGAAATCCGAACTTGAAAACAAGTACAGCTTCACCAATATCATCGGCAACTCCAACAAGATGCGGGAAGTCCTCCAGATGATCTCCCAGGTGTCATCCTCTTCCGCCACAGTGCTCATCCGCGGGGAAAGCGGCACCGGCAAGGAGCTGGTGGCCAACTCCATCCATTACAACTCTGCCCGGAACCAGAAGCCCTTTATCAAGATCAACTGCGCCGCCATCCCGGAAAATCTCATAGAAAGCGAGTTGTTCGGCCATGAAAAAGGGGCCTTTACCGGCGCTTCCCAGCAGAAGAAGGGCAAGTTCGAACTGGCCAACAAGGGCACCATCTTTCTTGATGAGATCGGGAACATGGACCTGGCCGCACAGGTCAAACTGCTCCGGGTGCTTCAGGAAAAGGAATTCGAGCGGGTGGGGGGATACAAACCCATCAAAACCGACGTCCGGATCGTGGCCGCCACCAACGCCAACCTGGAAGAGATGGTACAACAGGGCAAGTTCAGGGACGACCTTTACTTCCGCCTCAACGTCTTCCCCATCTATATCCCCTCCCTGCGCATGCGCAAAACAGATGTCATCCTCCTGGCAGACCATTTCCTGGAAAAATACGCCAAGGAGCACGGCAAGCAGATCAAACGCATTACCACCCCGGCCATCGACATGATGATGGAGTACCATTGGCCGGGCAACGTCAGGGAACTGGAAAACTGTATCGAACGGGCCGTCATCCTCTGCAACGAGGGTGCCATCCATGCCTACCACCTGCCGGCCACCCTCCAGACCGGCACCAAATCAAAAACCCTGCCCCTGTCCCTGGAAGATGCCGTGGCCAACCTGGAAAAGGAAATCCTCATGGATGCCCTGAAAAACACCCGGGGAAACATTAACAAGGCCTCCAAACTCATCAACCTGACCGTGCGGAAGTTCTCCTACAAGGCAGCAAAATACAACATTAATTATAAGGATTACCGGTAGGCCGCCATACCCGGGTTAGTCCGACTCGTACCGGTCCAGCAGCATTTTGATATCATTCACCTGGTTCCGTGTGGCCACATATCCCTCTTCAATGGCGTGCTCCACCTGGTCGTAGTCAAACATTTTCAGATCGCCGAGACGGGGGGTAATTAATATATCCGGGGGATTCACCGCAAAGTTGACCCGGGTAATCCGCTCCTGCATCAGCCCGATGGCGGCATTGATCACCTGGGTGGTGCCCGGCGTGGTCAGGGGCCTCTTGGCCCGGGCCTCTTCTTTTCCGAAGATCTTTTCCACAAAAGAGTACCGTTCACTCAGTTTCCGAAGAAACTCATTCCCGAATGTTCCGGTTCTGGCTGGTGCTTCATCTTCTGTCTTCCGGTGGTGTTTGCGGGAAACCAGTTCGGAATCCAGGTTCACCGCAATGACGATATCCGCCCCCATGGCCCGGGTCACCCCCACCGGCACCGGGTCCACCACCCCGCCGTCAATCAGCCACCGCCCCTTGTGAAACACGGGGGCAAACACCCCGGGATAGGACATGGACGCCCTGAGCGCCTTGAGCAGATCACCGGTATCCAGAACCACGGGATCACCCGAGTGCATATCACAGGCCACCACCTTCAAGGGCTTTTCCAGTTCCTCAAAGGCCTTTTTACTGCTGTGCATCCCGAACAGATCCCGAAGCTTTCTGTCCCCGTCCAGAAGCCCGGGCCGCAGAAAGGTCAGATCTGAAAAGGAAAACAGCCGCTCCCCCTCTCTTTCAAGTACATATTCTTTCAGGGGCTCCAGCCCGCCGCTGGCATAAACGGCCCCCACAAAGGCCCCCACACTGCACCCGGCCACCAGATGAACGGGAATACCAGCCTCTTCAAGCGCCTCAATGGCCCCGATATGCGCCCATCCCCTGGATGCCCCGCATCCCAATGCCAGTCCGATTTTATAGTTCTGTGTCATTTTTCTCCCTGGGAATTTTGCATGCTGTTGACTCGATTAGAATATATAGCGTATGACTATCGAATAGTTAATTTTATTTTCGAGTATCTTTTATTTATTTCGAAATGCATTTCAGCCCAAGGCGCTCAAAACCGTATAGGATCACCCATGAAACCTGTTTTTAAATTGGCTGAAATAGATGATGCCGACAGGTTAACAGCTATTTCCATTTCCGCCTTCCATACAGACTTTGAAGTTGCGGGAAGAAGTGCTCCCGGAGGACCTCCAGGTTATGATTCCTCAGAATTCCACAAAAGGATGATCAACGAGGCCTCTAAGTTTTTTAAGGTTGTTCTAGATAATGAGTCCATTGGCGCTTTCTGGTTCTTTCGGAATGATTTGGAAAAGGCATACTTGTATCGGTTATTTATTTCCCCCGAATATCATCGTGAAGGAATCGGTGGTCAAATATTTAATTTTCTTTTCACAAGGTTCTCCGAAATTCAAATTTGGACCTTAAAAGTGCCGAAGTGGAATACAAGAACCCCTAAATTTTACCAAAAGGCTGGTTTTAGAATAAACGGTCAGGATGAGCATTTTTTCTTCTTTGAAAAAAGAACACAAAATTTGAAATAGACCGTTCCCATTGTAAAATCATATTCAAACTCTCCTTTACCTATGTGGTTATCAGCCAACGATTGCGTCAGCGGTTGATTAACCGCGTAGGTCCGGGCGAGGTGGCCGAGGCATAAGGGCGCAATTTCATAGTGGCTCTTAGCGAAGCGGAACGTTAAGAGTGACGTACTGTTTGAGGACCTACCGGACCGGAGTTTACGGCACTTAGTGCAGCGAGCATAGAGCCACTTGAAATTGATCGTCCAGCCCGGCCACCTCGCCCGGACCGGTGGTTGCTATGCCTCAATCCCAGAACTCTTAATTTAAAAACGTTTCAAGCCGCAAGAAAAACCGGATCAGAAGAGCTATCAGGTGCCACACCGTGGGTTGACGATACCCTTGTTTGGATTTAGGGTGTCCCTGTACGCCTTATCAACCTCATGCGGGGCCCTCTGGGATTCCCCCATCTAAAAGGCAGACCCATGAAGATGAATCATGCACTCATAGCGATATTATCGTCCGTCCTGCTCTTTGCCTGCGACGGCAATACGATTCCTCCGGGAAAGACCCAGGCGCCGGCAGCGCCGCAAACCGCCTTTAGAAATACGGCAACGGTGGAGCACCGGACAATTACCCGGAATCACGTGGCAGTGGGCACCATCCGGCCTTTGACCGAAACCCGGATCGAATCCCAGGTGAGCGGGCAGGTACTCCAGGTGGATGTGGTGCCCGGTACCCGGGTGAAAAAAGGGCAAATCCTGGTCACCCTGGACAGCCGGCAGCTCACCGCCCGCCTGGAGCAGGCAAAAGAGGGGCTGGCCTATGCCAAGGCAGGCCTGAAACAGGCGGAGAAGGCCGGGGAAGAGGCCAAGGCCGGGCTGGACCAGACCAAAGCGGCTTATGAACGGTCAAAAACCCTGTTTGACAAGGGGGTGGTGGCCTCCCAGAAGCTGGAAATCGACAGGGCGGGATATCTCCAGGCCAAAGCCAGGGTTGAACGGGCCGAAGAAGGAGTCCAGGCGGCCCGGACTGCCATCCGCCAGGCCAGGGAAGTGGTGAGGGAGGCCCAAATCGCACTGGGGTATGCCGGTATAAGTTCCCCGGCCGATGGCGTGGTGGTGGCACGACTGGTGGATCCGGGGGATCTGGCAGTACCGGGAAAACCCCTGCTGACGGTACAGACCAGCGGGGCATTGAGGTTGGAGGCCCGGGTCAGGGAAGGGCTGATCCGGAAAGTGATCCAGGGGCAGACCTACCCCGTGGAAATCCAGACCCTGGGCCATACCCTTGAGGCCACCATCGAAGAAATCGTTCCCTATGCGGACCCGGAAACCCGGACGTTTCTGGTGAAGGCTGCCCTGCCCGAAACCGTGGGGGTATTTCCCGGTATGTTCGGCCGCCTGCTGGTGCCGGCCGCCCGGGAGGAGGCCCTGCTGATTCCGGAGGCAGCTTTGGTCCGGGTAGGGCAGCTTGAGATGGTGAACGTGATGACGGGAGACAAAGGAAAATACCATTCCGTCTATGTGAAGACCGGCAGGGTATTAAAAGAAAAAGATCCGGCCGCCCCGGCGAAAATCGAAGTACTTGCCGGTCTGGACGGCAGCGAAACCCTGGGGTACTGATGCCATGAACCAAACCAAAACAGGTATTCTCGGGCGAATCGTCGAAACCTTCCTCTCCTCCAACCTGTCGGTGATTCTGGTGTTGGCCGCCCTTGTACTGGGGGTGTTCAGCGTTTATATCACCCCCAAAGAGGAAGAACCCCAGATAGTGGTGCCCATGGCCGATATCTTTGTCCGGGCTCCGGGGGCCAGCCCTCAGGAAATCGAAAAACTGGTGGCCACACCGCTGGAACAGATCCTGTGGGAAATCGACGGGGTGGAATATGTATACGCCATGGCCACCCGGGAGATGGCTGTGGTCACCGTGCGGTTTTTCGTGGGCGAGGACAGGGAAAACTCCATTTTAAAACTCCACAACAAGATCCAGATGAACCTGGACCGGGTCCCTCCCATCGTAAAGGACTGGCTGGTGAAGCCGGTTGAAATCGATGATGTGCCCATCGTCACCCTCACCCTGTACTCCCCGGAATACTCGGACCATGAACTGAGGCGGGTGGCAGAAGAGGTGGCCACCCGGCTTTCCCGGCTGGAAAATATATCGCGAAGCGAGGTCTTCGGCGGCCGGCCCAGGGAAATCCGTGTGGAGGTGAACCCGGAAAAAATGAAGGGATTCGGCGTCTCCATCCGGGAGGTTACCAAAGCCCTGGCAGATGCCGATGTATCCACCCAGGCCGGCACGTTCAACAAGGCCAACCAATCCTTTACACTGACTTCATCCTCTTTTCTGACCCGTCTGGAAGACGTGGAGAACCTGGTGGTCGCCGGCAGGGAAAGCAGGCCGGTGTACCTGTCCGATGTGGCGGATGTCTTTGACGGCCCGGCGGAGGCAACCCATTATACCCGTATCGGATTTTCCAACCGCCTGCGCGCGAATAGTACAGGACCGTATCCTGCCGTTACCCTGGCCTTTTCAAAAAAGAAGGGCACCAACGCGGTTACCGTTGCCCGGCATATTTTAGATGAACTGGCCTTGATGCAGGAAGAAATCATTCCGGACGACATCGAGATTGAAGTGACCCGGAGCACGGGGGAAACCGCCAATGCAAAGGTGAACGAACTCCTCTCCTCTTTGGGGTTTGCCGTGCTTTCGGTGGTGGTGCTTCTGGCACTTACCCTGGGGTGGCGGGAGGCGGTGGTGGTGGCGCTGGCTGTGCCCATCTCTTTTGCCCTGGCCCTGTTCGTCAACTATATATTCGGTTATACCATCAACCGGGTGACCCTCTTTGCCCTCATCCTTTCCCTGGGGCTGGTGGTGGATGATCCCATTACCAATGTGGATAACATCCAGAGGCATATCCGGATGGCCGTCCTTTCCCCGTTCCAGGCCACCATCGCAGGGGTGCAGGAGGTGCTGCCCCCCGTGATCATGTCCACGGTGGCCATTATTGTCTGTTTTACCCCCTTGTTTTTCATCACCGGGATGATGGGACCCTATATGGCCCCCATGGCCGTGAACGTTCCCCTGACCGTAACTTTTTCAACGGTGGCCGCCCTGACCATCGTCCCCTGGGTCTCCTATCATCTTTTGAAAAATCGTAAACCTTCCGGCAATGAGAGGGATGCCGGTTCATCGTCACCGGGCCGGGGAGCAAAACTCTACCGCGCCCTGCTCACCCCCTTCTTGGAAAAACGCGTCCTTCGCATCCTTTTGGCTGCAGCCATCATCCTGATGCTTGCAGGGGCAGGCGCCCTGGCTGTATTCCGTCTGGTGCCCCTGAAACTATTGCCCTTTGATAACAAAAATGAATTCCAGATCGTCATCGACCTGCCCGAAGGGACTTCCCTGGAGCAAACCGACCGGGTGGTCCGGGCATTTGAAACTTATCTTGCCCGGGTCAACGAAGTCACCAACTATGTCTCCTACACAGGCATCGCCTCCCCCATGGACTTCAACGGAATGGTCCGCCATTATTTTATCCGGGAGGGCAGCCACCTGGCGGATATCCGGGTCAATCTCGCGCCAAAGGAGGTGCGGGAGCAACAAAGCCATGCCATTCTCCTGCGGCTGCGCAAAGACCTGGAAGCCATTGCCCGGCAGCACAACGCCGATATCCAGCTTGTGGAAGTGCCCCCCGGGCCGCCGGTGCTCGCCACCCTGGTGGCTGAAGTCTACGGCACCTATGACACCCCTTACGAAGACCTGCTTAAAAGCGCCGGAGCCGTGAAAAAGATCATGGAAACCGAACCCTTTGTCACCGATGTCCAGATCATGACCGAAGATCCCAGCCCCAGGGTCGATATCGAGGTGGACCGTGAAAAGGCAGCCCTGCACGGTATCGATACCCGGGATATTCTGGATGCCCTGGATGCCGCAGTGGGCGGGGTCACACCTGCCAGCCTCCATCTGGAACGGGAACGCCAGCCGTTATGGATCCGGGTGATTCTGCCAAGGACCCAGCGGTCGGACCTCATCGCCCTGTCCAATCTTTCCGTCCGTTCAAAGGGCGGTCATCTTATTCCCCTGGCGGAACTGGCCCGCATTCACCGGACCGAAAACCAGGCACCCATTTACCACAAAAACATGCAGCCCGTGGTCTACGTTACAGGGGAAATGGCCGGTAGAGCACCGGGGGAAGCTGTTCTTGACATGATGAGCCGGCTTGAATCCGTCCGGTTTGACACAGGCCATTCAGATCCCGGTAAAAACGATTCCGGCATCCGGGTGAAATGGTCCGGGGAAGGGGAGTGGAAGATCACCCTCCGGGTCTTCAGGGATATGGGCCTGGCCTTTGCCGCCGCCCTGATGGGCATCTATCTCATCCTCGTGGTGAATACCGGTTCCTATTTCATGCCGGTCCTGATCATGATGGCCATCCCCCTGACGGTGCTGGGCATCATGCCGGGATTTTTCATACTCAACCTGTTTCCCGCAGATGTGGGGGGATATTCGAATCCTGTATTTTTCACGGCCACCAGCATGATCGGCATGATCGCCCTGGGCGGCATCGTGATCAGAAATTCCCTGGTACTCATCGAATTCATCCAGGAGGCCGTCCGCCAGGGCACCCCGTTCAAGGAGGCCATACTGGACTCCGGGGTGGTCCGGATGCGGCCTATCCTTCTCACCGCAGCCACCACGGCCATCGGTGCCGCCCCCATCACGCTTGATCCTGTTTTTTCCGGCCTGGCCTGGGCCCTGATTTTCGGTCTATTTGCCTCCACCCTGTTTACCCTGGTGGTGATCCCGGTCACCTATTACGCGGTTTACCGCAAATCAAATTAAGGAATAACCCTATGACAATGGAAAACTACATCCGTGCCATCGCAGGCGCCTTCATCCTGGGTTCTCTGGCCCTGGGACACCTGGTCTCCCCCTATTTTTACCTGTTCACCGCCTTTGTGGGACTCAATCTTCTCCAGTCCGCCTTTACCGGACTGTGCCCCATGGAGAACATACTGGAAAAAGTGTTCAAAATTCCCAGGCAATAGGGGTAAATCGTAAGCTTGACATGCCCGTCGCTCTACCTTACACTTGAGGAATCCACCTGCAATAAAGGCACAAGTGACTTACAATCAGCATTTAAACTGGAGCGAATATGACAGATTCCTCATTGGTTTTTAAACCGGAAGAGGCAGACCTTTCACCGAAAAGGCCGGAAAAAAAGCCGTGGAAAATTCTCATTGTAGACGATGAGCCGGAAGTTCATACCGCTACCAAACTGGTTCTGGATGATTTTGAATTTGAGGGTGCCGGCCTGGAATTTATCTCAGCCCATTCAGGCAAAGAGGCCGTAAAAATCATGGAAATCCATGAGGATATCGCCGTCATTCTTCTGGATGTGGTCATGGAAACCCAGCATGCCGGGCTTGAAGTGGCACATACGGTGAGGGAAATCCTTAAAAACAACGTGGTGCGCATCATCTTAAGAACCGGTCAGCCCGGCCAGGCGCCGGAGCGCAAGGTGATTGTCGAGTACGATATCAACGACTACAAGCAAAAGACCGATATGACGGCCCAGCGGCTGTTCACCGCCATATACACGGCCATCCGCTCTTACAGGGATATCCAGGCCATAGAAAAGAACAGAACCGGCCTGCGGTACATCATCGAAGCGTCCGGAGACCTGTTCAAACAGCAGTCCATCAAACGGCTGGCCCAGGGGGTGCTCACCCAGATGTCCGCCCTGTTCAGGCTCCAGGACTCCATTTATATCCGCAGTGAAGGCTTTACCCTCACCCAGGGGCCTGAAGGAGACTGCGAATTTATTGCCGCCACGGGGAAATTTGCCGGCGACTGCGGTAAAAACGGATGTAAAATCAAGGAAACAGAACTGGAGCAACAATTTCGCCATGTGATCCGGGATAAGAAAAGCCGGTATTTCGGGGACAATTTCGTAGGCTATTTTCCCACCCAGAAAAAGAAACACCACATCCTTTACCTGGAAGGCTGTGGCTCGGACATGAATCCCGAGCATGCGGATCTTCTGGATATATTCACCCGGAATGTGGGGGTGGCCTTTGACAACCGCTACCTGAACCAGGAGATACAGGAAACCCAGCAGGAGATCATCCATCTTCTGGGGGAACTTGTGGAAAGCCGGTCCAAGGAAACCGCCTACCACGTTATCCGGGTGGGGGAATACATCGATGTATTGGGAAATGCTGCCGGGTATGCCACCAAGGATATCGCCCTGATCAAGGCGGCCTGCCCCATGCACGACATCGGTAAAATGGCCATCCCGGACGCCATTTTGATGAAGCCGGGCAAACTCACCGCAGATGAATTCAACATCATGAAGACCCATACGGAAATCGGCCATAAAATCTTATCCACCTCCCGGCGAACACTGCTGCAGATGGCCGCCACCATCGCCTACACTCACCATGAACGCTGGAACGGCACCGGTTATCCCAGGGGGCTCAAAGGTGTGGAAATTCCCCTGGCCGGCCGTCTCACCTGCCTGGCGGATATCTTTGACGCCCTGAGCAGCGAACGGGTCTATAAAGAGGCCTGGCCCCTGGATAAGGTATTTGATTACATCAAGCAAGAGAAAGGCAAGATCTTTGACCCCCATCTGGTGGATGCCGCCTTTGACGTAAAGGAAAGAATCCTTGAAATCAGGCAAACCTATACGGACAGCCCGATTCACCAGCCGCCGGCCTGACAGATCGATTCAATTTGACCCGCCAAGATAAAGCCTATACCGGGGAGCACCACCCATTTGTCACAGCCCCCCACCGGACCCTGTTCGCCATGTCCCTGCCCCTGCTGCTTTCCCTGATTGCAGAACCCCTCACAGGTCTTGCGGACACGGCATTCATCGCGCGATTGGGGGCGGTTCCCCTGGCTGCCGTAGGTGTCGGCACCACAGCGCTTACCAGCATGTTCTGGATATTCAACTTTTTGAGCGTGGGCACCCAGACGGAGATCGCCGCTGCCTCCGGGGCCGGAGACACCAAGCGGATGAACCGGATCGCTTCCATGGCGCTGATGATGAGTCTGGGCATAGGGCTTGCCGTTGCCGGTATCACCCTGCCCCTGGCACCTGCCGTCGTATCCCTGATGGGGGCGGATCATACCCTCCACGATGCTGCCGTTTCCTACTTCAGGATCCGGCTTATCGGGGCACCCGCCATTCTCATTACCTTTGCCGCCTTCGGTATTCTCAGGGGACTTCAGGACATGAAAACCCAGTTCAGGATCGCCGTCAGCATCAACATTATAAACATCATTCTGGACCCCCTGCTCATTTTCGGCCCGGGACCGTTCCCCGCCATGGGCGTATCCGGTGCCGCCCTGGCCAGTGCCGCCGCCCAGTGGGCAGGGGCGGTATGGGCCGTTCTGACGATCAGATCAGACATCGGGTTTTCACAGAAGATAAATCTTTCGGACGGTATCCGCCTGGTCCGCATCGGGCGGGACCTGTTCATCCGCACCGGTATGCTCACCGCCTTTTTGATGCTCACCACCCGCACCGCCACCCTCATCGGACCGGATGCCGGTGCCGCCCATCAGGCCCTGCGACAGTTCTGGCTGTTCACCGCCCTTTTTCTGGACGCCTATGCCGTTGCCGGCCAGAGCATCATCGCCTTTTTTACCGGGATGGGGCAGGCGGCACACATCCGGCGGGCGGCAAAAATTGTCTGTATCTGGAGTGTGGTTATCGGCACCGTTCTGATGCTTATAATGATTGCGGGGCAGGGATTTGTGGCATACCTCCTGGTGCCGGAGGCCGCCCTGGCGGTGTTCGGACCGGCATGGCTGGTCACGGCCCTGTTTCAGCCGTTGAACGCCCTGGCATTCGGCACGGATGGCATCCACTGGGGCACCGGGGATTTTCAATACCTGAGAAATGCCATGATACTGGCCAGCCTGACCGGTATTGCCGGGCTGTGGCTGCTGGCCCCCCACACCGGCCATGCCCTGACCCGGGTCTGGATCATCACGGGCGTGTGGATCGGTCTGCGCGCCTTTTTCGGTATCATCCGCATCTGGCCTGGCGTCGGCCGAAGTCTCCTGTCATCTCAGGAGGCTAACAGGTAAAGCCCGGGATCTTTGACAACCCGGCCACGGGACCGGACGTTCCTAAGCCGAAATCCTTTTCTCCTTTCGGAGTCCAGATCACGTACAGGGGAATTTCTCTGCCGGAACAGACCTTTCTCACATGGGAGGCAATGGCCAGCACCCGGTCCGCCGGAATGGGACAGGCGGTGTTCCGCTCATTTTGGAGGGAAAGCCCTGCGGCATAGACATGGTGAAATTCGATGCCGGCATGCCTGAGCGCATGGGCAGTATCAGCCACCATTTCGGGAGTGTCATTCACACCGGAAATCAGGGGTAGGTTCCCGTACACCCGAATACCTGCAGCAGTAAGCGCCCGGGCGGCTTTCCTGTGGGCCGGCAGCACCTGGCCGGGTGCCATCCACCAGGTTTCGACTTCCAGCAGACGGGGACGGGTGAGGGAAACGTCTGCCGCTCCCCTGATGTTAGCGATCAATTCCCCGTCAAAGTCTTGCGGCCGCGCCATAAATGCCTGCCACCGTATCCGGACGGCAAAGGCCCTGTGGTCAAATCCGTCCAACTGCCGGACCAGGTCCCTGATCTGTGATATCTGCAGGTTTAGGTCACCTGCATCCGGCAGGTGAACCACGATATCAGTGATTTCCGGGTGGGCGGACAGGAACATCAGAGCCTCGGCGGTGAGTTCAGGCCCTGTTTCAATCCGGGTGGCGTGAAGTTGCCTCACCCCGGGGCAAACTTCCTCTGCCGGCATCAGGGGATTGCTTTCAAGTATCCGGGCGGTTATGCGCACCAGGCGTTCTTCATTCAACGGCTCATTATCGCCGTACGTCCCCCGGTCCTTTTCCAGTCCGAAATTTTTCAGGAAGAGCCTTTCATCCCCCATATCAATCAGGCATTTCACATTGAGGCTGCCGTCCCGGTTTTCCCTCACGGCATGGGGCAGCGACAGCTCTCCTGTGACCCCTTCAAAATAGGAACGGGTATAGGGGGTGCGTATCCAGATATGGTCCGGGTCTTCCCGGTCCTTTTCCACGGCCCATCCGCTGGTGTGCCATTCCATTTTGCCCAAAGGGGTGGCGGTGCAGAGCTTCGGAATGCAGCGGTCGGAGACGCGGGATCTGAGATAGTTATAGGCCGCAATGGAATCGGAAATCGGACTCCAGTATTTCTGCGTGCCGTGGATGGGGTGGCAGGGGGTAAAAATATAGTAAATTTCCGCTCCGGCCTGGCGCAGGGCGGTAAACAGCCGAGCCAGTACTTCCCCGGTATCGTTCAGGCCTTTGAGAAACGGGGTCTGGACGTACACCGGAATGCCGCCGGCCGTAAGCTTCGAAATAATCTCCAGGGTCTGCACCGAAATCTCGTCCGGGTGGACCAGGTGCACCCCGACTTCAATCTGCTTGCCCCTGTCCCGGCAGAAGACCTGTTTTTCCATAAGATAATTAATAACAGACCTGTCGTGATGGAGGAAAAGGTGGGGATAATAGGCCAGGGAACGGGTGGCAATCCGCAGGGTCCTGACATGATCGATCCCGGCCAGCCCGGTGATGGCCGCTTCCAGGTTATTCCGGTTCAGCAGGGGCTCCCCCCCGGTGATCAGAATTTCCCTCACCTCGGGGTTCTGCCCCACTTTCTCCACGGCCACCGCCACATCCTCCGGTGTGGGAGAGGCCTCTTTTCTCAGGCTCTTATGCTTTCTGAAACAGAACCGGCAATAGACCGGGCAGCGCATATCCAGAAGGAAAATCGCCCGGTTCCGGTACATCTGCTCCATCAGCCCCTGCTTAAAATGGCCGTCAAAGGTCAGCTCATGGCCGTTGGGGTCCAGCTCATCCGCAAAGGGCAGGTACTGGGCCGCCACAGCCTCCGACACCATGGCCTGCCGGATGACATGCCTGGACAGCCTTACCGGATAGGTATCCAGCACCGCCTGGAGCGCTGCCGGGGAATACCTTTGGGAGGTGACCGGAAAACCGGTTGCCGCTGCCAGGGCCCGGGTTGTTTTCATTGCGCCCAGGCGCTGGCCCGGCAGCAGGGTGTCCAGGATATGGTAAAGGAACATTTTCGGCAGCCGGAACCCGTTGAAGGCAATATCTGCGGATTTCCCCTGTGCCAGGGCTTCAAGTATGCCCTGGCGGATGCTGTGAAAGAATCCATCCGGATCACCGTCAAATCCGCAGGCGGTCAACAGGGCGTCCAACCGGTCTTCCGGATGGATACCAATGAAAACCTTGGCCCATTCATCTCCCAGAAGTGCCGGACTGCCGTATGCCGTCAGAAAATTTCGTGCCGCCCCTGCCAGCGGTTCAGACAATGTTGCGGTATCTGCCAGTGCGTCCATGGCCCTGCATCCCTCCTTGTTTTCTGTCTATCCCTTATCAGATTCATCGGAATATCAAAATCAGAAGGTGTACCCCAAATCGCCTATTTTTTCACCTTTTTTCTCATACCGCTACCACAAGACAGATCTCAGCCATTTAAATATCCTCGATGACCGTGTCTGTCATATCACCGCCGGCATCACCGGTGTTCACCGTTCCTGCAGGTTCGATGAGCATGATGGTGCATAGCTCCCGGCACACCGGGCGATGCTCCACATTTTTGGGAATCACCGCCATTTCCCCTTGGGAGAGGGTCAGGGTTTTGTCCCGCAGTTCGATGTCAAAACCGCCTTCAACGGCATAAAAAACCTCATCCGTATCCGGATGTTTGTGCCAGACAAAAGTCCGCTGCACCTTAATCAGCTTAAATTCATAGTCGTTCATCCGGGCCACTCGACGGTAGGTGTGAATGTCTTCGATCAGGGCAGCCTTGTCTTTCAGGTTAATGACGTTGATATCCATTTTTTTCTCCTTTCTCATGTTTATGGAAGGTTCAAAAATAAAGGGATCTGCTCTGGATATCCATTTGTAAATATCAAACAACCCATTAAGGTTTCATTAACTCCACGCATTTCATTTTGGCATCTTCTATCTTGACTGCTCGGGAGTTTTCTCCACCCGTATCTTGCCTGACATCTCTTTTATAAAGCTGCTTCCCGATATGGCATGTCCCAGTTCGTAAAGCCCGTTTGCGGAACCGAAACGGTCATAGAACATCACCACATCCCCCCAAGGTGCATAATAGGCAAGGGTACCGGCTTTGGCTTTTGCCAGGGGCGTGTCGGAGATGTCCAGTTTTCCGGGCGGGTAAAAAATTTTTTCATTGCTGCCGTAGTTTTCTACCATGATATCCAAGGGCAACTGGGCATACAATGCTTTTGCAGCAGTGCTGCCGTTCAACTGAAACACTGTGGCTTTATCCTTTGAAAAAACGGTGATCACCATAGTTTTCTGCCTTTCAGACGTATGGGCTTCTTGTTTCTCAATTTTGACCTTGCCTGACATTTTCGCGATTTCCCCGATGCCGGTGAGGTTGATACCCAAACGGTGCATTTCGTCGCCTGCATAAAAATCCCTGTAAAGCATGAACACATCACCCCAGGGCGCATAGTAACTCAACTCTCCTCGTTTACCGTCATGGTAGGCTTCCCGGTCGGCCACATTCAGCTTTTCAGGGGGATAAAACATCCACTGGGCATCACGAAAATTGGTCAGATCCAGGCTGAGGGGAAGCTGATCGTAAAATTGTTTTGCCGCAACAGTATCATACAGCCGGAACGTGGCGATGTGGTCCCCGGATGTCATTTTAACCTGCATCTGTGATAAAGGAAGTTCCTGCCCCTGAACAGAAAACGGCCCGATAAGCCACCCGATAATTAAAGCAATTAAGATTCGGTTCATTGAATGCCTCACAAAAAAAAGCGCCCCCCCGGCGAAAAACAACGAATCTCATATCCGCTTTGATCTTCCCGCCGCAGGGGCATCCCTATTTATCCTTTTTTATTTAACCGCCAGGGTGAGTATTCTGGCAATCCTCTCCTTGGGATACATCGTATCCATCCCCCAGAGTTTGGCGTTGTCAAATGCGTTTTCGGCAATGGGGTCAACGGCATCTTCAGGAAGGCCGGCCTGTGCAAAGGTGACCGGTGCGCCGATGGATGTGAACCATTGGGTCAGCTTAGAAATGCCTTCGTCCCCGTCGGCGCTGTTAAAAATTTTCCTTGCAAACCGCTCAAATCGTTCCGGCTTCTGATCTTTTATCTCTTCCATCCATGCCGGCAGGACAACGGCAAGACCCGCACCGTGGGGAACATTGTAGAGCGCCCCCATGGCGTGTTCAATCATATGGGTGTCATAGGAGTTGCCCTCGACACCGGCAAAGGTGTTTCCGTTCAATGCCATGGTGGCGGCCCAGGCAAATTCCCCCCGGGCATGGTAATCCTTCGGATCATTCATCAACACACCGGTGGTGCGCATCACCGTTTCCAGAATATTCTCGATCAGAGCGGCGGTGTAAACGGGCAGAAAACTGGCCGTAAAATAAAGATCCAGGCAATGGGAATAGATATCCACGGCGGAATAGGCCAGATACTCCGGTGTCACAGTGGCCATAAGGTCGGGGTTGATGACAGAGACTTTCGGGAAGAGAAGCGGGGAACCGATGGGATACTTCTGCTGGGTTTCACTGTTGGTCACAACGCCATAAGGATTCATTTCACTGCCCGTGGCTGCAAGCGTCATGACCGAAAAAACCGGGAGCGCTTCTTTAACTTCCGCTTTGCCGACGAAAAAATCCCAGACGTCACCGTCATGCTTGGCCCCCGCAGCAACGGCCTTGGCAGAGTCCAGAACAGATCCCCCGCCAACCGCCAGAATTCCCTGAAGGTTGTTTTTCTTGACGACGTCAACTGCCTCACGTACAAGGCCAACCAGGGGATTGCTGATCACCCCGCCGACAGATTCGAAGGTGATCCCCTGTTTTTTGAGGGACGCTGTGACCCGGTCGAAAAGGCCGTCTGTTTTGATCCGGTCCGATCCGTATAGAATCAGGACACTGCCAACGCTGAACTCACTGACATACTGGCCGATATTGTCTTCTTTTTCCTTGCCGAATTCAATTCTTGTGGGGTTGTAAAAAGTAAAATCCTTCATCATAGCTCCTTTTTTTATCTTTTAGGGTTATTTCCTTTTTTCCAATACCTGGGTCAGAATCACCTCGATGTTCCGGGCCCGGGCCTTGCTGACGCGATGGCCGAACACGGAAACAAAATCTTGCATCTGAGTCCGGGTCAGTCCGGTATTCATGGCCGCCCCGAGATGAAAGCCAAGCTGCCCAACGGTGCCGTCCATATTGGCCAGGGCGGCAATGGTGGCAAGCTCCCTGTCCTGGTGGCTGATGACATCCCGGACAAAGATATCTGCAAAAAGATGTTCTTTTAGAAAGGTGTCAATAGCCGGAGAAAACGCCTGCCACGGGGCGCCGGAGATATCGGTTTCCCGTCCGGCCAGCATGGCCCGTACCTTTGCCCCGTATTCATCCCTGTTAAAGTCCGCCGGTAAAGGGCTTGCGGTTTTTCCCAGGACATCCTTAACCCCCCTGGCCTTCCGCTCGTCCACCACCGTCATAAAAGTATTCAAGGCGTTGAGACTGCGGGGAAATCCCGTATAGGCGTAAAGGTGAACGATGATTTCCTTGATTTCGTTGATGCTCAGCCCCTTATCCAGTCCCTGGTTCAGGGCGGGTGCAAGTCTTTCAAGGTCACCGTCTGCGGTAAATGCCGCAATGGGAATGATGTTTTGTTCTTTTTGGGTTAAGGCCTGGCCTGTTTCCATCATTTCTTTCTCCGTGCCCATTGCCATCCCGGGTATCATTGCTGAGACCAAAATAATCAGGGCGTAAATTCTTGTTTTCATAGCTGACTCCTCTGATAGCCCATATTTAAAGATTCTTCGTAAAAAATGACACCAGCCTGTCAAAGGGGATCATCTCGGTCCGGTCGTAGAGGTCGATATGCCTGGCACCGGGAATGATCAGCAGTTCCTTGGGTTCGGCCGCCATTTCGTAGGCGTCTTCGGTAAAGTACCTGGAGTGGGCCTTCTCCCCCATGATGAACAGAATGGGTCTGGGTGAAATGGTTTTGATGTAGTTCATCAAAGGAAAATTCATGAAGGCCATGTTGCTGGTTTGGGTAAAGGGACCGTGGGATCTGGGATGGTGACCCCGGGCCATGGCGTAGTATTCCCAGAACTCACTTGAGATGGGATCCAGCCCTTCGGGAATGGCATCCGTGGCCTCCGCGGGAAAGCCCTGGGGCAGAAGGGGACTGCCCTTTTCAAAATCTGTCCAGCGCTGTTCCCCAAGTTGATCAAGGGTGTTGCTGCGCTGTTCAGGGGACATGCCATCTTTCCAGCCCTTGCGGATGACCCGGCTCATGTCGTACATGCTTGCAGTGGCCACCGCCTTGATCCGATGGTCCACCTGGGCTGCGGTCAGGGCAAATCCGCCGCTGCCGCAGATACCGATCACGCCGATTCTTTCCCTGTCCACAAAGGGGCGGGTACCCAGAAAATCGACGCCCGCACTGAAATCCTCCACAAAAATATCGGGAGAAGACACATGCCGGGGTGTACCGCTGCTCTCGCCGTTAAAGGATTCGTCAAAGGCCATGGCGATAAACCCCCGTTCCGCCATGGTCTGGGCGTAGATGCCGGCCCCCTGTTCCTTGACCCCGCCATAGGGGGTGCCCACAAGGATGGCGGCATACTTTAGGGACGGATCCATATCTTTGGGCATATACAGGTCTGCGGATAAGGTCAGGCCGTAGCGGTTGGGGTAGGACACCTTTTCGTGGATGACCTTGTTGCTTTTATCAAAGGTCTTGTCCCATTCCCCGGCCTGTGCGGCCAATAATGTTCCGGTCATGGCCAAAAGCATAAACAGCGCAACCGGGCCGATCAGGGCCTTACTGAAATCGTTTGATCTTGTGCTCATTGTTATCTTCCTTTCTATGGTATCGTATCTAAATCTTTAAGATTAACCGCCGTACTGCGCATTGCTGACATGTTCCAACCAGGCCACATTACTGCCCTCAAGTGACTCCTGAACCGCAATATGGGTCATGGCGGTGTCGGGGCTTGCCCCGTGCCAGTGTTTTTCACCCGGCGGGAACCAGACCACGTCACCGGGATAAATTGTTTCGATGGGTCCGCCTTCCCGCTGTACCCGTCCGCATCCGGCTGTGACGATCAGGGTCTGTCCCAGGGGGTGGGTATGCCAGGCGGTCCGGGCACCCGGCTCAAATGTTACGCTGGCGCCGGTGGTGCGCGCCGGGTCTTCTGCCGTAAGGAACAAGGGGTCGATGCGGACTGTACCGGTGAACCAGTCTGCCGGTCCCGGGAGTGACGCCTGTGTTCCGTTCCGTTTAATATCCATTTCATATTCCTTGCTATTCTTAAGATTGTCGCTGAATCTTTCCGTCTTACATCTTGCCTTGACTATACAGCAGGCGGTAAAAATACTGATAACCTGATCGTTCACAATAATTGTCTGATTGTCCAAAATCGTAACTTGCCAATTGAATCCGGGTCAAAAAAAATGTAAATAACAAAATATGTTATGTACCGGACGAATATATTGAATCAGAAACAAATTGCCTGATCAGACAGCATAAATGACGAATGCATGGCCGTGATAGGGTTTAAAAAGTTGAAGGCAGCGAGGATGGATATGAATGAAAACAATAAAGAACAGGTGGATATGCCTGAAAAACGGATGGCTGCGTCCAAAGCCCTGGCCAAGAGTGTTGCCAGATGGACAGGGGATGAAAACCAGGTAGATACGGACATACCGGGACTCAGGCTCAGCCGGTGGACAACC
>CAJWHT010000051.1 GCA_913041495.1 uncultured Desulfobacteraceae bacterium | reverse complement strand
ACATGCCCGACGCCCCCAATGTCATGAACCGGTATCCCCACATGATCTCAGGAGGCCAGCAGCAGCGGGTCATCATTGCCATGGCCCTGCTCAACAACCCCTCCCTGCTCATCATGGATGAACCCACCACCGCCCTGGACGTGACGGTGGAAGCCGCGGTGCTTGAGTTGATCGAGGATCTGAAAAAAGACTTTAACACCGGTATCATTTTTATAACCCACAACCTGGGGGTTGTGGCCAAGGTGAGTGACAGGCTCTGCGTCATGTACGCCGGCGAAATGGTGGAGGAAGGCCCCATTGAGGAGATGTTCGAATCCCCGGCCCATCCCTATACCCGTGGGCTTCTTTGCTGTGTGCCGCGTATCGGCGACGACCTGACAAATAACCGTCTCTGGTCCATAGAGGGCAGGGTGCCCCATCCAGCGGAACGGGAGAAAGACGCCTGCATATTTGCACCGCGCTGCGACTGGCGAAAAAAGGGATTGAACCTGTCTGACAAAAGCCTGGTCAAGGACTGTCTGGTGAAGCATCCCCAACTTGTCTCCATTTCAGATGATCACCGCTCCCGGTGTTTTCTGGGAAGAGAAACGCTGAAGGTACCCTGGAACGATTATTTCCGCGGGCAGCGCAGGACGCTTGAACACACGGAGATAGATGACGATCTGGACACCACCGACCGTCTGATGACAGTGGATAATCTCAAGGTCTGGTACAACGAGCGGAACCCGTCGCTGAGGGCCATGCTGGGCCTGGCGAAAAAACGTCATGTCAAGGCGGTGGAAGACGTGTCGCTTCGGGTAATCAAAGGCACCACCCTGGGGGTTGTCGGGGAATCCGGCTGCGGAAAAAGTTCTCTGGTGAAGGGGCTGATCGGCCTTGAAAAACCCACGGGCGGTAAAGCGGAACTCATGGGGCTGGACCTGACGATACCTGTAAAAAACCGGGATCTTTCCTTGATCCGTGAACTCCAGATGGTCTTTCAGAACCCGGACTCCGTGTTGAATCCCTCCTATTGCATCGGACAACAGATTGCCCGGCCAATCCGTAAATTCGGGACTGTACCCAAGCGGGAAGTCCGGCAGGAAGTGGAACGGTTGCTGCGCCGGGTCAAGCTTGCCAAGTATTACTACAACCGCTATCCCCGCCAGCTTTCAGGAGGTGAAAAGCAGCGGGTGGGCATCGCCCGGGCCCTGGCCAGCCGGCCTTCCATGGTCATTTGCGACGAGCCTGTATCCGCACTGGATGTGTCGGTTCAGGCGGCTGTTCTCAACCTCCTCAATGAGATCAAGGAGGAAACCGCTTCCACCATGGTATTCATTGCCCATGACCTTTCGGTTGTCCGGTTTATCTCGGATTATATTGCCGTGATGTACCTGGGTGAAATCGTGGAGTTCGGCCCGGTGGAGCGCATCTATCCGCCACCCTACCATCCCTATACGGAGGCCCTGCTTTCCTCGATTCCCATACCGGATCCCAAGGCCAGAAAACGGTCCATTGTCCTGGGCGGGGATGTGCCAAGCCCCATGAACCGGCCCTCTGGATGTTGCTTTCACACCAGGTGCCCCAGACGCTCCGTTCTGCCGGACGGCGGTGCGATATGTGAGAAAGAGGCGCCTGCCTACCAGCGCCTGGGGGACGGCCACAGGATTGCCTGTCATATTCCCGGGGAGCAGTTAACCCAGTTGGCGGAAGAACGGGCAAAAGCGGTATAACCGCACCGTAAACGTATTCAAGCAAAACGCCGGGACGCTTTTCTTTTGTGAAAAGGGCGTCCCGGCTTTTTTATTGGCCACGGCGTTATGCGGGGAGCAGTATGTTGATCAAGGACAGAATCATCTGCTGCAGAAAGTCAATTACAGGGTCCAGCGCGCCCAAGTAAAGCAGGGCAATTACAATGAGAAAACCGAATCGCTCCATGCGGTGCAGGGCTGCCTGAACTCCTGCCGGCGCAAAACCGGCAAGTATTTTTGAGCCGTCCAGCGGTGGGATGGGAATCAGGTTGAATGCTGCCAGTACGATGTTGATCTTGGCAAATATCACCAGGGCCAGGGCAACCATGCCGGACTGATCCGGATTCAGCAGGCTGTACAGAAAAAGGGCGGCAAATGCCAGGATCATATTCATGACGATGCCGGCGGAAGAGACCAGGATCATTCCTTTGCGGTAATCCCTGATATTACTGAAATTCACAGGCACAGGCCTGGCCCAGCCAAATCCCACCAGGAACAGCATCAGCGTCCCTAAGGGGTCCAGGTGCTTGAGGGGATTGAGGCTCAGTCGCCCCAGATGTTTCGCTGTGGGGTCACCCAGCCGGTAGGCCACGTACCCGTGGGCCAGTTCATGGAAGATGATGGCGTACATCAGGGGGATGGCGATGAATGCAAAGGCAACGGGGTTGGTGAGCAGTAAATTGAGCAGGCCCATGGGGGTTTCCTTATTTTCTTTATGTGTATCGATTTGTTTACGGTGCTGCCGGTGTCATACCAGCAATCATAGGTGGTGTAAAGGCGTTGGAGATGGGGGGGAAGGCTATTGTCCGTCATCATGGTACGCGATTGAAGACCGTCAGTTTGCCCGAAAAATTATCCGGCATTTCATACCGGGTGGTTTCAAGTTTAAGGCCGCCAAGGGTCCGGTGGTAGGTCACAGGTCCCCGGATGATGAGTGTATCGTTTCTGATTTTGTATATACCCAGAGGGACGGTTTCTGTTTTGTCCGTGTAGATGATTGTCAGATAGAGCCTGCGAGGGGATACCGAATCAACGGATTTCCAGATGGCACCGGGTTTCGTTGACTCGCCAAAAAGGGCATTTCCATCCCGGGTAAACGACTCAAATCGTCCGTCCGAATGGAAGACAAGGGTGCCGTCCTTGGGATCCGCGCCCACCCATTTTCCGTGAATGGCCGAAGGGCTTTCAGGGCTGCAGGAAACAAGAACTAAAAGCGTAAGCATCCAAAACAGTTTTGACATAGCCGCTACAATACTACAGGTGTCCGGTATTGTTCAACATCGAATCCGTTGATTCTGACACACCGTCTTGACAACATTCTCTATTTTTGTGTATACCCCCGTCATCTGTTGATTGAATACTGATACCCAAGAGGTTTTTTTTGTTTATAAATTTATCGGATATTGTGTCAAAGGTTGCCGGCAAGGGATTCTCCTGCAGGTAACGGATTGACCACTTTCAGCCCCGAACACTGCACGAATATCGCACTGCCCGGGGCCGCCTGAAATTTCCAGCCTGTTTTTCCTGAGACCTTCTGAGTGAGAATCTCCCGCTATTCTTGCGTCTTTTGCCGGTAAGCCTTTCCCCGGACTCTATGAAAAAATGATCGGACAGCATAGGGCTTCCATGTGCTGCTGTCCCCTGACCGTTGTCAGCACATTTTAAATAGCAAAGGTAAGACACACCAATGAATATAGATAAAAAGGCAGATAAAACAGAAACCAATAATCCGTTGTCACAACTGGGATGGAATACCCACTTTCAGGCTCAGATGGAAAGATTTCCCGGCCAAGATCTCATACCGGCCAGGGTGATCGGGGTCAGAAAAAATTCCTTTTTGGTCAGTACCCATAAAGAGGAGTGGCGTTGCGCCTTGGCAGGCCGGTTCCACAAGGACACGGCTGCCCAATATCCGGTGACCGGTGACTGGGTGCTTGTGAAAGATACCGTGATTTCCAGGGTGCTGGTCCGGCAGAATGCCCTATCCCGGGGCGCTTCGGGCAATCGCGGCAAACAGGGGGCACACCCCCAGCGGGAACAGACCCTGGCGGCCAATCTCGATACGGTGTTTATCGTTTCAGGCCTGGATCGGGATTTTAACCTGAGGCGCATCGAACGGTATTTGACACTGGTTTACAATTGCGGCCTGAATCCGGTTATTCTCCTGACCAAGGCGGATCTCCACCAAAATCCCGTACAGTTTGTCAGCGACACCCAAGGGGTGGCCTTCGGCGTCCCCGTGTATCATATGTCTGCAACAGATGATGACTGCCTGTCGGCCATGGCACCCTATTTGGTTCCCGGTGCCACCACCACCATGATCGGCTCTTCCGGTGCGGGAAAGTCAACCCTGATAAATAGACTTTGCGGCAGGGCAGTACAGCGAACCGGTGCCGTGAGCCAGGTTGTGAACAAAGGTACACACACCACCACATCCCGGGATCTCATACGCCTGCCCAACGGAGGGCTGGTCATCGATAATCCCGGGATCCGTGAAATCGCCTTCTGGGATATTGACGGTGGCATTGATGCCGCATTTCCTGAGATTGAAGCCTTTGCCCGGGGCTGCCGTTTTACTGACTGCAGCCATATCCACGAGCCGGGCTGCCGGGTCCGGGAGGCCGTTGAGGCCGGCGACATCCCGGAATGCCGGATGGAAAATTACCGCAAGATGAACCGGGAACTGGCGTATCTGGCCCAGAGCCGGAACAAAAGCGCAGATCGCGTGGAAAAAGAGCGGTGGAAAGATGTTGCCTTGAAAATCAAAGCCATGAAAAAGGGACGATAGCCGGGCGGCCCACAAGGTTCCATTGCCTGAGCAATGATGCGGCGCGGACCTTCATGCATCCGGTCCGCGCTGTTTTCACGGCAGTTGGTTCTGTTCGGCCATGTGTCATCACCGGGATTATTCGCCGGTGGCATCGTGGAACTGGGCATTCACCCGGCCGGCGGACACCGCCATGACAACGGCCTTTACAGCACCGATTTCAGCATCGCTGATATGGTTTTCCTTAGCATCGCTAAGGCAGTGACTCATTCATGGGTAGCAGCCGATGGCCATGGCGGATGCAAGATAAACCAGGCGGGTGGTTTTGGCGTCTAAAATGTCATTTTGCCTTACGGCGTCGGAAAACGCCTGATACGCTTCCTGTTGTTTTTCCGGTAACATAAAGCCTCCTTTAGCTTTGATTCGGGGTTGACGTCGGGTGGTGCATTGTCTATTTCTTATATATCGATTAATGAAGTTTAACGATCGTGTCCAACGATTTATTCCGATGTATGGTATCGCCGGTACCGATAGGAAACCGATCCAGGGCGATCCCGGGACGTGAAAAAGAGAGGGCGTGATGGAATTTCGGCAGCTGAACACCTTTTTATGCGTGGCGGATGAACTGAGTTTTACCCGGGCGGCACAGCGGCTCTGTATGGCCCAGTCCTCGGTATCCGCACAGATCAAGGCCCTGGAGGATGAACTGGCGGTCAAGGTGTTTGACCGCATCGGACGGCGGGTGCTGCTGACCGATGCCGGCAGAAAGCTTTACACCTATGCCAGGCGAATGACGGAGATGACCCGTGAAATGCGGTCCCAGTTTTCAAACGATGATTACATACGGGGATCTTTGACCGTCCGGGTGCCTGAAACCATTGCCAGCATCTATATGCCGGGGATTATCAAGGCCTTTGTCAGGGATCATCCAAAGGTTTCATTGCGGATGATCAACTGCTCGGACGAACAGCTCAGGGAGGAACTCAACTCCGGCCGCATTGATCTGGCCTTTCTGCTCAGCGATGATGTGCATCTCAGGGAGGTGAATGTCAAAAGGCTGAGGTCCGAGCGGCTGGTGGGGGTGGCAGGGCCGGGCCATCCGCTTTTGGCTCGCAGCCCCCTGACGCTTCGGGATCTTGACGGCCATCATTTTTTAAGGCCGCTCACCGACTGAAATTATCCCAGGGCAATCGAGCGGTCGCTCGATGAACATCAGGTTAATACCAGAACCCTGAAATTTTCCAGTGTCATGGGGCTGCGCAACTGCCTGGCGCGGGGGATCGGGTTTACCGTCTGCCCCGAGATCGCGGTGGCAGCGGAACTTGCAGCCGGCCGTCTGGCACGCCTCGACCTGTATCCGGAAGACGAGGCGGTGTCATTGATCATGATCTGGCATGCTGAAAAGTGGTGCTCCCCCCTTCTGGCTCATTTTATGGCGCTTGCCGAAGACAGGCTGTCGGGTGAGTAATCCGGTTTAATTCCGGGGAGATTCTCCCGCCTATACCCAAGCCGGCATTGCCGGCGTCAATCACGGCGATATCAGGGGTAAATTCGGCAAGAGCTCTTTTTGTTTCTTCGGTATACACTGTGTCTCCGCTGATTTATATATGGAAAAACAGCAAAGGGTTTCAGCATATTGCTGAAACCCTTTGTTCGGCGGGCTTTGATTCGCGGCTGGCCTGGCGGAGCCCCCGCGGATTCAAAGGAGGTTGGTAGTGTTGGCTTTGGGTTGTTTCTCTCTTTCGGACCGGCCCCGCCCGCAGGGGCACGGTCTACTATAAAGAGACGATCCGCCTCCGGAATATTCCGGCGCAGAGGGCAATTCCCGGAGAATCTACCGGATCACCTTAAAAAAAGCCGCCAGCATTGATCTAAGTCAAGGACACTTTTTTCAGTGGTGTGCAAAATAAGCAATACGGATGTCCCGGCAGCATTGGGGCTGTACCGGCGGCACCGTGGAAGGGGGACAGATGACACCTGTGACATTTGACGACACCACCCATGAGTTTTTAGAGGCGGTGGAGAATATGAGCCATGCCGGTTTGAACCGATGCTGGCATTGCCTGGCCTGCAGCGGGGGGTGCCCGTTCTCCCGGGATATGGATGTGTTGCCCAATGCCGTCATCCGGATGATCCAGTTCGGCATGAAGGCACAGGTGTTGGGCTGTTCCACCATATGGCTGTGCGTGGGGTGCAATACCTGTTCGGTGGAATGCCCCAATGCCGTAGATATTGCGGCGATAATGGATGCCCTGCGCCAGACGGCCATACGGGAGGGGGCGCCCATTGCCGAACCCGGTATCCTTGAGTTTCATAACCAGGTGGTGGATTCCATATCACGCCACGGCCGCACCCATAAGCTTGAGATCATGATGCGGTACAAGCTGGCTGAAAGGGATCTGTTCTCCGATATTGACCTGGGGCTGAGAATGCTGTCCAAAAGAAAGCTGGATCTTTTACCTTCAAAAGTCAGTGATAAAAAGGCGGTGCAGGCGTTGTTCCGGCTTGGGGGGGAATTGTCATGAAAACGATCCGTTACAGCTATTTTCCGGGGTGTTCCCTTGCCACCACGGCAAAGGAAAATAATGCCTCCCTGATATCTTTTCTCGGGCATTTTGATATGGGGTTGGATGAGGTGAAAGACTGGAATTGCTGCGGCTCCTCTTCCACCCACAGTGTGAACTCAGGTTTGGCTCTGGCCCTGGCCTCCCGCAACCTTTTTATCGCACCGGAGGACCGGCCCCTGCTGGTTGCCTGCCCGGGCTGCCATCTGCGCCTGGGACAGGCCAGAATTGAGCTGGCGGCAGACGAGAAAAAGCGGCGAAGGGTTGAACAGCATTTCAACCGGGAATTCAGGCCACCCCGTCTGCTGCACTTTTTTGAACTGCTGTCAAAGATGGGGGGGGACGGTCTTTTCAACGGATTGAAAGGAAAGCTGAACGGTCTGAAAATAGCACCGTATTACGGATGCATGCTGGCACGGCCACCGAAGATGAACCGGGAAAAAAATCATCACGGCCTGATTGAAAAGACAATGGCCTCCCTGGGGGCACAGCCCCTTCAATGGTCCTATGCCTCGCGCTGTTGCGGTACCTTTCTGTCTGTCAGCCGCCCTCGGATTGCGTCAGCACAGGTGAACCGGATCATGGCCGGTGCGGTGCGTGCCGGTGCGGAGTGCATCGTGACGGCCTGCGCCATGTGCCATTTAAACCTTGAGATCCGGTGCGATAGTTCCCACCGGATACCCGTGTTCCATTTTTCGGAAATTCTGTCCCTGGCCCTGGAAGGGAATGCGTCCCCGGACTGGTTCCGCCGTCATCTGATTGATCCGGCCCCGCTGCTTGCCAGGCGAAACTTGTCACCCTGCAACCCATAATATTGAGGAAAAGTTATCCGTGAAGACATTGGGGATTACACCCAGAAAGATTGTTCAGCATGTGTTTCTTGGTATTGTCGTGGTCATCGGCATCCGGTTTTATCAATTTGTCTGCCTTATTGAAAGCGGTGTGGCCCCAGGCTTTGACCGGCCTCCCGGTGTGGAGGCCTTTTTGCCCATCAGCGCCCTGGTCAGTCTGAAACATTTGCTCGTCACCGGCAGTATTAATCCGGTACATCCCTCCGGCCTGGTCCTGTTCCTGATCATATGCGGTACGGCACTCATGGCCCGGCGGGGGTTCTGCAGCTGGATCTGTCCGGTGGGGTTGATCAGCGAGTACCTGGGACGAATTCGCCTCTTTCGCCTCCGATCCCCTTTTGTTCTGCCCCGATTTATGGATTTCCCCTTGCGGAGCCTTAAATACATGGCCGCCGGCTTTTTTGTCTACCAGATTTTTTTCAAGATGCCGGGGCCTGCGGTTGAAGCGTTCATTTACAGTACCTATAACCGGTTTGCGGATATCCAGATGTTGAAGTTCTTTACCGATATGTCATCAACCGCATGGGTTGTTTTGGTTGTTCTGGCAGTGCTGTCGGTTTTATTCCGGCATTTTTGGTGCAGATACCTTTGTCCTTACGGGGCACTGCTTGGCGTCATTGGTTTTTTCAGTCCCGGCAGGGTTCGCCGGGATGTGCTTCGCTGTTCGGGGTGTGGTAAATGTTCCAGGAATTGCCCGGGTCAGATCCAGGTGGCCTCAAAGACCCGTGTGGATTCTGCGGAATGCTCTGCCTGTCTGACCTGTGTTGAGAACTGTCCGGAAGAAAAGGCGTTGAAATTTTCGTTCTCAACGGCAAGCAAGGGCCTGAATGGGGCAACTATGGCGGTGATGTTCATCCTGGTGTTCGGCTTAGGTATTACCTGTGCCAGATGGTCGGGGAACTGGCAAAATGATATCTTAGTCCGGGAATATCTCAGGTTTGCCGGTCCGGCTGTGCCGTCCCCTCTTCCCCAAGGCATCAATCCGGGAAATATGAACCCGGCAAGTATAGATCCTAAAAAGATGAAACGGATGATACAGATGATGCAGCGGCTCAAAGAACAACAGGCACTCACGGTTCCCCCGGGCCAATGACTGCTGATTTTGGGCGCCCTACCTGGTTCGGGCAAAATGTTCCCTCTATCGTTAAAAAAATGGCCTTCTGATACTTTTTTGTGAAATTGGTACTTTAGTGCGAGTTGACTTGTAGTTACAGGGTGTCTATACTCTTATTCATACTAATTTAAAAAGCGGTACGAGGATTGCACTGTTTCAGCCCATACGAAAAACGTATCGTAAGTGCAGACAAGAGCAAGGGTGTGTTTTTGTTCGTAAAGTAAAGGAGATGGGGAAATGAAGAAAATAATTTGTAGTCTTCTTTTAATGGTGTTTGTGGGGGCAGGGCAAGTCAGTGCCTCTGAAATCCATATTGGTACATATTCCGGTAATGATTCAAATACCGATCTTGAGCTGATCGAAAGCTGGGTCACCGACTGGCTGGATCTGGACTACACTCTCGAGCTTGAGGAATATGCAAAAGTGGATTTTCCCGGGACCGAGAGTTCCGATGACAGGCTGACCCTTTCCTATAATTTAAATAGTGAAGATGAAAGCACGGTCGGTACTTGGAGAACAAGTGATTATATCAATATGTTCAGTGTGAAATCCACTGCCGGTTTTGCACTCTATTGGCTTGGAGACGCTGACAATCCAGCCGATTCTACCTTCTGGGGGGCGAGCAGCGGCAATTGGATCACCGATTTGGTTGGTGGTCAAGGCATTTCTCATTTTTCCGCCTGGACAATCACTGGTGGGGATGAACCACCCGCAGGCCAGGTACCGGAGCCTTCCACCATGCTGCTTTTCGGCCTTGGCATTCTGGGACTGGCAGGTTTTGGGAGAAAACGCCTCTTGTAATTTCCCAATCTGACAGAACCTACCGAAAAAAATAGAAGAAAATGGAATGGAACGTTTGCGATTCTGCGCAAGCGTTTCATTTTTTTTGACAGCAGGTCTTCACTTCACATGTCACCGCATGACTACTCAGTAAGCCTGCCGCCACTGCCTCTAAGGTTTAACAATTCACCGGATTGATTTGCAGGCGCCGCCGCGGTATAAGTTTATAAGCCGGACCATGGTGGTTGGGGCGCAAATCTTTATTCACAGGAGCTTTTATGCCGGACATCACCGTCACATCCTGGGGGCAATTGCAGGACGAGCTGTTCAGCGGGTCCTGGAATGCCGATATCAGCCGATACCGTCCCCCTTATGTCTTCCGGGGGCTGTCAGATGCCGGGTACCGGCTGGAAACCTCCCTCACACGACTGGGGGGGCCTTATTGGCAACTGGAAAAGCACCTGCTGAGAAATTTTCGCAAATACGCCCAGGCCTCAGTGGCCGGGGAGCCGGATTCCTTCTGGCATCTGCTCACGGTGGCCCAGCACCACGGCCTGCCCACCCGCCTCCTGGACTGGACCTACTCTCCTTACGTGGCCCTTCATTTTGCCCTGTCCAGCCTGGAAAAGTTCGATACGGACGGGGTGATCTGGTGTGTGAATCACGGAAAAGTACACGAACTCCTGCCGGAAATCCTGCAAGAACAGTTGTCTTCGGAAGGGGCCCAGGCATTCACCGTGGAACTGCTCACCAGTATTGCCCACAGGGAAAATGACTGCCGGCCCGGTGACCGGGCGTTTCACCAATACGTGGAAACCCTGACCCAGTTTGATGCCCTGGGAGAGGCCTCCGAGTTCCTCCTTTTCTTTGAACCTCCGTCCATAGATCAACGTATCGTCAACCAATATGCCCTGTTTTCTGTCATGCCCACCCCGAAACGGGTGGTGGACGACTGGCTGAACTTTCATCCCGATCTGTTCCGCAGGATCATCATTCCGGCCGATCTGAAATGGGAGTGCCGGGACAAACTGGATCTGTGCAATATCACCGAACGGGTTTTGTTCCCGGGGCTGGATGGCCTCAGCTCCTGGCTGCGCCGTCATTACAGCCCTAAAAATTAACCGGCCAACTTGGGTCAAATGCCCTGGATCACATGATCGTTATTCCCCCTCTTGAATCGGACCTTTGCCCCATTCATACGTCATCTGTTACGCTTGAATAATCAATTATCTGTGCCTGTTTCCAGTTTCCTTGAGTTGCTACACTGGCCTGAAAATTTAACTTCAGGAGGCGCATATGGATCAACTCTTTCGGTACCCGGGCCACGACCTGTCTTTGCCTGACATTGTCCGGGCGGACAACTGCCAGCTTTACGACACATCAGGCAAATCCTATCTGGACCTGGAGTCCGGGGTCTGGTGTACCTGCATCGGCCATGGCCGGCCGGAAATTACAAAAGTCATGGCGGAACAGGCCGGCACCCTGGCCCATACCGGATTCGGGTTCGGGGCACCGCTGGTGAACGAGGCCGCAGGTGAGGTGCTGGCCCTCAACGACATGCCGGGGGGCAGGGCGGTATTTCTTTGTTCCGGCAGTGAGGCCGTGGAGTTCGGCATCCGGGTGGCCGGCGATGCCCTGGGGGATCTTCGTTGTCTGACCATGGCGGATTCCTATTTCGGGGCTTACGGCACTGCCAAAGATAAAGACTGCTGGACGCTGTTTGACTGGGGGGCGTGCCGCACCTGTGAGCGGCAGGCCTGTGATGACGGGTGTTCCCATTGGGCCGCTGTGCCCATTGATGAGATCAATCTTTTTGTCTTTGAACCCGGAAGTGCTTCGGGCCTTGTGGGGTTTCCACCGGGGCCGCTTGTAAGATGCATTACGGACACCGTCCGGAAAAACGGCGGCCTGGTCATGGTCAACGAGGTGACCACGGGAATGGGCCGCACCGCCCGCTGGTTCGGCTACGACCATTACGGTATCCGGCCGGATATCGCCGCCATGGGCAAGGGCCTTGGCAATGGTTATCCGGTTTCGGCCACCGCTGTATCCGAAAGGGTTTGCCGTATGCTTCCCGAAGAGACCATTGCCTATGCCCAGTCCCACCAGAATGATCCCTTGGGGGCGGCCATTGCCATGGCTGTCATCCGGGTGATCCGGGAGAATGCATTGATAGAACGGGCCGGACGTCTTTCTGATGTACTTTTGAACGGTCTGGAGCGGTTGACGGAAACCACTGTCCGGATAAGGGAAATCAGGGGCCGGGGCCTGATGGTGGCTGTTGAGCTTGACGGGTCTGATGCCTTGGCTTCCCGGGTCCGGCGAGCTCTCCTGGACCGGGGCTTTGTGGTTGCCCAGCGGCCCGGGCTGAACGTGCTGAGGCTGGATCCTGCCTTAACCATCGCCCAAGAGGACCTTGACCGTTTTATCCAGACCCTGGAAGAGGTGTTGACGGAAATCTGAAAACAGCGTCAGGGGACCACCCGGAAGATAGCCGAGACGATCCTGGGGTTTTTACAGCCCGGGCATTTCCCCGGCTTTTTGAAGGTATTCCGCTGCCGGAATTCAAACCCGCAGTTCCGGCAGCAGCAGGGGGTGACCTCAAGGCGCAGCTTTCTGCGCTTCACCGTCTTTTGTATGGCGGCCAGGTGATGGGGAACATCCTTTTCCATGATGCGGACGGCCTGGGAAATTTCCCTGGCGGTCATGGGAGCATTTTCCAAAAGCGCGATGATTTCCTGTCTGATGGTGTGGCTGCGTTCGTTGTTCATGGGTGAATAAGATACACCGGACAGCACCGCCGGGTAAAATAAAATTACAATTTTTATGGGGGCTGTAAAAAGAAAATGGTGTAAACTTGAAGAATCATTCACACGTATTGACCACAAGGAAGGTGAGTATGCCGAATCCCATAAGCCTTATCGCCAGTGGATTAAGATTTGCCGGCGGCCGGGCCCTGCTGAGGTTCGCCGGTTGGGCCGGGATTGCCGTAGCCGTGGGGGAAGTGGGCTGGTTTGCCGCGAAAAAGGGAAAGATCCTTGAGCGTTTCACCCACTACTATTGTGAAGAAGGGCAGGTGACCTGCGGCAAGATGATTCCCGATGATCTCGTAGAACAGGCCCTTGCCGACGCCGGAAGCCGGCATGAAGGCGTTGAGGTCAAATGTCCCCATTGCCCCCGGGGAAAACGTACGGTTCACCCCGAAGAATGGCTGAAAATGAAGGCCCAGCGGAAAACGTGGTCCTGAGCATGGGGCCTCAATCTCTGAGTTTGAATCTGCGAATCCTTAGGGCCCATCACTGTTTAAGCCTAGACCCGATCCCCTGAAATATTATACGACTATTTTCAGTTGACAATGAAACTGAGCTGGTTTACATGTGGGGCAATATCAGTTGCATTGTCAACTCATTGTGTTTGAAGGGAGATTATGTTTTTTAAGTTTGCACCGGAGTCCATCGGCCGGCGGATCAACCACCTGTTTCGCCTTTCCCGGCGTCATCTGAGCCTTGAGATGAAAAACCTGGATGTGGGGGCGGGGGATTATGCCTTTATCGCCATGCTGTTTATCCAGGACGGGCAGAGCCAGGATGAGTTGTCCCGGAACATGCAGGTGGACAAATCTTATACTGCGCGGGCCGTGGCAAAACTTGAGAAAATGGGGCTGGTGGAACGCCGGCCCGACCCTGACGAACACCGGATGAAACGGGTCTTTTTAACGAGAGAGGCCAGGGCGAAGGAGAATGCATTTTTCACGGTGTTCAAGGGGTGGCATGATGTGCTGGTGAAAGATATTCCGCCCGGGGAGCTTGCCATCATCTTAAATGGTCTGGACAAGATGCTGGAAAACGGCCGGCAGTACCTGGGGCTTGAGGAACCTGACGAGATATTTTCAAGGAAAAATAAATGAAATACGTAAAACGGCTGGTGATCTTTGTGCCCATCATTCTGGGGGTTGCCCTGATGGTGGTGATGAAAAACAACAAAAAACCTCCGGTGCGGCTGACGGACCAGGAACGGGTACAGGCGGTGCGGGTTATGCCTTTGACCCGGATGAACGTGGTGCCGCGCTCGGTGGGGTACGGTTATGTCCAGGCCTACCGGACCTGGCAGGCCATCCCCGAAGTCGCAGGCCAGGTGGTATACCTGGACGAGAAGATTAAAAAGGGACACTTCATCGAAAAGGATGACGTGTTGCTGCGGATCGACACCCGGGCCTACGGCCTGGCTGAAACCCGCGGGGTTGCAGAGGTCATGAGCATCGATGCCCAGTTGCGGGAACTGGAACAGTCCCGGAAGAACACCGAGCGCCTTCTTTCCATTGAGAAAAAGTCCCTGGCCATCGCGGTTCAGGAACTGGAAAGAAAACGCAAGCTATTTGAAAAACAGTATATTTCGGCTTCCGATCTGGAAAAAGAGGAGACCAATGTCCTCAGCCGCCAGACCAACGTAAACAACCTGCAAAATACCCTGAAGCTGATCCCTGACCAGAAACGGGCCTTGCTGGCCCAAAAAAAATCCGGCGAATCCTCGGTGGCGGAACGCCGCCTGGATGTCTCAAAAACGGAGATCCGATCCCCCTTTGACGGACGGGTTTCCCGGGTAAACATCGAAAGGTACCAGTTTGCCCCGGCCGGTACGGTGCTGATTGAAGCCGAAAGCATTGAACGGGCTGAAATCCCTGTCCAGCTCAGCCCCAGGGAGTTTTTTAAACTCCTGCCCCGCCATCACAAGGCGCCGTTTAGCAAAGTACCGGATATAGAGACCATCCGGCGGGCCATCGGCATCTCCGCAAAGGTGCGGCTGCCCCTGGACGAGGCCCACACCATTGAGTGGGATGCGAAGTTCTCCCGTACCGGGGAGTCCATTGATCCCGCCACAGGGACCCTGACCTTTTTTGTTACCGTGGAAAATCCCTACGCCGGCCTGATTCCGGGCAAACGCCCGCCCCTGGCCACCAATATGTACGTGGAGGTGGAGCTTGCAGGCAAGGCGATGCCGGACCGCTTCGTGGTTCCCAGAAGCGCCGTCCATGACAACCGCATCTATATTTGCACCGGGGACAATCGTCTCGAGATCCGCCAGGTGACCCTGGAACTTGCCATGGCCGACCTGGCTGTCTTGAACGATAGAGATGCCGCCGGTACCGCGCCTGTGGTTCAGGAGGGTGAGCGGCTGGTCCTGTCCGACCTTGTCCCGGCCATCAACGGGATGAAGCTTTTGCCCCAGGAGGATGAAGAGAAGGCGGCCCAGGTGAAAGCCCAAGCCTTTGGGGGGGACATATGAACGGGTTCAAGGGCATGGTGTCCTTTTTGGCCGGGCACCCCACTGCCGCCAACCTGATGATGATCCTTTTCCTGGCGCTGGGGGCCATTTCCATCGGCGATCTGCGGCGGGAAACCTTCCCGGATTTCAGCATAGACGCCGTGGAGATTACCGCGGTTTACCCCGGGGCCACGGCTGAGGATGTGGAAGCCTCTGTCTGCCGCAGGATAGAGGATGCCATTGATTCGGTCAGCCATATTGCCGAAGTCCGGAGTACGGCCATGGAAAATTCCGCGAAAGTCGTGGTGGAGATGATGGAAGAAGGGGATATCATCCAGTTTTTCAACGACATCAAGACCGAAGTGGAAGCGGTGAGTGATTTCCCGGATGAACTGGAGGATCTCATCGTCAAGCAGATCAACCGGACGGATCAGGTGGTATCCATTGCCGTCAGCGGCCCCATGGATCCCGTTCATCTCAAATTTTACTGCGAAGACTTAAAAGACCGGCTGAAACAGACCGACCTGATTTCCCAGGTTAAGATCCTGGGGTTTTCCGACCATGAGTTTCTCATCGAAATCCCTTTGTACAATATGATGCGGCTGGGGCTTTCCGTTTCTGATATCACATCTGCTGTGGCAGCCCAGAATATTGATCTGCCGGCCGGCAGCCTTAAAACCCAAGAAACGGACATTCTGCTCCGGTTTACCGAAGAAAGAAAGTCGGTGCCCGAGCTGGGCAACCTGGTGGTGGTGTCGTCCAAGACCGGCGCTGAAATCAGACTGGCCGAGATCGCAAAAATTTCCGACCGTTTCGAAGATGAGGAGAACAAGATCCTTTTCAACGGCAGTAGGGCCGGTATCCTCCAGGTCAACAAAACCAAAACCGAAGATGCCTTGGACATCATGGATGCGGTAACGTTGTTCCTGGAAAAGGAACGGGCCCAGGCTCCGCCGGGCATGGCATTTGAGCTGACCCAGAATGTATCGACCATCGTACGGGACAGGCTGCAGATGCTGGTGAAAAACGCCCTCCAGGGACTGGTCCTGGTGTTTTTCGCCATGATTCTATTTTTCTCTTTCAAATTCTCTTTCTGGGTGGTCATGGGGCTGCCGGTCTCTTTTGCCCTGACCTTTTTCTTCATGAATCATATGGGATTGTCCCTGAATATGCTGTCCATGGTGGGACTGCTCATCGGGGTCGGCATCCTCATGGACGACGCCATTGTTATTGCCGAAAATGTGGCCGCCAACCTGGAAAAGGGAAAGAACGGCTTTAGGGCAACTGTGGACGGCATCACGGGCGTTGCCCCGGGGGTGTTCTCCTCTTTTTTGACCACCTGTTTTGTATTCGGAGCCCTTGCCCTGAGCATGAAGGGGGACATCGGCAAGGTGCTTTACGTTATCCCCGTTATCTTGATCCTTACGCTGTCGGTGAGCCTTGTGGAGGCCTTTTGTATCCTGCCCAATCATCTAGCCCATTCCCTGGGCCACAACGGTGGAAAGAAAACGCCCAACCGCTTCCGGCAGATCATTGAACAGGCGCTGGGGTTTACCCGGGAAAAGGTGCTGGGCTGGGTTGTGGACCGGGCCATTGATTACCGCTACCTCTTTGTTGGGCTGGTAATCTTTGTCTTCATTGCCTCCGTCTCCATGATTGCCGGCGGCGTTCTGAAGGTCCGGGCCTTTCCTGAGATCGACGGCGACGTCATCCAGGCAAGGATTTTATTTCCCCAGGGCACGCCGCTTTCCCGCACCGAAGTCTATGTGAACCGGCTGGCGGATGCCGCGGAACAGATCAACCGGGAGATGACCCCGGATCAGCCGGGCGGCACAGACCTGGTGGAAAATATTTCCGTCCTCTACAATACCAACGCCGATGCCGGGGAAACCGGCCCCCATGTGGCCACCGTCTCCCTGGATCTTCTGAGTGCCGAAGTTAGGACCGTTACCATTGACGATATCGTGAACCGCTGGCGCGGCCTTACGGGAAACGTGCCTGACGCCATTGCCCTGGCCTTCAAGGAGCCTGCCATCGGACCGGGGGGGCTGCCCATTGAGATCCGTCTCAAAGGCACTGACCTGGACCACCTGAAACAGGCCTCCACCCGCCTGATCAACTGGCTCTACCAGTACCGCGGGGTGTCGGATCTGTATGACGACCTGCGGCCGGGCAAACCCGAGCTTAGGATCACCTTGAAGGAAGGCGCCAAGGCAAAAGGCTTTGACGCCCGGATGGTGTCCTCCCAGCTTAGGGCCGCTTTCTACGGGGCCACGGCTTCAGAGGTGATTGTCCGGGACGAATCCTACGAGGTGAACCTTAGGATTGCAGACCCGGATCGTGGCAGTATGGCAGGCCTGGATAATTTTTACCTGGTCAACAGCCAAGGGAACCGGGTGCCCTTGAGTTCCGTGGCCAATGTATCCCAGTCCCGGGGATACGCCGGCATCCGCCGGGTAGACGGTATCCGTACCGTCACCGTCACCGGGGACCTGGACACCACAAAGGGCAATGCGGCGGACATCATCGCAGACACCAGAAAACGGTTTCTGCCCCAATTGCAGCGGGATTTCCCCGGTATTACCACCGGTTTGGAAGGCCAGGAAAAAGAGATGAAAACCTCCATGGGGGGAATGCTGCAGGCATTGGGCATAGGGATCTTCGGGGTGTTCTGCCTGTTGAGTTTCCAGTTTAAGTCCTACCAGGAACCCCTTGTGGTCATGGTCACCATTCCCTTTGCTTTCATCGGTGTTATCTGGGGACATTTGCTCATGGGGCTTGAAATCGCCATGCCCTCCATTATGGGGTTCATCTCCCTGGCCGGCATCGTGGTGAACGATTCCATCCTCCTGGTGACCTTTGTCAAAGCCCACACCGCCAGGGGGGAAAGCGTGATCCGGGCCGGAAAGCTGGCGTCACGGGAACGTTTCCGCGCCGTGCTTCTGACCTCTGTCACCACCATCGCAGGCCTTTTGCCCCTGCTGGCTGAACGGTCTCTCCAGGCCCAGATCCTGATTCCCCTGGCCTGCTCCATCGTATTCGGACTGATGGTGTCCACGGTGCTGGTGCTGGTGGTGGTGCCCAGCCTTTACGGCATCCTCGGCGACTTTAATCTGGTTCGAATCGACCGGGAGGATACATAAGTGTTTTAATAGCTTAACGCCTTCGTGGGTGAGTATCGGCTTGACAGATCGGATCATTCGTTCTATAGACTTCCCACCGAATATCCACCCTTGGAGGCGTAGTAATGATGTATCGTAACTGGCTGCCGGATACCGTCGCCGGACGGATCAGGCTGTATTCCATTCTGATGGCTTGCCTGCCGCTGTTGTTTGTTGTCATTGTATTGTTTTTTTTCATTCGCAATGACACCATTGCGGATGCCCAGAGGACACTGGTCGAGCAGTCGGAATCCCATAAATTATTCATTGAGGAATGGTTTCAGGGACGTAAAAACGATGCGGCCTTTTTAGCCCAGCTACCTGCGGTCCGGCAAGGAGATCTTGAGCAGTGCAGGCATATATTCAAGGCCTTCGACGAAACCCACGAGGATATTTCCGCCGTGGTGATGGTGGGGCCCAACGGGAAAACCGTTGTAAATTCCATCGACAGCGCCGTTGTCGATGTCTCTGACCGGAAGTATTTCATCCGTGCCCGTGCAGGACATCCCCATGTGACAAAGGTCATCACCGGCCGGGCCTCAGGTCAGCCCATCATCATTTTTTCGCATCCGCTTACCCGGGCGGACGGCACCTTTAGCGGGCTGGTTTTCCTGGCCTCCAGGCTGACGGCCATCAACGCGTTGATGAACAACCTCAGGTTCGGCAGTACCGGAGAAACCTATATTCTCAACCGGGAAGGATACATGTTGACGGAATCGCGGTATCTTGATCAACTCAAGTCCGAAGGCCGGGTGTCAGATACCGCGGTTATGCAGATCAAAACCAACGCCCAAATCCTTGGGGACGCACTGGCGGGATTGCAGCCGCAAGGACCGTATGCCGACTATCGCGGGGCCAGGGTGCTAGGCGCCAGCCAATGGACCAAAGGTGGCAGTTGGCTTATCGTTTCAGAAATTGATTACGCTGAAGCCATCCGTGCTTTGAACCCCTTTCTGGCGGCACTTTTAGGCGGCTTTATCATTACCCTGGTTTGTCTGATTCCGGTGCTTCTCCGTCTGACCCATTCCATTTCACAACCGTTGGAACTATTGAACAAGGTTACCCGGGATATGGCCGCCGGCAAGTTCCAGCGATCCGGCGTTGATTTGTCTTTCACGGATGCCCCAAAAGAGGTCGGTCAGCTCGTTGATACTTTTTCCTCGATGCACACCCGGGTGGAAGAAACCCTGAACCGGCTGGAAGAAGCCGCAGTAACGGATCAGCTCACCGGATTGCCCAACCGCCGTTTCCTGATGGAGGAGGGGGCCAGAATTGTCAGTATTGCGGTGCGGGCAAAGCAACCGTGTAGCCTGTTCATGATGGACATCGATCATTTTAAAAAGATAAATGACACATACGGTCATGTGGTCGGAGACAGCGTCCTCAAGCAGATTGCAGATGCGCTGAACGATATTGCAAGGTCTACGGATATCGTTGCCAGGTACGGCGGTGAGGAATTTGCCGTGGTGGCCCCGGGGGCGGATATGGCGCTGGCCCGGAATCTGGCGGAACGATTGCGTCAGGGAATCGCATCCATGACGTTTAATACGGATGAACGACCTATTTCTTGTACGGTTTCCATCGGTATTGCAGACAATACCGGGCGGGCCAGGTTCGGGGCTGATGAATACGAGGATATGCTGGCAAGGGCCGACAAGGCCCTGTATCATGCCAAAACGTCAGGCCGCAATGCGGTCCGGGCATATGGTGACACAGACGCGCTTGGTTTACCTGAAGCCATAGAGGCGAACTCCTGATTTAATTGAAAGTTCATTTTGCTGTTGACGGCCATTTTGCAAACGATTAAACTGTAGGACAGTTTGACGGTTTGTTTTAAATGGGAGGTGAACGTGACCCTGAGCTTTACAAAGATGAAGCCTCAAAAGTCCTACCAGCATGTGGTGGAGCAGATACAGACCGCTATTTTTGACGGGGAGATCCCCCCGGGCGAGCGGCTGCCCTCGGAGATGAAACTCAAGGATATGTTTGAGACCAGCCGGGGGACGGTGCGGGAGGCCCTCCGGGTGCTGGAGCACAAAGGCCTGGTCAGCATACGCACCGGTGTAAAGGGCGGTGCCCGGGTGAATGAGGCAAACAGCGAGGCCATGAAGACCGGGATGGAGACCCTGATCCGCCATAAAAAGGTTTCCCTGGCCCACCTGGCGGAATTCCGGGAACTGCTGGAAGGCCATGCCGCTGAACAGGCGGCGCGGACAGCCGGGCCTGAGGACGTCGGGCGCCTGGAAAAGATTCTCGCCGCCATCCGGGAGCATGTGGCGGACGGCCCTGATAACTGGGACAGATTCAACCGTCTGGATGCAAGGTTTCACCAGACCCTGGCGGAAATCTGTGGCAACCCGCTGCTGGAAGCCAATCTCAACACCATTCACGATAATATCCACGCCTATTTTCATCAGTACCTGCCCTTTTCCGCCGATGCGCTTTCAGACGATGTCCGGGATCTTGAAATCATACTTTCGGCAGTGCGTGACGGGGATGCAAAAAGCGCCGGAGAGGCGGCAAGACAGCACGTGGCAAAATTCAGCCGCCTGATGGAAGCCAGCATGCCGGACACCGGCAGCTTAAGGAAAATGCCGTGACAAATTATTCCCCATACATATTCAGGATTCAGCGGTACAGTATCCATGACGGTCCCGGCATCCGGACCACCCTTTTTTTCCAGGGGTGCCCCTTGAGGTGCCGCTGGTGCCATAACCCGGAAAGCCATGGCCGCCCGGAACGCTTGCCCGAAGGTGAGATGCCAGGGCTTGTGGCAGGGCTTGTCCGGGAAATAGAAAAAGACCTGATCTACTATGACGATTCCGGCGGCGGCGTGACCTTCTCCGGGGGAGAGCCCCTGTGTCAGCCGGATTTGCTGGCAGCGTTGCTTGCCGCCTGCCGGGAAAGGGAAATCCATACCTGCCTGGATACATCGGGGGATGCGCCCGCCGCCGTGCTTGAGCGAACTGCACCGGCCGCAGACCTTGTCCTTTACGATATCAAGGCCGTGGATGTCCGCCTGCATGAACGGATCACCGGAAAACCATCGGACCGGATCCTGGAGAACCTTGTACGTCTGGAAGGGCTTGGTGTCCCATACCGGCTGAGGTTCCCCCTGATTCCGGGATACACGGACAGCGGAGAAAATATTTCGGAAATTCTGGATTTCCTGGTGGCCCATACCACGTGCCGGGATATCCACATCCTGCCCTATCATAATACTGCCGAGGCCAAGTACCGGCAGTTGAACATGACACCGCCCCGCATCACCACCCCGCCGGAACCTGCAGCCATTGAGGCGGCGGCCCGGCGGTTTCGTGACTGCGGATTCAAGGTAACCATCGGCGGATAAGGAGACAAAACAATGAACCATCGCGTCAATACTTTAAGGCAACAGAGCCTTTCTACCCCAGTCACCCTGTCCCATGAACGGGCCTGCCTTGTGACCGAGTTTTATAAGACCCGCGTCAGTCCCACCCAGTCCGTCCCGGTGCAGCGGGCGCTGTGCCTGTCCCATATCCTGTCCAACAAGGCCGTGTTTATCGGTGAGCAGGAGTTGATCGTGGGCGAACGGGGGCCTGTTCCCAGCGCCGTGCCCACCTATCCGGAAGTCTGCCTCCATTCCCTTTCGGATCTGGATATCCTGGATTCCCGGCCCAAGGTGCCCTATAGGGTCAGCGATGAGACCAAACGCATTTACCGGGAGGAAATCATTCCTTTCTGGGAAGGAAAGACCATCCGGGAAAAGATTTTCAGTGCCATGACACCGGCATGGAAACGCAGTTTTGAGGCCGGCATATTCACTGAATTCCAGGAGCAGCGGTCTCCCGGCCACACCGCCGGCGGCACCCTGATTTATACCAACGGATTTTGGGATCTCAAAGAAAAGATCCGGACCGCCATGGACGAACTGGATGTCACGGCCGATCCCGGGGCGCTGGACCGAAGAGAGGTGTTGACCTCCCTTGATATTGCTGCAGATGCCCTGATCGGTTTTGCCGGCCGTCATGCGGACGTGCTGGACACCATGGCCCATGAAACAACTGATCCGGAACGGAAAGCGGAGCTGGAACGGATGGCCGCCGTCTGCCGGAGGGTGCCGGCCCACGCCCCGGAAACCTTCCACGAGGCACTGCAGTACTATTGGTTCCTCCACGTGGGGGTGATCACCGAGCTGAACCCCTGGGATGCCTATAATCCGGGGCGGCTGGACCAGAACCTTTATCCTTTTTACAAACGGGATATCGAGGAAGGCCGGCTTACCCGGGAAGAGGCCAAGGAGTTGCTCTGCTGTTTCTGGGTGAAGTTCCACAACCACCCGGCTCCGCCCAAGGTGGGGGTGACGGCCAAGGAAAGTAACACCTATGTGGACTTTTGCCTGATTAACCTTGGCGGGGTGACGGCGGACAACCGGGACGGGGTGAATGACCTGACCTACCTGGTGCTGGACGTGATCGAGGAGATGCGGCTGCTCCAGCCCTCATCCATGATCCAGGTCTCCCGGAAAAACCCGGACCGTTTCATTAAACGGGCTTTGAAGATTGTGGGCACGGGATTCGGCCAGCCCTCCATCTTCAACACCGATGCCATTGTCCAGGAGATGGCCATCCACGGCAAATCCCCGGATGACACAAGGCTTGCCGGTGCCTCCGGCTGTGTGGAAGCCGGGGTTTTCGGCAAGGAGGCCTATATTCTTACGGGCTATTTCAACCTGCCAAAGATTTTGGAGATCACCCTGAACAACGGCCGTGATCCCCGCACAGGAGAGCTCATCGGTCTGGAAACCGGAGATCCCAAGGATTTTGACACTTTTGCGGACTTTTTCAATGCCTGGGAGCGCCAGGTGCGGCATTTCGTGAATATAAAGATCACGGGCTCCAACATGATCGAGCAGATCAACGCCCGGTTCATGCCGGTACCCCTGCTTTCCCTGGTGACCGAGGATTGCATCCGGAACGGCAAAGACTATAACCAGGGGGGCGCCCGGTACAATACCGCATATATCCAGGGGGTTGGCATGGGCTCCATTACGGACTGCCTTTCCGCAGTGAAGCACCATGTCTACGACAATAAGACTTTTGACATGGCAACCCTGCTGGATGCCTTGGCATCGGATTTTGAAAATAACGATATTCTCCATCACCAGTTGCTCAAGGCCCCCAAATACGGCAATGATGACGAGGCGGCGGATGAGGTCCTGAGAAAGGTGTTCGACGCCTACTACGGGGCGGTTACCGGCCAGCCCAACACCCGGGGAGGCGTCTACCGGATCAACCTTTTGCCCACCACCTGCCACGTTTACTTCGGGGAAGTTACCGGCGCCCTGCCCGACGGCCGTAAAAAAGGACTGCCCCTGTCCGAAGGCATCTCCCCGGTCCAGGGGGCGGACTGCTGCGGCCCCACAGCCGTGTTGAACTCCGCTGCAAAGATTGATCATTTGAAGACCGGGGGCACCCTGCTTAACCAGAAATTTTTGCCGCAGTTTTTAGAATCGGACAAAGGCAGAACCGCCGTGGTCCAGCTCATCCGATCCTACTTTAAGATGGACGGCCACCACATTCAGTTCAACGTGGTGGATGCAAAGACCCTGCGCAAGGCCCAGGAGGACCCTGAAAGCTACCGGGACCTCATCGTCCGGGTGGCAGGATACTCCGATTACTTCATTAACCTCACCCCGGCCCTCCAGGAGGAGATCATCAACCGGACGGCCCACAGCGGTATGTAAGAGTTATACCCGTTCCGCCGAGATGACGGTCACCTGCGTATCGGTCACTTGCCATTTGACGTCCATGTCGTACAGGCGGATGCCGTAAACCCTTTCCGGTGCCGTATTACCGGTGTATGCCGGACGCGGGTCATTTTCCAGAACCCCCCGGATAACGGCCTCAAGGGCGGGGATGTCGCCTTCCCGGTCACGGATCTGGGCGGCAGCCTTTTGGGAAAAAATCACGGTCAATCCGGGCTTGGGCGGGCCGTCGGCAAAGCCGTCCCGGGCTTCCGGCAGGGCATCTGAATAGGGCACGTAGGGTTTGATGTCCAGCACCGGTGTCCGGTCCAGGATATCCACGCCGGACAGGTGGAGGACCGGCCCGGTTTCCGACAGTTCCACCGATTCCAGTGCCACGCATGACATGCCGATGGGATTGGGTCTGAAGGGAGAGCGGGAGGCGAACACCCCCACTTTTTTATTGCCCCCTAAGCGGGGCGGCCGGACCATAGGTGACCAATGGCCGGGTGACCAGTTTTCGGGGGTGCCTTCCCCTGTCTTGTGAAAGAGGAAGAGAATCCATACATGGGAAAACCCTTCCAGGAAACGGACCGCCTCCTGCCGGGCATAGGCCGGGTAAAGCACAAGTTTTCCCGGTGCATCCTTCACCAGGTTGGGCTGCCGGGGAATGCCGAACTTTTCTTTAAAGCAGGAACGGACTTCCCCAATCGCTTTTAAATTGATGTCCATACGGATTCCAGCTCGCTGACACGGCGTTCAAAATGGGCAACAGTGGCATTGACGGCATCCGGGGAGGCCATATCCACCCCGGCGATTTTCAGTTCGTCAATGGGAAACATGCTGCCCCCAAGCTTCAGGAAGGCCAGATAATCGGCCACGGCGGTCTGGCCTTTTCTTCGGATGCGGCCTGCAATGGCCAGGGCGGCTGCCAGGCCGGTGGCGTATTTGTAGACATAGAAGGCGGAATAAAAATGGGGGATGCGCAGGCACTCCAGGGCCAGTTCGTCATCCAGGACCATCCGGTCGCCGAAGTAGGTTTTCAGCAGATCCGTATAGGTGGCGGTGAAGGTGTCCAGGGTCAGGGCCCGGTTGTCCGCCGTAAGACCGTGGATGATGTGTTCGAATTCGGCGAACATGGTCTGCCTGAAAAAAGTGCCCCGGATATTGTCGATTTCCCTGTTGAGGATATATGCCTTCATTTTGGGATCATCCGCATACTTTTCCAGAAGATGGCGCCCTAAAAGGGTTTCGTTGAGGGTGGAGGCCACCTCAGCCACAAAGATGGTGTAGTTGTGACTGGCGTAGGGCTGGGCTTCTTTGGAAAAGTAGGAGTGCATGGAATGGCCTGCCTCGTGGATCAGGGTGAACAGGCTGTTGATGGTGTTGCCGTCATAGTTGAGCAGGATATAGGGCGGTGAGTCATAACATCCCGATGAGTACGCCCCGCTGCGTTTGCCCTTGTTTTCATACCGATCCACCCAGCCGCCGCGGGTCAGCCCTTCTTCCAGAATCCGGCAGTACTCGTCGCCCAGGGGGCGCAGCGCCTCGATGCATGTGGTCACCGCCTCATCGTAATCCATGTGAAAGTCCACATCCGGCACCACCGGGATATAGGTGTCGTAGACGTGAAGATCGGTGAGCCCCAGGGCTTTTTTACGGAAATCAAGGTAGCGGTATAGCGGTTCAAGTCCTTTCTTTACACTGTGAATCAGGTTGTCGTATACCGCAGGGGCGACATCGTCCGTGAACAGGGCAGCCTGCCGGGCGGTATCAAAACGCCGTGCCCGTGCCAGGAAAAGATCCTTTTTCACAGAGGCCGCCAGGGTGGCTGCGATACTGTGCTTATGGGCGTCGTAAACCTTGTAGTATTGCCGGAATGCCGATTCCCGAAGCCCCCGGTCCTTTTTGGTAAGGAAGCTGACGAAGTTGCCGTGGGTCAGGGGAAGGGTTTCTCCTTTTTCATTTGTCAATTCCCCGAAGTTCAGATCGGCGTTGTCCAGTTGCCCGAAGATTTGCCGGGGGGCGCCCAGGCTTTCTCCGGCCATGGCAAGCAGTTGTTCTTCTGCGGCGTTCCGGGTGTGGGGAATTTTACGGATCAGTTTATCAAGATAGAACCGAAAGTCCGCCATTTCATCCCTATCCCGGTATTGGATCAGTGTCTCTTGGGGAATGGCCTGGATTTCAGGAACAATAAAGCTTGAGGCGTCTGCAATCCGTGTGTAGAGGTTGACGGACCTTTGAAAGAGCTCGTCCGCGGAGGTGTCTGTTTTGTCCTGGTCGTTCATCAGGTGGGCAAAGGTATACAGTTTTTCAAGATCCCGGGCCACGGCATGATCAAAAACGATGCTATCTTTGAAGTCTTCAAAGGCCCCACCAATACGTCCTTTAAACTGTTCATAGGCCGGCAGTTTTTCCTCCACTGTCCGGTACAGGGATTCCCACTCATCCCGGGAGGCAAACAGGGGGGAAAGATTCCAGCAGTCTTCTGCGGGCACATCAGTTCTTTTTATATCCGGTGCGTGGGCCATGGCCCCTCCTTTATTCTGGATTCAGTGCTATGTATTCTTTAAATGGGTAGTGATGGGAAGACGGGTTGTCAAGCGCAAACTATAGGGATGCAATCCATTCAAAAATAAGATAGATAAAAAGCGTAGGGATAAAAACAGGGCGGGTTTTTGAAAACGGTTAATGGGAGGAAGAAAGATGAAATTAATCCTGTGGCTGATCGTGATTTTATTGTTTCTGGTATTCGGATGTGGATTTTTGTCCCGGAAACTATTGTACTATCCTGCCCCCATGGAACCGGGGCGGGAAGACCGGCTGGCAGAACTGGGCCCTGCGGTGACGCCATTTTCCCTGGAGGTGGACGAAAAGATCACCCTCCGCGGCTGGATGATTCAAAAGGATATGGAAAACCTGCCCGTTTTGTTTTACTTCGGCGGCAATGCCGAGGAGGTGTCCTGGAATATCGAACCCTACCTGGCCGGGGTGGATGCCAACGTGGTCCTGGTCAACTACCGGGGGTACGGCCGCAGCGGCGGTTCACCCAAAGAGGCGGATTTAAAGGCCGATGCGTTGAAGATTTTTGACCGTGTGGCCGGGGACTACCACCTGAATCCTGGGAACTGCGGTGCCTGGGGGCGCAGTCTGGGGTCTTCCATCGCCTCCCACCTGGCTTTGGAAAGAAACCCTGAAGTATGTAAGGCAATAAAGAATGGAAATTATGAAGTTGCCTGCCATGGCTGGAGATGGATTGACTATCAAAATGTAAAAAAAAGTACTGAAAAAAAAGATATGAAATTAGCTATTAAAACTATAAAAAAAATTTTTGGTAAAAGACCTTTGGGTTGGTACACAGGAAGATGTAGTCCAAATACTAGAGATTTAGTATTTGATGATGGTGGATTTTTATATGACAGCGATTCTTACGGTGATGACTTGCCTTATTGGGAGTATAAAAAAAATAAAAAACAATTAATTATTCCTTATACTTTGGATAACAACGATATGAGATTTGCTACAAATCAAGGCTTTAATACTGGAGACCAATTTTATACATATTTAAAAGATAGTTTTGATGTTCTCTATGATGAAGGTAAAACTAATCCAAAAATGATGTCCATTGGATTACACTGTAGGTTAATAGGTAGACCTGGAAGATTCCAGGCTCTTAAAAAATTTATTGATTACGTTCTAAAATTTGATGACGTATGGATTTGCAAAAGAGTTGATATAGCAAAACACTGGATAAAAAATTACTCAAATAAATAGTTAAAATGAAAAAAAATAATATTATTTACTTAAATGGATTAATTGATTTAGCTCAGTCAAGATTGGGTTCTAAAATTGTTTATAAAACTGATGAATTTTTTGGTGCAGTTAAAAGAATAATTAATCCTTGGCCCCCTGTATTTAAAGAAGGAGTATTCGACAAACATGGAAAATGGATGGATGGATGGGAAACTAGAAGAAAGAGAACCAAAGGGTACGATTACCTTATTTTAAAGTTTGGAAAGCCTGGATTAATAAAAAAAGTTGATGTTGACACATCTTATTTTAATGGAAATCATCCTAACCAAATTTCATTAGAAGCCTGTATTAGTAAAAAAAAAATACCTGATAAAAAAACTAAATGGATAACAATTATTAAAAAAAGTAAAACTAAAGCAAATAGTCATCATTTTTTTAATATAAAAAATAATAATTATTTTACTCATGTAAAATTAAATATTTTTCCTGATGGCGGGGTAGCAAGATTAAGAATTTATGGTTCTATGAAAACTAAGAATAAATCAAATAACAAAATCCAAAATTTAACTTCAGTTGTTAATGGTGCTGTGCCAATTGCATGCAATAATGAACATTTTGGAAGAGCAGAAAATATATTAGCACCAGGTGTGGGAAAAAATATGGGAGATGGATGGGAAACTAGAAGAAGTAGAGGAAAAAATTTTGATTGGATAATAATTAAATGTTCTTCACCTGGAAAATTTAATAAAATTCAATTGGATACTCACCATTTTAAAGGAAACTATCCAGATAAATGTTCATTACAGGCAGCATATATTCCTAACAAAATTTCAGAAAAAAGTATTGTAAGTAAATCTAATAAATGGCCATACATTCTTAATAAAGTAAAACTTCATGCTCATAAAAAACATAATTTTAAAAATAAGATTATGAAAAATAAAAAAGTAAATTATATAAGAATAAATATATTTCCTGATGGTGGTATTTCAAGAATTAGAGCTTTTGGAAGACCGGAATGAAAGAAAAAATTATAACCCCAATACAAATTACTAAAGAAAATTTTTCTAAATTTGGAGATGTTATTTCAACAAAAGATATTAAACCTTTGGAAATAAATAATGGGTATGCCAAAAGATATGATGGAATAGCTAATTTAAATACTTCTAATGAAAATGGTGAAACTACTATTAGTATATTTTCTGCATTAAAAAGAAATTTTCCTATGAAAATTGATATGATGGAAAAGCACCCTTTAGGAAGTCAAGCATTCATACCGCTAAAAGAAACAACTTTTTTAGCATTTGTTGCGCCTAAAGGTGAAAAGCCAGATTTAGATAAAATTGAGTCGTTTATAATTCCTCCTGGTATAGGAATTAATTACAATCCAGGTATTTGGCACTTTCCATTAATATCAACTGAAGATATGAATTTTCTTGTAGTAGATCGAAAAGGATCTGGTGATAACTTGGTAATTGAAAACTTAGATAAAGAAAATATTTCTTTAAAATACTAAAGCCCGCCGAAAATTCGGCGAGCTTTAAATTTAAAATGTTTATTTGCCTCTTCCAGATATTGCCATATGAATGATAGCACCTAAAGCTGCTCCAATCATCCAAGCATATCCTCCTCCGCCACCTAAATTAGCGAAGAAATCATCTAAACCTGCAAATAATATATTTGGCCAAACAGATCCAACTGCAACATAACCTGAGATTACCCAAGCTAACATTGCTTTTCCGTTAAATCCTCCGTTGTAATGATATTTTCCACTTGCTTTCTCAGAAAATAAATCATCTACATCAAGTTTTTGATTTTTGATTACATAATAATCAACAATCATTATTCCAAATACTGGCGCTAAAATTGCTCCTAACGTATTAACAAATGGAAACATTCCCATTTGAGTTATAACAGCAACCCACATACCACCAATTACAAATCCAAAAATAGCAGTGATTAATCCACCAATTCTGAAATTTATTTTGTCTGGCATTAAGTTTGCAAGGTCATACGCTGGAGGTATAAAATTAGCTACCATATTTATACCAACCGTAGCTGCAAAGAATGCAAATGCTGCAATTAAAGTTAAGAGTAAATTATCTACTTTAGCAACCATTTCTGTTGGTTGAGCAATGTACTCTCCAAAGATTGCAATTGTACCACCAGTGATCATTAAAGTTATGAAAGAAAAGAAAACTACGTTTCCTACTAATCCCCATAGGTTACCTTTTTTCATTTCATCTTCAT
>CAJWHT010000050.1 GCA_913041495.1 uncultured Desulfobacteraceae bacterium | reverse complement strand
GTGGTGGTGTATGCCGGGTATTATCTTGCTTCCGATGGCGGTGCCTGGCGGTTTTTCTCCTATACTCTCGGGTTTATGGGGGCAATGCTGGGGCTGGTGCTGGCAGGGGACCTGATTACCCTTTTTATCTTCTGGGAGGGCACCAGTATTCTTTCCTTTCTTCTGGTGGCCTACAAGTATACGGATGACAAGGCAAGGAAAGGGGCATTCAAGGCACTTTTCATCACCGGCGGCGGGGGGATCGCCCTGTTGCTGGGGGCGTTGTTTATCACCCATGTCGTCGGGGATCCGCGGTTTTTGGTGATTCTCTACTCCGGTGAGGCCTTGAGATCATCTGGATTCTATCCTGTGATTCTGGGGTTGATGGCCCTGGGGGCCTTTACCAAAAGCGCCCAGTTCCCCTTCCATATCTGGCTGCCCGATGCCATGAGCGCCCCCACACCGGCGTCGGCCTATCTTCACTCCGCCACCATGGTGAAGGCCGGCATCTATCTCATGGCCCGGCTGAACCCGGTGCTGGGGTTGACCGAAGCCTGGTTCTGGATGCTGACCTCGGCCGGTATGGCCACCATGATCACCGGCGCCGTTCTGGCCTTGAAACACACCGACCTCAAGGCGATCCTGGCCTATTCCACCATCTGCCAGCTCGGTATTCTCATGATGATGATCGGCCAGGACATGGCGACCTCCTTCAAAGCCCTGGTGATCGGGGTGCTGGCCCATGCCCTTTACAAAAGTGCCCTGTTCCTGGTGGCGGGTATCGTGGATCACGAGACCGGTACCCGGGACATCACCCGGTTGGGGGGGCTCCGGAAAACCATGCCCCTGACCTTTATCACTGCGGCGGTTGCCGGGCTTTCCATGGCCGGCCTGCCGCCGATGTTCGGTTTTCTGGCCAAGGAAACCCTGATGGCCACAGCCACGCATCCGACACTGCCTGCGGCGATGGCCTGGACGCTCACACTGGTCTCGGTGATTACAGGTGCCTTTATGCTGGCCATTTCCGGACGAATTGTCGTGGATGCCTTTATGGGGCAACCGAGAGATCCGGGTATCACGGCCCATGATCCGCCGTTGCTCATGGTGCTGGCACCGGCCGTACCTGCGTTTTTATCCCTGTTTCTGGGACAGTTTTCAGGGCTTAAGAACGAGGCGTTTCTCCTGGCCAATGCCGCAGGTGATGCGTTCGGATCACAGGTCAACATCAGCCTGGCCCTGTGGCATGGCTTGAACGCTCCCCTGGTGCTTTCCATTGTCGCCGTTATTGGCGGGTGTATTATTTTTGCACGGCGGGAACAAGTGAGCTGCCATCTTAAGAACCGGTTTGAGACCTTGGCCGTATACAAGGGGTTTGACCGCCTGATGTCCTTCCTGGATCGGTGGGCTCAAAAGGCGGTGGCTGTCCAGCAGGGACGGCTCCGGGTGTACCTGGTGTCCATCCTTTCCGGGACATTGGTGCTTTTGGCCCTGTTCAAGGGATTTCCGCCCCCTTTGAATCTTTCCGGTTTATCCTTTTTAACCCTGACCACGCAGACTGAACTGGCCCTGCTGCGGCTGGTTTCCCTCTTTCTGGTCTGCGGGTCTGCCTTCGCCTGTATCGTCATGCGCAAGGATTTTAACGCCATTTTGGCCTTCGGTGCCTCCGGCCTGGGCGTGGCCGTACTCATGATGCTGGAGCCGGCAACGGACGTGGCCCTGGTCCAGATTGTGGTGGATGTGCTGCTGGTGATCATTCTGGTGCTGGCACTGACACGGCTGCCAAAAGGCCGGTTGGAAACCGTCCAGTGCCTGGCCTATGCCGCCACCCGGTCCCAGAAAAGGGCCCGGCTCAGAGATGGCCTTATTGCCGGGGCTTTCGGCCTTGTGGTGATGTTCATGTCCCTGTCGGCGCTGCTGTCCCGGCCCCGGGTGAGTGAGCTATCCCATTTTTTTTTGAAAACCACCAAACCGGCCACGGGCTCTTCTTCCATCGTCGGTACGATCCTGACGGATTTCAGGGGGCTGGATACCCTGTTTGAGATTGCCGTTTTCGGTCTGGCGGGTATCGGCATGTATACCCTGATCCGGTTCGCCGCTGAAAAACACAAGGATTTAACCGTATCCCCGGATGAGATTGAATCATCTGGCTCTTTCAGTTCCCTTGGCATCGGAAGCATGCGAAAAACACCGTTGCTCAGGGTATTGGCCCACATCATGCTGCCCTTGACCATGGTGATGGGGCTGTGCGACGTCCTTTACGGCCACGACCAGCCCGGAGACGGCTTTACGGCCGGTGTGATCATCAGTGTGGGCATCGGGTTTCAATACATGGTGTTCGGCTACCATGAGACCCGGTCAAGAATCGGCTGGCTGCGGCCCTATCCGTTGGTGGGCGCAGGGCTGCTGCTTGCCCTGGTGTCCGGGCTTGGCGGGCTTTTTATGACCGGAAATTATTTTTCACCGGCGGACTTCGGGAAGCTGTTTCAGATTCCCCTGCCCAAAGGAATTCATCTGAGTTCGTCATTGATATTTGAGGTGGCCATCTGCCTGAGCGTGGTGGGCAGCGTCAGCCTGATGTTGAATACCCTGGGCCGGCCGAACCGGTGACATAGATAGTGACGCTGCAGGCGAAACAAACGGTTACCCAAGCATAGGAGGAGATCATAATTGGAAATTTTAACCGCATTTGCCATCGGTTTGACCTTTGCCGCCGGTGTATACCAGATGCTCCAGCGGAATGTGATCCGTTCGGCCATCGGCCTGATGATGATGAGCAATGGCATCAGTCTCTACCTGCTGTCCACCGGCGCCTGGATCGGTGAAAAGGCCGCCTATGTGGGGCAGGCCCCCGGAGATCCGGTGGATCCGCTTCCCCAGGCCCTGATTCTCACCGCCATCGTGATCAGCCTGGGCATCACTGCCTTTATTCTGGCCGTCATGTTTATCATGAGCAAGCGCTACAAAACCTGTGATTCCGATGCGCTGACCGGACTGTCCAGGTGATGCCGTCATGGAGAATCCCCCGATGGTGAACCCCATAATCGTCATACTCCCGGTTTTGATTCCGGCAGTTGCCGGGGTCCTGGGCCTGATCTGCCACAGATATCAAAGATGTCAGTCCTGGATCGCCCTGGCCGGCATGGCCCTTTCCCTCGCCGTTAGCCTGAAGCTCCTGGTTCTGGTGCGGGGGGCCGGCCTGCCCCTGGTTTTTCAGGCCGGCGGATGGGCCGCCCCATTCGGTATTTCCTTTGCGGCGGATCTTTTGGCTGTATTTTTCGTAACCATGAGCCAGGTGGTGTTGTTTGCAGGCGTCATATACGCCGCCGGGGCAAAGGATCGCTGTGTGGCATATCCTGCCTTTTACCCCCTGTTTCTTTTCCTGGCCACCGGGCTTACCGGCGCGTTTCTCACAGGAGATGTGTTCAATCTTTTTGTGTTCATAGAACTTCTGGCCATATCCAGTACCGTTTTAACGGCGGTTTCCGATGATGGTTTCGGCACGGAGGCGGCATTCAAATACTTTTTCATGAGCCAGCTTGCCGCATTTTTCATGCTGCTGTCGGTGGGGGCCATTTACGTGAGTTGCGGCACCCTGAACATGGGGCATCTGGCGCAGATCGTTCCGTCGCTCGGCGAGCAGGGCATGCTGCCGATGGCCGCGGCATTTCTTATGGCCACATTCATGATCAAGAGCGCCACCTTTCCCTTTCACTTCTGGCAGCCGGACTTTCATACGGCTGCCCCCACACCGGTGTCGGCCATGCTCTCTGCGGTGGTGGTGAAGCTGGGGGTGTACGGATTTATCCGGATGACGACCCTGATATTTGTTCCTCAGGGGGAGATGATCCGGGGATTGCTGGTGGTGCTGGGCATCGCAGGTATCATCTTCGGCGGCTTGGCGGCAATGGGGACGCATAACGTGAAACGGATGCTGGCCTATTCCACCCTGGCCCAGGTGGGATTCGTCCTGGTGGGAATCGGCTGGGGAACGGCCCTGTCCCTGACCGCCGCCCTGATCTTTGCCTTTAACCACAGCCTTGCGAAATCCGCCATGCTGATGCTGGCCGGCCATCTGGCCTCACGGGCGCCGGTGAAATCCGCGGATTTTTCTGTGGTGGCCGGCAGGGGACGGGGGCTGCCCTTTACCGGGATATTGTTTTTCATCGGATGTCTGGGCCTTGCCGGAATTCCCCCCACCAACGGGTTTATTTCCAAGATGTCGGTGTTCAATGCCGGAATCAATGCCGGCCAGTTTTACGGTCTGGCCTTGATCGGTATCTCCTCGGTGTTTACCCTTGTGTATACCATGCGCGCCTTTATGCGGATCTTCTGGCAAGCCCCGGAAATCTCAGGGGAAATACGGTCTTCCGGTGATCTTCGTCTGGCACCGGCCCTGCTTGTCCTCCTGGTGCTGGGACTGGGAATCTTTGCCGGTCCCCTGGTAGATCTGGCCGGGGAAACGGCGGCACGGGCCGCAGACAATCAGGCGTATGTGACGGCCGTGATGGGAGGGATAAAATGAACCGGTTTATTTTGTTTGTGAAAATCCTGCTGGTTTACCTGGCCCTGTCCACCAATATCAGCGTATATAACATTTCTTTCGGCGTGGTGGTGACCCTGGGGATCATGGCGTTGATGCCCAAGCGGCCCCAGAGTATCCAGGCAACTGATTTTCCAAAAGGGTTTAAAGCGTTGGTACTTTATTTGATCCTGATGGTGAAAAACACCCTGGCGGGGGGATTCCAGGTGGCCCGGATCGTCCTGGACCCGTCCATGCCCCTGAAGGCCGGGGTGGTGGCGGTGGACCCGGATTCAGACCATGAACTGGGCCAGGCGCTCAGCGCCCATGCCATCTCCTTGTCCCCTGGAGAACTGCTGGTGGAGACGGACGCCGAAGGCATCATGTATATCCACAGCCTCGACGTGGCCCAGACTGAAAAAGTGACCCGGGAAGAGCAAAAATACAGGCGCAGGCTGTTACAGCTTATTTTTGGCGGGGAGGGGTAATGGCATTCGTTGACACCCTGTACACTTACGTGTTGTACGGCGCATTGATGATTCACATCCTGCTGATGGCGGTGGTGGCCCTGCGCCTCTGGCAGGGGCATCACGTGGTTGACCGGCTGATGGCCTCGGACATGCTGGGGAACCTGGCCGTGGTGGTTCTGGTGATTGCCGCCATGATCCATCACCAGAATATTTTCCTGGACGTTGCCCTGGGACTTGCAGCCCTGGGGTTCATCACAGTGATTGCCTTTGCCAGGTATATCACCAACAAACGGATTTTCTAACCGGAGGGACAGATATGGAAACAATTCTGACACTGGTGGCCGTGGGTCTGGTCTGTCTGGCCACCTTTTTCAGCAGCGTGGCCGTGCTGGGGTACTTCCGGTTGCCGGATGTCTATTCCCGCCTGCATGCCACGGGGAAGATCGGCATCTTCGGTGCCGTATTCATGTTGATCGCTGCGGCTGTCCGTGCAGATGCCGCCTGGGGATATGCCCTGGTGCTGATTTTCTTTCTAATTGCATCGGGTCCGGCCACGGCCCATGCCATTGCCTCGGCCGCCTACCGTCTGGGAATCCGTCCGGAGTCATCCATCCGGAACGATCTGCCGGAACCGGACCTGCCGCCGCCCCGGGAAGTAGCGGACAGATGCCGCGTTTTAAATGACGGCGAAAAAAGGTAGGGTGTCACAGGATCGTGCCGGGCCGCCCGGTCAGTCGCCAAGGGAATCGGACAGATAGGTATGGCCGGTTTTGATAAAGTAAATATTTTCGGCGATATTGGTGATGTGATCGCCGATCCGTTCGCAGCAGCGGCCCACAAAGATAAATGAGGTATAGGCCTCCATTAAAGCCGTGTCCTCGCCCATTTCCCGTTTCAGGGAATTCATAAATCTGACAAATTTGCTGTCGATCTGATCGTCCTGGTGCCAGACCTCAATGGCCTTGGCCTCATCAAGGGTTTCAAATGCCTCCAGAGCACTGTTGATCATATTCCTGCCGATTCTGGCCATGTCATCCACAAAGCCTGTGGCAATGGGAAAGGGGTTGGTGTCCAGAAGAATCACCCGCTTTGAAATATTCGAGGCATAATCCCCGATCCGCTCAAACTCGGAGGCAATTTTCATGATGGAGATGATGTAGCGCAGATCCGTGGCCACGGGCTGCCGTTTGGCCAGTACCTGAATCACATCCGCTTCTGCCGTATGCTGGCGCTGATTGAGTTTTTCATCCGCCTTGATAACTTCGTCGGCCAGGCGTTTATCGTTTACACTGAATGCCTTTACAGCTTTGGCCAGTTGCCATTCGCACAATTTGCCCATGACGTTGATATGGGCGCTGAGACGGTCAATTTCCCTGTCAAATGTTCTCGACGTGTGGCGTTCCATGATGCGTTCTTTCCGTTTTTGTGTTGAAACTAAAAGTCATATTCTATTTGTGTTCGGATTTGATTAGCTGCACTTTGGCTGATGACAATTGCATCCATCGTTTAAAAAAAGACGTATTGATAATCAGAATATGCAAGATGGTTTTCATCAATACTAACGATTTGATTGCCCTGTGTGCGGTCTTAACTTTTTTTAATATGGAGAAACCCTAAAAGAAAAGGAAACAACCGTGAAACAGATTACAACGACGATCCTTTTAATTCTTCTGGCAATCACATTCCAGGTGCCGGCTGCCACCGCAGGAAAACAAATAAAATTTACCGCCATTCCGGATCAGAATACGGCCCGTCTGGCCCAGCGGTTCGGCAAAGTGGCCGGATATCTCACCGGGCAGACGGGAATACAATTTGTCTATGTGCCAGTGAAGTCCTATGCCGCCTCTGTCCAGGCCTTTAAAAACAACGCGGTGCAGATGGCCTGGTTCGGTGGGCTGTCCGGTGTTCAGGCGCGGCTGGGGGTGCCCGGATCCCGCGCCATTGCTCAAGGGGTTGAGGACCAGCATTTTGTCTCCTACATCATTGCCCACCACAGCACGGGCCTTGCACCTGCCGACAGCCTTCCCGAAGGCATCCGGGGCAGGGCGTTTACCTTTGGATCCAAAGGCTCCACCTCCGGGCGGCTCATGCCGGAATTTTTTATCCGAAAGCAGTTCAACCAGCCGCCGGAAACCCTGTTTTCCAGGGTTGGGTTTTCAGGGGACCATTCTAAAACCATTGCCCTGGTGCAGTCCGGCAGCTATCAGGTGGGGGCCGTGAATTTCAAGGTCTGGGAAAAGGAAATGGCCCAGGGAAATATCGATCCGGAAAAGGTTTCCGTGATCTGGAAGACGCCGGAGTATCCGGATTACAACTGGACGGTAAGAGGAGATGTGGACCGGGTGTACGGGGACGGCACCATTGACCGGATTCAAAAGGCCCTGATCAATATCTTTGATCCCGAACTGCTGGCGGCTTTTCCCCGCACCCGGTTCATTGAGGCGGACAACACCATGTACCGGCCGATTCTGGAAACCGGCCGGGCCATCGGTATATTCAGGTGATCCGATGCCGGCAGTGTTTTCCCTTGAAAACGAGACAATTGCCTACGACGGTTTTACCGCCCTGGAGCAGGTGTCGCTGACCATCCTGCCCGGGGAAAAGGTGGCGCTGATAGGCAAAAGCGGGGCAGGGAAAACCACCCTGCTGCGCAGGCTCTACCAGCTTAGACCGTCGGATTCGGCATTTGTTCACCAGCATCATGCCCTGGTGCCCCAACTGTCCGTATTCCACAATATTTACATGGGGCGGTTGGATCGTCTGTCCGTTTTAGAGAACATACGTAACCTGATACACCCGTCACGGGCAAGGCTTCGGCAGATCCGTCCCATTGCCGCAACCCTCGGGCTTGAAGGCAAACTCTTCGAGAAAACCTGCGCCCTTTCCGGGGGACAGCAGCAGCGGGTGGGCATCGGCCGGGCCATTTACCGCGGGGGAGAGGTGCTCATGGCGGATGAGCCGGTGTCCTCACTGGACCGGGTACGGGGAGAGCAGATCATCCGGATATTAACGGATACGAGCAAGACCGTGATTTCCTCCCTCCATGCCGTTGACTTTGCCCGGCGTTTTTTTGACCGGGTCATCGCCCTTGGAAAACGCCGGGTGGTGTTTGATCTGCCGGCGGACCAGGTCACGGACGACAGGCTCAGATCTCTTTACGGGTAGACGTGCGCCGGGTCAGTCTCTATTTCGTTCTTGCCGCGTTTGCCTGCCTGGCACTGGCGGATATCTCCGTTTCCACGCTGGATCCCTGGCAGGAGCTTGGCCGGATGGCCCAAGGGCTTGTCTTTCCGGATTTTTTCGAAACGCCGGGGATTTTAGCGGCTTTAGGGAACACGGTCAGTTTTGCCCTGATCGGCATGCTGGGCGCCGTGTTGTTCGGTACTTTTCTCTCCCTTTTTTATACGTATGCTCCGGTCCGATGGTTCTGCGCACTTATTCGTTCTGTTCACGAGTTGTTCTGGGCTTTTTTGATTATGCCGGTACTGGGTTTGAATCATGTCTGCGGTATTCTGGCCATCGCCGTTCCCTATGCCGGTATTCTTGCCAAGGTCTACTCGGAAATCCGGCAGGAAGCCGATCCGGTGCCGGCAGAGGCACTACCCATGGGAACGGACAGGGTTTGCGCCCTGTTGTTTACCACCCTTCCCATGATTTATCCCGGGATCAGGCACTACACGGCATACCGGTTTGAGTGCGCCTTAAGGTCCGCCGCCATTCTGGGGTTTATCGGGTTGCCCACCCTGGGGTATCATCTTGAAACCGCATTCCGGGAAGGGATGTATGCCGAAGCCGCCGCCCTGTTGTATCTCTTTTATCTGATGATCCTTTCCCTGAAATTCTGGGCCAGGGCTAAACGGATTGTTTTTCCCCTGGCGGCGGCTTTCTGGTTCACCGTCTGGGATACCGCTTTTTCCCTGGATAATCTGGTGCGGTTCTTCACTTACGATATTCTACCCTGGCCTGTCCGGGCGGCAGGGGTCTACGACGGGAGCATGACGCTTGCTTTCTCCCTGCCGGAACTGGTGGCATGGGGCCGGGAAATCCTTTTTTTCCAGGCGTTTCCCGGTATCTGGAACACGGCAATTCTGACCCAGATCGCGCTGGTGCTGACGGCCCTGCTGACCCTGGTGCTTATGGTGCCTGCCAGCAGACAGTTTGCGTCATCCGTCATCCGCGGGCCGGCCCGTCTGATGCTGGTGGTTATGCGAACAACCCCGGAATACATCCTTGCCTATGTGGGGCTTCAGCTCTGGGGGCCTTCCATGCTGCCGGCCATTTTTGCCCTGGCTGTCCACAACGCAGGGATTATCGCCCATCTGACCGCAGGGCAGGCAGACCGGCTGAGTCTTTCCTTTGACGCCCCGCGACGGTGGGTCAACCGCTATTTTTATGAGGTGCTGCCCAGGTGCTACGGTCAGTTCCTGGCCTTTCTTTTTTACCGCTGGGAAGTCCTGGTCCGGGAGTCCGCCATTCTCGGTATTCTGGGGGTGGCCACCCTGGGCTACTATATTGACTCGGCCATCGCCAAAGACCATCTGGATACCGCCCTGGTGCTGATTCTGGTAACGGCTGTGTTCAATATGGGGATCGATGCCCTGTCCACCAGAATCCGGTCCGGGTTGAAAATATCCGCCCATGTCACGGGATATGCAGGAGATTGAATCCTTGCGGGGAGTATCTGCCCTTCTTTTCCATCGGTGAAAAATCATTTTGGGCGCAGTTCCTTTTGTGATAGGCTCTTGGGGAAATCAACCCATAAACCAGGAAAACCATGACTGAATCCGGTGTGAAACTCCCCAGGCCGACGGATTACAAAAATGGGCTGGACGCCTCACAGCTCATACGGTTCAATGTCAGGAACGCCCTGGGCATTCTGATTGTGGCGGTTTGCACCGTGGCCAGTCTCCTTGTGATCATGGTAATGAATTTTTACCGGTACGAGGAAAAAGAACAATTGGCGCTGACGTCGGAATTCAGGGATCAGACCGCCCATATGGATACCATACTGGGGCAGGTCACCGCCGGGTTGGATGCCATGAAAAACATGGCAGAAGCGGATCTTGAGCAGACCCGCGGACAAAAAAATTTCCCCATGCCTTTTCCGGCCGGCTCCTTTGCACAGTCCGGGGCCTATTTCCATCTTGACGCCATGGCCGATGACCGTCGGGCGGACCGGGTGGGCAACCTCACCGGATGGGGGGTATACCGGCAGAAGCCCCGGGATGTGCGCCGGGAAATTCGGGCCGCATTGATCCTTAACCCCTTGTTCGCCTCCGCCCGCAAAAGCATCAGTACATCGGCCTGGATTTACTACCTGTCGGCCAGATCCTTTATCAATCTATACCCCTTTGTCCATTCTTCGGAATGGAAGTTTGACGCCATGACCTATAACAAGGATTTTTATAAGATGGGGGTGCCGGAGGCAAATCCTGAACAATCGTCTTATTGGACGCAGGTCTATGTGGATGAAGCCGGGAAGGGGCTGATGACAACCGGGGCGGTGCCGGTGTACGACCAGGGACGGTTTCTGGGTATCCTGGCCATTGACCTGACCATTGATTTTCTGAACCGGATCGTGGCGGCCTTCCGGCCGGAAAAAGGCACCCTTTTCCTGGTGAATACCCAGGGACAGATTCTGGCCCATCCCGATATTGCATCTTCATCGGACGCCACCATAAAATCCTTTCAGATGGCGGTACCTGAAGATTTCGGCCTGAAGCGGGAAGATTTTAACCTATTGCCTGAGCACAAGATTGCCCGGGCTGACAGCCATCTGCTGATCGTGGGGCATCTGGAAAATGCCCCCTGGCAGGCGGTGTATATAGAGCCTGTTCTTCCCATCTGGACCCGGGTGCTGGAACGGATCGGGCCGGCCCCCCTGGTGCTCTTCTTTGTGATGCTGACCACAGTCGTAACGGTGTTTGTGTCCAACTACTTCTTATTCGTCAGGCCCTCTGATCGATTTGTCAGATATATTATGGAGCTGAACCAGGGACGGTTTGACCTGGACCCGGGACCGGTCCCGGAGATGTGGCGGCCCTGGTTTTCAGCCATTAGTACCATATTCCAGGAGAATGATTCGCTGACCCGGAAAATGCGGCATTACAATGAGGAACTGGAAGACAGAGTCCTGAAGCGTACCCGGGAACTTCTGCAGTTGAACCAGACCCTGAAGATGGAGATCGTGGCGCGGGAGCGGGCCCAGGAGGAGGAAAAGGCAACTGCCCATATTCTGGATCAGGCCATTTCCCAGTCTCCTTCGGGGATCATCATCGCCGATGCCCCGGATCTTCATATCCAGCGGGTGAACAAGGCGGCCTTTGATATCCGTGGGGGAAGGCAGCCCGGAGAGAAAATAACGGATATCCACACCCACTTCAGCCAATGGAAAATATACGATGACAGGGGCCGTCCGTGCAAAGGCAGGTCGCTGCCCTTGTACCAGGCGATTCGAAAGAACAAGGTTACCCGGAACCGGGTGATGGTGGTCAAGGATGACAACGGAAAAGACCGCTGGTTGTCCGTGAATGCGGCCCCTATCCGGAATGCTGCCGGCAGGATCATTTCCGGTATCGTTATGTTCCACGATATCTCTTCGCTTAAGGAGCGCGAACTGGCCCTTCATGCCAGCGAAGCCCAGAACCGGCGTCTTAAAGACCTCTACAAACAGTTGTCCGACGCCTCCTTTGAGGCGATTTTTCTGTCCAAGGAAGGGGTTTGCATCGGGCAGAACAAGATGGCGGAAAAAATGTTCGGATATTCCCTGGAAGAGGCCCTGGGAAGCCCGGGGCTTTCCTGGATGGCCCCTGAATCGCGGCTGCTGGTGGCAAAACAGATCTCTTCCGGATTTGAGGGACAGTACGAAGCCATGGCCCAGCGCAAGGACGGAAGTACTTTTCCCTGTGAAATTCAGGCACGGATGACCGGTAAAACCAACATCCGTATTACGGCATTACGGGATATCACGGACCGGCGCCGGGCGGAACAGGAAAAACTGGATGCCCTTGCCTTTGCTGCCACCCAGAGCAAGCATGCCCTGGTGGGCCAGGTGGCCGGGAAAATGGCCCATGATTTCAACAATATCCTGGGGGTGATCATGGGCAACGTTGAACTGGCCATGACCGGCTGTGACGATCCGGGCATGGCGGACACACTGTCGCTGATACTGGGCCAGACCATCCGCGGGAAGAATCTGACCCGGAACCTGGTGGCCTTTGCCCAGGACCAGGAACCCAAGCAGGCCAGGTTCAGCATCAATAAGAAGATCAAATTGGTGCTTGACCTCATGCAAAAAGATCTGGCCGGTATCCGGGTGGTCACATCCTTCCAGGACAATCTGCCCGATCTCATCGCCGACCCGGGGATGATAGAGCACATGCTGGTGAACATGATTCAAAACTCAGTCCACGCCCTGGGCAAAACCCCGGAGCCCGAGATTTTTATCCGCACCTTCGGCAAACCGGACACCATTGCCTTCGAGATCCGGGACAACGGGTGCGGCATCCCAGAATCCAGCCTGAAACGGATCTACGAGCCGTCCTTTACCCTTAAGGGAAGCCGGGATGTGGGCGGCCACTACCTGCCGGATACCCGGGGCACCGGCTACGGCATGGCCAATGTGAAAAAGTACCTGGAACAGCACAAGGGGCAGATCCACGTCCAGAGCACCCAGGGGCAGGGCACGAGGTTTATCATCGAACTGCCGGTGGTGGATATGGAACTCACCCCTGAGGAAAAAGAAGAGGTACTGAGCCAGGGGACCGGGCCGGGCCGGCGGATCCTGCTGGTGGAAGATGAGGCCGCGATTTCGGATATCCAGTCCAGGGTATTGACGGCAGCACCCTGCCATCATCTGGTGGATGTGGTGGATAACGGGGAAAGGGCCGTGGAGATGGTCAAGAGCGGGCAGTATGACCTGGTAAGCCTGGACTACGTACTGCCGGGGGAAATGACCGGCATTGACGTCTATCACAAGATCCGGGAAACCAATAGGGATATTCCCGTGCTTTTTATCTCCGGCAACATCGAGTTTCTTGAGTCCATCAAAACCCTGAAGGCGGAAGATCCGCGGATTGACCACCTGTCCAAACCCTGCCTCAACAAGGCCTATGTCCAGGCGCTTCACAGCCTGCTTGGCCGGTGCGCGTCCCCATCAAAAGAAAGCTGAATTGGTTTGGCCGGTGTTGCCCCGCCTGCGCTCTGACCTTCAGGGCAGGATAACCCTGAAGGTCAGGCCGGAATCCGTGTTCCCAGCGGTGATGCTGCCCTGGCACCGGCGTACCAATTTCCGGGTAATGGTCAGGCCGAGGCCTGTACCCGGGGCGGTCTGGCCCGGTCTTCTGAAGAAGGGTTTGAACAGCATGCCCAGTTCTTCGGGGGAGAAGGCAGGGCAGGGGTTGGTGACGGAAAATAAAAGTCCTTTTTTGGCATCCGACCTGGCCCGTATGCCAATGGTCTGACCGGGTGCCGTATATTTCACCGCATTGTCCAGAAGGTTGTCCAGCACGGATTTCAGCACAGTTTTGTCCTGACACACCCATACGTCTCCGTCCAGATCCAGGTCGATCTTCAGGTCGTTCTGCCGGAATACGGACTGATAGGCCTTTAGTTCCTTTTCAACAAATGCGGTAAAACTGAATTTTTCAAGGGTGAGCTCAGATTCCTGGTAGTCCATTTTGGAAAGGGTGAGCATGTGGTCCACCAGGGTATCCAGATGCTGGATATCGTCCTCCATGCTGTCGGCATAGCGACGGATGGCCGCCTTGGCATCTTTGGGGGCCAGTTTGTCCTGATCCAACTTATCTAGGATCAGTTCCTTGGACAGGCGGATCCGGGCCAGGGGGGAGCGCAGTTCGTGGGACACGTTGGCGGTAAGTTCCTTGGCATTTTGTACCAGTTTTTCCAGCCGGTCCGCCATGAGGTTGAAGGACCCGCCCAGCTTGGCGATCTCGTCGTGGCCGGGAATATCCGTCCTGACGGACAGGTTCCCTCCGGCAAATTCAACGGCGGACCGGTTCAGCCGGTTGATGCGCCGGGTGATGAAGGATGCCATGGGAATCACCATCAGGGCCACCACACCGCCGATTACGATGATGCCGATAAAAAAGAGGCCTTCCGGGTGATCCGGGTCCCGGGTGTCGTAATACAGGTGGAGACGCAGTCCGTCGCCTCCGGCGGTGATGGGGATGGTGGCATAGTATTTGATCCATTTGAGCACAAAGTGGTAAAGGGTGATGCCGTTGTCATGGTGCACCTGGCGCTGAACCCCTGTCTGGGGGACATTGGCAGGCCCTTCAAAGGTCTTGAACAATATGGTTTCCCCGGGGTCTGAGATCCATATTTTTACATCAAACAGGGAGGAAAATGTGGTCAGCAGCTTCAGCAGGTCGGCATTGTCCGCCGCCTTTTTTTGGGGATACAGATCTGCGGTTTCCTGGACCAGGGCCTGGAAAATCTGGAGTTTTGAAAAGGTCTGCTGATCCAACTGGGCCTTGTAGGACCTGCCGGCCGTGAAAATGAACAAGGTGACGATCAGGGCGATGGTAATGACCAGCAGGACCAGGAAGGACAGAAGAATCTTGATGTAAAGCTGCCGGATTTTCATTCCTGGTCCACAAACATGTACCCGGTTCCCCAGACGGTTTTGATCCGGGTGGGCGAGGAGGGATCTTTTTCGATCTTGGCCCGGAGTTTGGAAATATGGATATCCACACTCCGGTCAAAGGCCATGAAATCCTTGCCCTGGGCAAGATTCATGATCTGGTCCCGGCTGAGAACCGTATTGGGGCTTTTCATCATCACCTCAAGGATGTTGAACTCCGTGGTGGACAATTCAACGGGGCGCTCCCCGATTTTAAGTTCCCGGGCCGCACGGTTCAGCACCATGTCCCCGGACCGGATATGGGTATCTTCCCTGGGGGATGCGGCACCGCCCTGGCGCCGGAGTATCGCCCGGATCCTGGCCAGAAGTTCCCTGGGATTGAAGGGCTTGGGAAGATAGTCGTCCGCCCCCAGTTCAAGACCGACAATCCGGTCCGTATCATCTCCCCGGGCCGTGAGCATGATTACGGGTGTGGAAAAGGTGCTCCGGATGTCCTTGAGCACATCCAATCCGTCTTTTCCCGGGAGCATAATGTCCAGAATGATCAGGTCCGGTGCCTTTTCCCGGATGGTTTTTTCGGCGTGGGTCCCTTCCAGGATAGAGAGAACGTCAAATCCGTTTTCCCGGAAATATTCGGACAGCAGGTCTATGAGTTTTACGTCATCATCTATGATCAAAAGTGTCTGTGTCATGTCTTATTTCCTTTCGATTTCCCTTAATACTATTGATTTACAAAGTTTTACAAGGCGATAAACAGAATTTTACATTTATTGAGTAGTTCATTTACATTACCGTTCCGACGCGGACGTTTCAGATATGGAAGGTTTCTTCTCCGGGACTGGTCCCGGGGAAGGAACCTTCCAAAAAGATAGATGAATAGGTTGGGCCGCGTTGAAATCATGAGGAAAGGGGGCGCAGATACGATGGTTGGTTCAGGCATTATCCCCATGTTTCTTTCTGCCCAGGGGATGACGGCAGACACCTGCCCTTTGGGGGAGAAACGTGAGCGGCCGCGGCGGATTCTGATTGCCCGCAGCGGCGGCAGCCCTGAGTTATCCCGGGTTGTCAGGCAACTGGCATTCGAATTTGCCGGAAAAGAGGCCAGATCAAAGATTTACAAAATCCCGGGCGCAGGAGATGCTCCCCGTGTAACGGATGTGAGCGGTTATGACGCAATATTCATCGGTGTCGCACCGGACGGAACCTGTGCAACCGATGCTGCCTTTACCTTTATGCGCTCCCATATGGATGATCTGGCTGCCAAACCCGTGGCCCTTTTTTTTCTTCTTGACCGCGCACCCAAACTTTCGTCGGCGGCCCATAGTCCGGAACTTACGTTTGAAGGCCTTTCCCGGATGTCTCCTTTGGATGTGATGACCTTTACACGGTCAGGCCAGGGGATGGCCGATGCGGTGTCGGATTGGGCGGGCAATAAGATCTGGCCCCTGATGGAAACCGGGTGGCTGGCGGATATGCTTTTTCCCTGCCCCGTTCCCTATGCCGGAATGAAAACAGCCGGATAACCCTCTTTGACAGCGCAGATTAGCCGCAGGAATCAATAAAGGCGCCAAACAACGGCGACATGGTCCGGCTGCCCAGCATCATCAGTTCCGGGTGCCATTGAATCAGGTCTATGGGCAGCCTTTTATGTTCTAAGGCTTCCACCACGCCGTCCGGCGACAGGGCCGTGATCTTGAGATCCTCCCCCGGGGCCTTGACCGCTTGGTGATGCCGTGAGTTCACCATGATCCTGGGACCGAATTTCCCAAAAAGCTGCGATCCCGGTTCAATGTCAACGGGATGATCCGTCCCGGTATGAATCTTTTTTTGCATGTGGTCCAATACCGGTGTTTCGAACTGGGCGCCGATATCCTGGAACAAGGTGCCGCCCAGGGCGACGTTTATCACCTGGGCGCCCCGGCAGATACCCAATATCGGTTTTCCCATCCGCATGGCGGTCTCAAGTACCGCCAGTTGATACACATCCAGTTCCGGGTCCACCCGCCCCAGCTCCGGCAGGGGGGATTCGTTGAAATATGCGGGGTCCAGATCAAACCCCCCGGGGAACACAAAGCCTTGGGCAAAGGCCGTCATCCGGGGGATCATATCCTTGTCTTCGGTAAATGGGAGGATGTAAGGTACGCCGCCGGCCTGTTCAATGGCCCAGGTATACGCGGTGGGAAGGCTCACCGCCGGCATATTGAAGCGGTTTAAATCGGTATGGGCCACAATGGCGATGACAGGGGGCATGAAACGGTCCTTCTTGGCTTATGGGTCATATCCGGGAATTTTTTTTGTACCCGGTCTGATGAAGGGCGCATCATACCATTGCACGGAGCCGTGGGCAATACAATCTGTCCGGTTTGAATGTCCATCAAACTGATTGGGGTGTACATTTCTTAACAAAAAATCAGGGGATTCCTGATTGACAAGTGACGGCGTTGATGGTTAGGGTCTTGTCAGACAAAAGGAGACGCTATGAAAAAATTATTCTGTATGACGAGTGTATTGATTGCGGCGTTAACAATTGGAACCCCTGCAATGGCAAATGAAACCCACGCCGACCGGGCGGTAACCCACGGTTCACAGGCCGCAAGCCATGCCAGCAACAGTGCCGCCCATGCCATCGCCGCCAGCGGTCAGGCGGTTTCCGGTGCCGCATCCGTACCGTTTATGGCCAGCGGTGTTGCCGGGGCCGTATCCGCTCAAGTGGGAGAAGATCTCAAAGATGCGGCAAGTGCACCCATCGGACAGCCGCTGCCCATAACAGACGAGACCATCACTGTTGGGCCGACGCCTGATCTGGCCATTCAGCAGACCACAACAGATCAATAAACGTTCGTATCTATTTCAATGAAGGAGCCGTTATGAATCTGTTGCGTGTGTTCGTTCTGATCCTGCTTGCTTCCTTTTTGGCTATACCACCGGTACAGGCCGGATCAAGCCAGGCTGAAGGGGAGGCATACTTTGATGCCGATACCATCATCGGTTTTTCAAAACGGGTGGAGAAATCCCTTGCTGCAAATGGTGCCCGGGTGGCGATCATTTCCCGGGTGGGGCGGCCCAGAACGCAGTTGCCCGAAGGGGTCCGCTTCACCCACACGGCGTTGGCCGTTTACTCAAAAATTACGACGTCTGACGGCCGCAATGTCCCCGGGTACGCCATATACAACCTTTACCAGAAATCCGGCCGGCCTGATAAGAGCCATCTGGTCAAGGACTATCCGGTGGATTTTTTTGCCGGGGTCCAGGTGCTGGAGGCAGGGGTGATTATCCCGACACCCGATCTGCAACGCAGGCTTCTGGACGTGGTGGCTTCGGATACTTACCAGAATCTGCATAATCCTGATTATTCGGTCATCGCCAATCCCTATACACTGAAACTGCAAAATTGCACCGAACATGTGCTGGATATATTATTTTCTGCGATCTACAAGACAGATGATATTCAGCAGATCAAGGCCAACCAGAAAGCCTACTTCAAGGCCCAGCCGGTACATGTGAACCCCATTAAACTGGCCTTAGGGTCCCTTTTTGTAAAGGATGTCGCCACATCAGACCATCCGGGATCACCGGAAACCACGACGTTTACAACCATCGGCAATTTTCTGGAAAAATTCGGCCTTGCAGCCAAAGTGTACGTTATTTCTGAATCCGTTTGATTAAAGGCCCCCGGAGGGTTTTTTTCAGCCCCTGTCCGAATCTTTCGAACGTATGTCAAATAATTTGCGTTTGGGGTTGAAGGGCGTATTGAGCACAAGAAAATAGCCGATGCTCATGGCAAATACCACTCCGGCCATTGCCCAGACATAGTCCGAAGTAATCTGGGTGAAGTCGAGGATGATGATCTTCCGGGCGATGGCCATCAGGGCGGTTGCCATGACGATCCGGACATGGATCACATCTTCGCGCAGGTAGATACAGATGTTCACAAATATTTCAATGGCGATAAGAACCGCCATGAATGCGCCGAAGGTGGCCAGAATATCGGAAATGGTCAGCATGAACAGCGGGGGTGTCAGCAGTTTGCGGTACAATACCCAGCCCACATCCACAACCCCCCAGATGATGACGGCGGTCATAATGACGGCCAGTACCCGGACGGCAAAGCGGATAATGGTTCTCAGCCTCTGGATCAGCGGGTCATTGGGAACACTTAAATCATCCATATCAGGTCTCCGTTTCAATCGGCTTGGGATGCTGTATCAGCAGGGTACATCCATCAGGATGGATACAAGGCTTCCAAAATGTTCAGGCCCTGTCCTTTTTTCTTGACGGCAAGGAGCGGACGGGTGGTGTTCCGGATCAGGCCTTCGGTGACACTGCCCAGGAGAATGGCGGCAATATCTCCGCTCCTGCCCCTGGCTCCCACAACGATAAGGCTGGTGTCGGTTTCATCCGCAAAGGCCAGAATGCCTTTGATCACGTTTTCCGTCATTTTGAATCGCGGAACGGCTTTAATGCCCTGAAGATCCAGCCGCGCCAGGCATTGTTTCGATTTTTCCTCGGCATTTTTGAGCATCACCTCGGTAAACTCTTCGATGGTTTTGCCGGTTTTATAGTACCCTTCCGGTACCCGGAAAACGTTGAGTACATCCAGTGAGGGAAGTTCTGCCGCCCTGGCAAAGGCACAGCCCACATCAATGGAATCACAGGAGTGTCCGGAGAAATCCGAGGCCACAAGGATACGTTCCAGATGAACCCGGGTATCCTGTGGAACGACGAGCACCGAACAAAAGGCCTTCCTGGCAATTTTTTCCGAATAATGTCGGCCGATGGGAGTGTCGCCTCCGGGATGCCCTGCAATCAGCAGATCGATATCCAGATCCCGGGTGAGATTGACCAGGGTGCCGATCATGGGACCCTCTTTGGCCTGGAAATGGAACCGGGTATCGGGCTGATCCTCCAGGGTCCGCCGGACAATGGCTTTCATTCTTTCGCAGGCGGCCTCGTCCACGGGGGACAGAATTTCAGGGTAGATTTTTTTGATTTCATCCGGGATATCGAAACTATCCGATACATGGACAAAATAAATGTCGCTTGCCCGGGACATTTTTGCCACAAAGCCGACGTACTGGATGAGGAGGGTATCAAGATCGTCCAGGTTTAAGGCAACCATCAGTTTTTTATACCTGATCATAGGCTTACTCCCTGATTAAATTAGGTGATTATGATATCGGGATACCGTTATCCCAAAATAACACCTGATGTAAAAATTGCAAGACGGTGGATATGCGGCAGATATACGCAGCGACAGGGGGATGGTTGACAAACCATGAATTTGAACCATCTTTGGGGGGCGTATGAATTGGAGTGAAACGGATCGGCAGGGGAGAACTCATGGGGAAACGGGCATTGGAACTTCTGGCACCGGCAAAGAACCGGGTGCTGGGAGCGGCAGCGATCAATCACGGTGCCGATGCCGTATATATCGGGGCGCAGGCCTTCGGGGCCAGGGCGGCTGCCGGAAATTCCGTGGCCGACATAGAGGCCCTGTGCGCCTATGCCCATAAATTCAATGCAAAAGTTTACGTAGCCCTGAATACCCTGATTTTTGACCATGAACTGGAAAAGGTCGGTGCCTTGGTCCGCAAGTTATGGCGTGCCGGTGCCGATGCCCTGATTGTGCAGGATATGGCCCTGCTGAAGATGGATTTGCCCCCCATCCCCCTCTTTGCCAGCACCCAGACCGACAACCGGACCCCGGAAAAGGTAACGTTTCTTGAAAAAAACGGATTTCAGCGGGTGATCCTGGCCCGGGAGTTGGATCTTGCGGCCATCCGTGGTATCCGCGATGCCACCCGGGTTGACCTGGAGGCCTTTGTGCACGGGGCGCTTTGTGTCTGCTATTCCGGGCAGTGCTATATGAGTGCCGCCATTGGGGGGCGGAGCGCCAACCGGGGGGCCTGCGGCCAGCCCTGCCGTCTGCCCTGGAACCTTGTCACCGGAGACGGTAACGTACTGGCCCGGGACCGGCATCTGCTTTCCTTGAAAGATATGGACCGGTCAAATTCTTTGGCGGACCTGATCCGGGCGGGGATCTCCTCATTTAAAATCGAAGGGCGGCTCAAAGATCTGGCCTACGTCAAAAATATTACCGCCCATTACCGCAGAAAACTTGATGCCATTCTGGACGAGACGCCGGAATACGGCAGGGCATCTTCCGGCCGCACAAGGGTTTTCTTCACCCCGGACCCTTCCAAAACCTTTAACCGGGGTGTTACCGACTATTTTCTGTTTGGGGGTGAAAAAAAGGCGGTTCATTCCTTTGATACGCCGAAATCCATGGGAGAGCGCCTGGGCCGGGTGAAAAGAACCGCGGCGGAATGGCTGGTCCTGGAAGGAAAAAAAGCATCCCGTGATATCCATAACGGCGACGGCCTTTGTTTCCTGGATGCCGCAGGGCGGCTTAAAGGGTTTCAGGTGAACCGGATAGATGACACGGGCCGTATTTTCCCCCCCGGCCGCCAGGCGGTAAAACAGCTTGGATTAAGTCATGGGACCGTCATCCACAGAAATTTTGATCGGGCATTCACCCGTATGATGTCCGGTGATACGGCAGACCGCCGCATCGGTTTGGATATGGTGTTTTCCGAAACCGGCAACGGTTTCAGACTTCGGGCCGAGGACGAAGACGGTAATCGGGCTGACGTCCTCTTAAAGGCCCCGAAGGAACCGGCGAAAAATGAAAGCCGCGCCTTTTCCGTGATTGAAAAACAGCTAAAAAAACTTGGCAACACCCTGTTTTACTGCCGCAGCCTATGCATTGACACCGCACCCTATTTTCTGGCGGCAAAAATCCTGAACGGCCTGCGCAGGCAACTGACGGAGAAGATGGCGGAATTGAGGATTGCCACCTATGAAAGATTACCGGCTGTACCCAGAACGATTTGCTACCCTTATCCTGACAAAGCCCCTGATTTCCGCTTGAATGTCGCCAATCACCTTGCTGCGGCATTTTACGCCGAGCGGGGCATCAAATCTGTTCCGCCTGCCTATGAAACCTGTGACCAAGGCAGCTCCGTTACGGTGATGACCACAAAGCATTGTATCCGGAGAAGTCTTGGACTTTGCAGGAAAGACCATACCGGCGGACCGGAGGCCTTTTGGGAAAAAGAGTGGCGCGGCCCCCTCTATCTGGAAAACAGCAAGGGACGGTTCCAGGTGATCTTCAACTGCAGGGACTGCGAAATGAACATCCGCAGCACGTAACTTTTCTTAGTTTTCCCACAGATCGTAAAAGTGATGCACCGGTCCGTGGCCCCGTCCCGTGGTATAGGCCGCCCCTGCTTTGAGGGCGCCGGTAATGTATCTTTTTGCCTGGTGCACGGCGTCGATCAGATCAAGGCCCCTGGCAAGGCCTGCGGCGATGGCCGATGACAGTGTACAGCCGGTGCCGTGGGAGTTGGGGGTATCTATCCGTTCGCCGGGAAACTGTGTCATGGCACCGGTGGGGCCGGTGTAAAGAAGATCATGGCTTTGCGAACCGGTCAGGTGACCTCCTTTCACCAGAACATTGGCAGTGCCAAAGCCTGCCAGATCCCTGGCGGCATCGGCCATATCACCTGCGGTTTCCACGGGCCGCCCCAGCAGCACCGAGGCTTCAGGCAGGTTCGGGGTAATCACCGTGGCCAGGGGCAGCAGCCGTTCCTTCAGGGCGGTGACGGCATCGTCCAGCAGCAATTTGTCTCCGCTTTTTGAGATCATTACCGGATCCACCACCACGTTGGGGCAGGCCCATTGTTTAAGTTTGGCCGCCACCGTTTCAATCACCTCCGGCGAATGGAGCATGCCTATCTTCACGGCATCCGCACCGATATCTGCCATCACGGCATCGATCTGCTCTCCGATAAATTCCGGGGGGGCCGGGAATATCCCGGTCACCACCCGGGTGTTCTGGGCGGTCAGGGCGGTAATGGCGGACATGCCGAAGCACCCCAGGGCGGAAAAGGTTTTCAGATCCGCCTGGATGCCGGCACCGCCGCCGGAGTCTGATCCGGCGATGGTCAATGCTCTGTAATAGGTCGTCATGACTGGCTCCTTTGCTTGGCCGGCAACCTACCACGGGCCGTGGGGCTTGTCAATCAAACGCCCGTGGCCCATTCCCCTGGTATTTCACATTTTTCCGGAGCAAAAGAATTTGCTTCCGGGTCCGATTCAGTATATCGTTGCCCCATCCTTTAACTCTTTTCTGTGGATCAAACCGATATGCTGGGGAGGCAAAATGAGATTTCTCAAGGGTGTAATTCTGGTTTTGATCGTTGGGGCTGCCCTGGCTTACGGTGGGTTTCACCTCTTTTTCCGGATGTCGGTACCTTCTTATACCGGATTTGAAACCCTCCCCGGACTGACAGCGAACGTAACGGTGAAAACAGACCAATACGGTGTCCCCCATATCTTTGCTGAAAACGAACCGGATCTTTTTTTTACGCAAGGGTATATGACTGCAAGGGAGCGGTTGTTCCAGATGGACATGAACCGTCTGGCAGGAAGGGGAGAGCTTTCCTCGGTATTCGGACCGCGTACCCTTGAATCGGACAAGTTTTTGAAAACCGTGGGTTTCTACCGCCAGGCCCGGGCATGCTATGCCGCACTTTCCCAAGAGGGGCAATTCATACTCAAAGCCTATGCCGCCGGGGTCAATGCTTATATTGAAACCTGTGACCATCTGCCCCGGGAGTATGTATTCCTGCGTACCCGGCCTGCGACCTGGGTGCCGGAAGATTCCATTGCCGCCGTCCTGTTGATGTCTTACAGTCTGACCCGGTCCAAAAAAGTAGATCTGATTATGAATCTTATCCGGGCCCGGGCCGGGGATGACGTGCTTGAAGCCATATTGCCTTCCTATCCTGACTTTGCCCCGGTACTGGCGCAAGCCGGGGCGTCGGTGCCCCGACTGCCGGAATTATTTGCAGATATTCCTGTCATGGAACCCGGGTCAAAAGCCGCATCCTGGCAGGGATTCCCCATGTCCCTGGACATTGCCGCCTCTAACTGGATGATTTTTGCCCCGAAGATGACCGGGACAGGAAAGGCCATGTTTGCCGGGAGCCCCGACCTGTCGCCCACCCTTCCCGGGCTCTTTTACCTGATGCACCTCAAGGGGGGCGGGTTAAACGTCATGGGCGGGTCTCTGCCGGGTGTTCCCGGCATCGGTCCTCTTGGATTCAACGGCGCCGTTGCCTGGAGTGCGGTGAACGGCCGGGGGGATGAACTGGACTATTTTGTGGAGAAGATAAATCCTGAAAATCCGGACCAATATCTCACCGAAAACGGATGGGCGGATTTTGAGATCATCCGGGAAACCCTTAAAATAAAGGAAAAGGAAGGCATCCGAAAGGAACCGTTCACGGTAAAAATTTCAAGGCACGGCCCCATGGTCTCCCATGTCATGGAACTGACCCCGGAAAACTGCGCCATGTCCTGGTCCGCCCTCCATATCACCGGCCGGGACTTTGACGGGCTCATGGCCCTGAACCGGGCGTCGGATTTTGATGATTTCAGGTCCGCCCTTTCCAAGATCCGGACCATGAACCTGAACATCGGGTATGCGGACCGGAACGGGAATATCGGCTGGCAGTTTACGGCGGCCCCGCCGGTGAGAAAGCAGGGGGACGGTTCCCTGCCCGTGCCCGGCTGGGACGGCGACTATGACTGGAAGGGGTTTGTGCCCTTTGCGGATCTGCCCTGGGACCAGAATCCAAAACGGGGATACGTGGCCTCCTTTAACAATGATCCGGGGAATGTCCCCTATCACCTGACACGGTTTTATCTGTTTGAACGGGCCATCCGTTTTCAGGAGCTGATGGCCGAACGGGGAGAAGGGCCGGTGGATTTTGAGGAACTCAAATCCATGCAGCTCGACCATAAGTCGGTGGTGGCCAAGCGGTGGGTGCCGAAAATCCTTGAGGCCTGCGAGGGGCAAACCGAGCTTGCCCCTTACCTTGAGATGCTGAAAAACTGGGATTTCAACATTGATATCAACAGCCGGGCGGCCTCGGTGTTCAACTATTTTTATTTCCAGATGATGACGCATACCCTCATGGATGAGGTGGGGGAAGAGGCCTGGGAAAAAGGATTGGCCAGGGAATATCTCTATTATGTGCCTGATCTGGTTCTGACCCGGATCATCCATGATGACACCCATCCCCTTTACGATGATAAAACCACGGTGGCGGTCAAAGAGGTGCGGGATGATATCATCCGGAAAAGCATGTCCCGGACCGCGGAATTTTTTCTTAAGCGATACGGCGGCCTTAGGGGAAAATGGGAATGGGGGCAGGTCCATCAGATGGTTTTTTCCCATCCTCTGGGCCGGAAGCTGTCTTTTTTGAACCTGGACCCGGTGGCCACCCGGGGATCACACCACACCATTAATTCGGGGTTCTGGACGCCCCAGGATCCTTTCCGGATGACATCCGGCGGGGTCATCCGGATGATGGTGGACTTTTCCGATATCTCCCGGGCCACCATTATCAGCCCGCCCGGGCAGTCCGGGCATTTTAACAGTCCCCACTACGACGACCTGGTGCAGATCTGGGCGGACGGCGATCAGATCCCCATGCATTTCGGCGGGGGCATAGCACTGGACAGAACCCTGGTGCTGCGGCCGGCGGATAAAAAAAAATGATGGGGAAATAAAAATTTGCCTAACCCGGTATTCGGTCCTACTTTAATGGGCAGTGTGACGCACGGGAAACGATGTCTATGAAAGATAACCGCAAAACATACCTGATGGCACTTTTGTTTGGGTGTTTTCTGCTGCTTCCGTTTCAGGCTGCAGCGGAACAGGTCGTGTTGCGCCTGTCCACGGTGCAGAGCTTTAAGCCCTTTGTCTGGGACGAAGGAAACGGCCCCCGGGGCATTGACCACGACATTGTACAGGAGATGTGCAGGCGCATGGAGATCTCATGCCGGGTGGAATACCATCCCTGGAAGCGGGTGCTGGCCCGGATTGAAGATGGCCTTTCGGACGGGGGATTCACGGGGTTCAGAACGCCGGAGAGACAGGCGTATGCCCATTTTCCGGCCCATCCCCTGCATTTTTCCACCTATAATATATTTGTGAAAACCGGCAAAGAATTTGATTTTGACAGCGTGACGGACCTGTATGGAAAAACCATCGGGATACGGCGGGGATTTAAAATTCATCCGCAGTTGGAGCAGGCCCGGGAAAAGGGTTGGGTCACCATCAAAGAGGTGAACAGCAATGACCAGAATGTCCGGCTGCTTTTGGCAGGGAGGGTGGATGCCGTTGCGGCCAATTACCACATGATGCGAATAACCCTGTCGGAAATGGGTGTTGTCTGTGAACTGAGCTGTTTGCCCACCCCCATCACCCCTCCTCGGCCTTCCTATTTAATGATATCCAAAAAATGGAAACACCCCCGTAAAGAGACCCTGCTCAAAAAAATCGATGACACCCTCAAAGAGATGTACGACGACGGCACCGTGGATAAAATCAATTCCACCTATCTGGACTGAACATGCGCATTCTCCATACCTCTGACTGGCATCTGGGCCAGCATTTCATGGGCAGGACCCGTACCCGGGAACACGAGGCTTTTCTTCACTGGCTGCTGAAACTTTTGGATGAAAAAAAGGTGGACGCACTGGTGGTGGCCGGGGACATTTTCGACACCGGAACCCCACCCTCATACGCCCGCACCCTGTACAACGAATTTATCGTATCCCTCCAGCAGACCTGCTGCCGGCAGCTCCTGATTCTCGGGGGCAACCACGATTCCGAAGCCACCCTCAACGAAGGCCGGTCCCTGCTGGCCTGCCTGAATACTCGGGTGACGGCAGGAATATCGGATGATCCGGAAGATCACGTGATGGTACTCGAAGACGGCACCGGCAGCCTCGGGTTAATCCTCTGTGCCGTGCCCTTTTTACGCCCCAGGGATCTGGTGCGCAGTGCCGGGGGCCAGTCGGGTCGTGAAAAACAACTGGCCATGGGCCAGGCCATTCAGTCCTTTTACAGTCGTGTTTTTGAGGCCGCCCGCAGCACGCAGGCCGATTTAGCCCGGGACGGCCGGGCGCTGCCCATCCTGGCCACCGGCCACCTCACCGTGGTGGGGGGAAAATCTTCTGATTCGGTAAGAGATATCTACATCGGCTCCCTGGACGCCTTTCCTGCGTCGGGGTTCCCCCCGGCCGATTACATCGCCCTGGGGCACCTGCACCGGGGACAGGCCGTAAAAGACCGGGATTATATCCGGTACTCGGGTTCTCCCATCCCTTTGAGCTTTGATGAAGGCGGCAGGGACAAGCAGGTGCTGCTGGCGGATTTCAAAGCGGGGGCACTGGCCGCCGTTCAGCCTGTGGCGGTACCCTGCTTCCGGCGTCTGGTATGCCTGAAAGGAAACCTGGAAGAAATAGAGGCCGGGGTAAGGGATCTTGCCCGGGAGGCCGCCGCATCCGCTGGTGAAACCTGGGGCCGCAGAACCGTATGGCTGGAGGCGGAGGTCCGGGATGACGATTACCTTACCGATCTTCAGGACCGTATCCAGGCGATGGTTGAAGACCAGGATACCGGCAGCGGACCTGCCATGGCCCTTCTCAGGGTCCGCCGCCACCGCAGGGGCGATACACCCGGCCTGGCCCCGGAGAACCGGGAACGGCTTGAGGAGCTGACCCCCAGGGAGGTCTTTTCCCGGCGGATCGCTGTTGAATCCCTGGCCGAAGACCAGGTTCAAATATTGAACACCCTGTTCGAGGAAATCCTGGACCATATTGAAACCGATGGCGCAGCCCCTCCTGCACAAGGGGAAACCCCATGAAAATCCTGGGGCTTAGGCTGAAGAATATCAACTCTCTCAAAGGGGAGTGGCGGGTAGATTTTCGAGACCCTGAATTTGCGGACCACGGCCTCTTTGCCATCACCGGCCCCACAGGGGCGGGGAAAACCTCCCTGTTGGATGCCATCTGCCTGGCCCTCTACCACCAGACCCCACGGCTGTCCGTTTCTTCGGGGTCCAACCAATTGATGACCCGGCACACCGGGGAATGCCTGGCTGAGGTGGAATTTCAGGTGCGGGACAAGACCTACCGGGCATTCTGGTCCCAGCACCGGGCGAACAACAAACCGGAGGGCAATCTTCAACAGCCCAAGGTTGAACTGGCTGCGGGCGACGGGACCATCCTTGCGTCCCAGATAAAGGAAAAGCTGCGCCAGGTGGCCGATATCACCGGGCTGGATTTTAAGCGGTTCACCAAATCCATACTTCTGGCCCAGGGGGAGTTTGCCGCCTTTCTCAATGCCAATGCCAACGACCGGGCGGAGCTTTTGGAAGAACTGACCGGGACGGATATCTACGGTGAGATTTCCCGCCGGGTGTTTGACCGGGAACGGGATGAAAAAGGATCACTGGAACTCCTGAAGGCCAGGGCCGGTGTGGTGACGCTTTTGACACCCGAGGACCTGGACGGCCTGAAAAGGGAAATAGAACGACTGAAGGCCGAGGAAACAGGCCTTAGAAAATCTCTGGCCGGGCTGGGGCGCAGGCTTGGCTGGCTGGACCGGAAAGCGGAACTGGAAACCGACGCCAAAGCCGCACGAACCCGCACCGGAAAAGCGATTGCACAGCTTGAAAACGCCGCACCGCAGCTTGAGCGACTGACCGCCGCCGTCCCTGCACTGGAAATCAAACCGGCCTATGAGGCGGTGAAAACTGCGGAAGCATCCAGGGACCGGAAGAAAAAGGAACTGGCTGAACTTATATCGAGTATCACGCGTGCCCAGGCCCGGATGACCCGGGTGACCAAGGAGCGGGCGGATGCCGCAGCGGCGCTGGATAAAATAAAAATAACGGCCGCTAAAACCGAGTCCCTGATCACGGAAAAGGTGCTACCGCTGGATGAGGATATAAGAAGTGCCACCCGGGAGGCAAAAGACACCGGAACCGCCCTGAAAGCGGCAAAACGAACGATGGTCGATCTGGAGAAGAAGGAAAGCCAGATCCTGGAAAAGGAAAAATCCGCTGCCGCCGCCCTGGATTCCCGGAACTCCTATCTTGACACCCACAAGGCCCACAGCCGGCTTGGCGAAGCTTTGCCCCTTATCCGGAGTCTGTTTGAACAGCGTACCGGCCTTTACGAAGAAAAATCTGCAGAAGTATCAAAAGCCCTTGGAATTCGGGATAAAAAAAGCCGGATAGAACAGGCGATCAAAAAATCCCAGGCGAACCTGGCGGCACGCCGAAAAGAAGCCGCCACCCTGACAAAAGACATTGAGCGGCTGGAAGAAGAAACCTTGGCCTGCCTTGAAGACCGGACCCGGGAAGATATCTTTAAGGTCTTTAACCACCTGACGGAAACGGCCCGGACCCGGGGGGAACTCAGTGCACTGGCCGTCCAGTACGACACGGCTCAAAACCGCATCGACGCCCTTAGAGGAGACTTGGCAACGCAGGAACGGGAATACGGGAGGGCGGAAAGCCGGGGTGAGGCACTGGCCCTGCGAAAGTCAGATCTTAAAACACGCCTGTCCGATCTTGAGCAGAACCTTGAACTGGAATACCGGATTGCAGGTCTCACGGAACACAGGGCACAGCTTAAAGAGGGTGAGGCCTGCCCCCTGTGCGGCAGTCTCGAGCATCCCGGGATAGATGCCTATGAGACGGTGTCTCCTGAGAGTACCCTTGCCCGCAGGGCGGCTGCAGCACGGGAACTGGATGAGACTGAAAAGGCCGCAGATGCGGCAGGGAACTTATTGGCAGGTCTCCGGGCGCGAATGGAAGCCGGACGGCGGGAGGAAACGGATCTCCTGGAAAAGATCGGAGGGCTCAGGAAACAATGGGATGCGCTTTCCAAAACCCTGGGTATCCACATCAACCCGGCCCATGGTGAGGAGATTCGGGAGTGGCTCAACGGCCAGGAGCAGCGTTTGTCAGGTGTCAAGGACACCCTGAACCGCCTGGACCGGGTGGCTGGAAGACATCAGGAGAAGGTAAACCGGCTGGCCCGGGTCCGGGAAGGTATAAGTCAATTGTCCCATGAGCTGGCAATGGCGGAAAAGGACAGCGGACGTCTTGACGGCCTGGCCAAAGAGACGGAGCAGCGGATCAACCGTTTGGACAGGGATATCGACGCCGCAGAAACAAAAGTATGCCGTACCATGTCCGGCCTGGCGGATGAACTGCCGGACCATAAGGCACAGGGGCGCTGGCTGAAACGGTACGAAAGCCTGTGGCAGACTTGGCAGGAAACCCTGTCTGCAAGGGATAAGGCGGCTGCCGACATTGCCACTGTCCGGGAGCAGTTGGGGCTGCTCCGGAAAGAAAAGGACCTTGAAAACCGTCGCTTAGAAGAACTGGAACAGTCGGCCGGCCAAAAGAAGGCAGCGCTTGACTCCCTGAGGGCCCAGCGGCGGGATCTTTTTGGGGAACAGACCGTGGCCACGGCCCGGCAGCAACTCTCAAAAGATATCCGGAACGCAGAAGATGGTTTGAAAAGGGCTGTTAAAGAAGAGGACCTGGCCCGGTCTGAACTGGACCGG
>CAJWHT010000049.1 GCA_913041495.1 uncultured Desulfobacteraceae bacterium | reverse complement strand
AGAATCAAAATCAAATTGGCTCATAGTAGGGTGTGATTCTGGAAATCATTCTGGAAATTTTTAGGGTAAATAAAAGGGGTCATTTACCTATTAAAGCTTTTCAAACCTCTTAGAAGCAATTTACCCCCCAGACTGTTTTCACTTTGTTTCACAGAATCGACTGGGAAACATGAGAAGGGCTGGCGTTGGGCGCCCCAAAACACGCTGACCGCCGCCTTCAGCTGATGCCAGCATGTTTTTCTCTAATTTGTCTTCTGTCGATTCTGTGAAAGAAAATCAAAAACTGCACTTCTTTCTGTCAAAAATTCTGGGTTGAATACTATCTTTGTTGCAGGATATTTTTCTTGGAATTTTCTTGAAGTGCCTGGAACAATAGTAGACCTCAGTAGAATAATTGGATTATTACTAGATGATATATTGTTAATGTTATCAATATTATTTAATAGTATTAGCTCTACAGAAATTATTAAGAATATTAAGGTTGGAGAAAGCTTTATCTCAAAAAACGAAAAAATAACTTTTGAAGAAGTTAAAACCAATGACTTATGGTGTTCAAGCTCATCCGAACATATTGAAAACAGCATTCAATACCAAAAGCACGGTGGTGCAATGATCTTTTAGTTTTTTGTGCTGGCAAGTTTCTTATTGTAGGTTTTCAAAAATTTCCACTGGCAGTAATTCTGGGGATTGGCCCGGGTTTTCTTTAGCTTTTTTTCCGCCTCTTTCAATGACATGCCCTGGCGCATCAAATACCCCATGAGGAAGGTTCCTGTGCGGCCCATGCCGAAACGGCAGTGGACCAAGACTTTTTTGTCCTGGCCGACCCTGTCTTCCACCCATGCCATGGCCGCTTCCATTTTCATCATATCCGGGGCGCATTCGTCGGGGATGGGCAGATAGTGGACATCAAAGCCGGATTTCTGCTGGATCTCGTGGAGATCGCAGAATTCACCGCATAGATTGACGATAGCACCAATGCCCTGTTCTTTCACTTCATCCAGATCAGCGTAGGACATGGGGGCGCAGCCGGCTGCGATGCGGCCTGTGATCCATGTAAATTCGTAGGTGGACATGAGAGCGGTCTCCTTAATCGATTCCCTTGGGGGCTTAACCCAAATCATCCCCGTAGTGGTAAACACCGTTTTTAAACTCCCGGGCAAAGCGGTCCGGGTCTTCTTCTTTTTTCAGGTACATATCCATAAGACGGGTGGCCCCTAAAAGGCGGCCGGTGTAGTCCAGGCGGTCCAAAGTTTTCGTGTCATCTTTTGACAGAAAAACACCGTCGATCAAATCATGCTTTATGTTCACGGTAAACCCCAGCCAGGAAAGAATATCTCCCAGAAACCGGGTCCTGAGCATCCGCTGTTCCAGCTTGGCACCGCCGCCGGAAAACCTGAACCGGATATGATTTTCACCGTGGCTTTTGCCGCAAAGGGCATCCACAATCACAAAATGATAGCCGAATTTCAAATTCAGATTAAGATAATCCCGGGCCAGGATGGCATGGGAGGCGAACATGGCGTTGTCCGGGCTGATAATCCCGCCGTTCATCACGATCCGGTCATGTTCCTCCCAGTTAAAATGGGAAAAGTCGCCCCATTGGATGCCGGGATGCAGCAGGCCCTTAAGTATTGCCTTCATTGGCAGGCTTTCAATGAGGCCGGGTGTAATGCTCTTTTCTCTGCCGGCCTCAGCCTTGATCCCGCCGCCCACGTTCAGGACATTAATCTTTACCGGGATGCCGGCCTCAAGCTTTTTTATTCCCCGGGTGTTGAACCATCTGTTGCTGCCGATTTGGAACATGCTGTTCACAGCGGTTTCATGACTGTACCGGATGATATCGTGGAGGCTTCGGCATCCGGTGGGGGTGAAGTTCCGGGCGTTTGGATCCACAAGTTCAAGGGGGGAGACAAACCGCATGAGAAAGGAGAACCGCCTCATAAAAGGACTTTGGGCCAGGGGCCTGGGTTTGGCACAGGGATTCTCCACCAGGGCGTTGACCCGTCCTTTGAAGACCTCTCTATCCAAGGCATTCACCGTGACCATCTGATTGTGGGGGATTTTTTCCAGGGCGTTTTCCAACCCCGTTATAAAAGGCACACCGAACTCACGGGCAACGGAAGCAAAATGCCCGGCAACACTTCCCTCCTCAGTGACGATGGCCCCTGCCCGGTCGATGATCCGGGCAAAATCCGGCAATGCATGGGGAGCGACAAGAACACCGCCGGAGGGGAAGCCTTCAAGTTCCTTTTTGGAAGTTACATGCGTTGCCGTGCCGGCGGTAATGCCGTTGCAGGCGGTGTGGCCGCCAGAGGCAAGGCGTTTTGCCTCAACATCTTCAAAGGTGCATTCCCGGGCTTCAACCGCATCTATTTCACTGGTGTGCAAGGGTCTGCATTGGAGCAGCCGCAAATGACCGTCTGCGTCAACACACCATTCCACATCCTGGGGTCCGTTAAAAAATGACTCCAGAGACGTGCCCGCCTTTGCAAGGGACAATACCTGCTCTTTATCCAGAACCGGACGGCCGGCCCGGTCAGGGGAGACATCAACCACACGGGTGCCGCCACCGGATGAAGGAATCAGCCGGTGGGACTGCCTGCCCGCCTCCCGGCAGCGAATTTTCAGAGGATCATTTTTTTCTACATGGATGATTTCCGGGACCGCCCTGCCCTCCACGAGGAATTCCCCTAGCCCGTAGACGGCATGGATATTGATATCGTCTGCGTCCCCATGGCTTAAGTCCTGGCTGCCCTGCCCCTTATTTTCAGGTGACCGGGTATACATGACACCACTGATCTTTGGCGGGATCATCTCCAGCACCAGGACCCCCATGGGGGTTTCCGCATCCAGGAATCCGCATTGAATCCGGTAGTTCAGGGCCCGTGGGGCATATTTGCTCTCAACCACCCTGCGCCAGGCATCAGAAATATTTTCCCGGCGGACATTGAGCAGGGACCGGTATTGCCCGGCAAAGGACAGGGTGTCGTCCTCTCCCACAGCACTGCTTCTCACGGCAAAACCTGTGGGGATGTCCGGACCGGGCCAGATATCTTCTACCATCCTGGAAATTTCGGATTCGATCTCAGGGGAGATGCGACCCTGTTGAATCATCTCGATGATGGCGGCGGAAGTCCGACCTATGGAATCCGGAGAGGCTGCCGAAAGAACCGCCAGTTTGTCATCAATGGCACTGCGCAGCCCATTGGCCTCTAAAAAATAATTAAATGCCCGGGTGGTGACGGCAAATCCCTTGGGCACGTCAATGCCGTCCAGGTTCCCCATGGTTGAAAGGGTGGCGGCTTTGCCCCCGGTAAGATCCCGGTCTTCGGCCCTTTCGTCCGAAAGGGGCACCACAAATGGAGGAGACAGCGACGGGGTATTTTCATAAAAGAGATGACGGCCGAACCCGTCTATCATCCGGTAGAACCTGTGCAGATCCGCCTGTTTTTTTACGGTGACCGTATCAAGGGCCAGGATAATGTGGCGCACAGCCCGGGAAAGGGTGTTGTATTTTTCCTGAAGCATTTTGAAGTCCACCGGTATCTGGTTGTAGTAGAGTTCCTCCAGCTCCGCCATGGCCAAATGGGCATTGCGGTCCTGCTCCAGAAGGTCCATGAATGCCTTGTACCGTTTCCGGACGGCTGCATCCGATGGAAAGGACCGGGATATCAAATTGCCTAAGGATTGATAAAAAGTCATATTTTCTCCGTGTAAGCGCCCCTGGATCAACAGAGCCTTTGGGCCAGGATGTGATTTTGGGTCACCCTGTTTTTTCCAGGGCGCATTAAGGATTGCTTTTTGATATAGAATTTAATATGAAATTCTTATCCTGATTCGGGCATTACCAGCGGCAATTCATCACATTTTCATCCGCTGTCAATCCGGTGCTTCAGTTCAATATCTATCTTTATCCTGGTGGTGATCCCCGATTCTTATGGCCCGATGTTTCGGCCCGTTTTTTCCAGGCCCTGGTATTAGTCTTCTTTATTTAAACTAATGCAGGTTTTGCGATCATCAATCATTTACGAGAGGGAATCCATGGAATTTGTATGTGTCACGTTTGAAGACCAAAGAGATGTGTATGTGGATGGCGTTCAGACAGCCAGAACCAACGAGACGTTCCGGGTTGAGGAGGGGCGGCATCAGTTTGATCTGGGGCTACCCCCGGATTATGATCCACCGGAAATGAGACTCACCGTCACCGGGACAACCCCCATTAAACCTTTGGCCATTAACTTTTCAAAACCATGAAGGAGGCCCCATGAAACGCATCCTGATATGCCTTACCCTGGCCGTCCTTGTTTTGGCGGGTTGTGCCCATTATGAAAAAAACCCGAAAATAGCAAATGTTGCGCCCAAAGCTGGCTACCGGTTTGACAATCTGTCACCGGGTGAGGCCGGGGACGATGTCTTTATCATCCTGACCTTTTCCGGAGGCGGAACCCGGGCGGCAGCCCTTTCCTACGGGGTCTTGGAAACCTTAAGGGACACCCGTTATCCGGGGACCCGAAAAACAAACTCCCTTCTGGATGAGGTGGACGTTATCTCCTCGGTTTCCGGCGGCAGTTTTACAGCCGCCTATTACGGCCTGTTCCGGGATGAGATATTCAGCAGTTTTGAGAAAAAATTTCTTTACCACAACATCCAGGGCGATCTGGCAGGCATGGTCTTTAATCCGGGCAACTGGTTCACGCTTATCTCACCGGAATTCAGCCGGACGGATCTGGCGGTCCGGTATTACGACACCCATGTTTTCGACGGCAAAACCTTTGGGGATCTCATCTCCCAGGCCAGCCGCCCCATGGTCATCATGAATGCCACGGACATTTCCACCGGCAGCCCCTTCTCCTTTGTTCAAGAGCAATTCGATCCGATTTGCTCTGATCTGGCCGGGGTCAGCATTGCGGCGGCCGCCACCGCCTCATCCTGCTTTCCTGTGGCCTTCGCCCCCATGACCTTGAACAACTATGCCGGTACCTGCAGCTATAAAGCCCCGGTATGGGTTTCCATGGCTGGTGAGGATATGCTTGTAAATCCCCCCCGTTATGCCCGGGCCGAAACACTGTTGTCCTACACCCGGGGTAAGGGGAGACCTTTTCTTCACCTCATCGACGGCGGTGTCTCGGACAATATCGGCCTGCGCGGCCCCCTCACCAGTATCCGCTCCACAGATCCGGCACTGAGTGTACTCAGACGGATCAACCGGGGCAGCATAAAACATCTGGTGGTCATTGTTGTGGATGCCAAATCCAAACCGGACAGCAATCTGGATAAAACCGCATCCCCCCCGGGCATTGAATCGGTTCTCATGAAAGTCGCCACCGTACCTATGGATAACTACTCCTTTGATACGGTCCAGGCCCTGCAGGACGCCTTTAAAAGCTGGCAGCAGGATCAGCAGGCCTACAAGGACTGCGCATCTGTCTTAGACGAAGCCTGCAGCGGCGCCAAGATGCCCTACCCAGCGCCTGAGGAAATCCGCTTTTACCCGATCTATGTGGGGTTTGACCGGATCACCCCCCCGGAGAAGCGAAGCTATTTTCAAAATATGGCTACCTCATTTCACTTGAAGGATCAAGAGGTCACCGACCTGAGGCGCATCGCCAGAAAACTGCTTGAAGAGTCAGAGGGGTTCAACGCCCTTAAAGCCGACCTGAATGCAAAACATTGATTAGACAATAATACCCACCCCAGACAGAATTACACAGGAGGATACATGCTGCCCTTTTTAATCTCAGCCATTGCCCCGAAACTTGCCCAGAAAGGCTTTGATCTGCTCGGCGGGCTTTTTTCATCAGCCGCGGAAAAAAGCACTGACTTGGCAAAGGACGTGGTGAACCAGCAACTGGAAAAAGTGTCGAAAAAGATCCAGGAAAAAACCGGGATCAAGCTTGAAAATGTGGCCGAAGACAAGCTGACCCAGGAGGAGTGGAGAAAACTCAAGGAGTTTGAACTCAAGGAGCAGGAACTTCTCATGGATGCCCGCAGCAAAATTGCGCAGATTGAACTGGAACAGGAAAAGGTATTGGCGGCAGACCGGGCCGATGCCCGGAAGGCCGGTACCCTCCGGGACGACAACGCGGATATTTTTGTCAGACGATTCACCTACAGGTATGCCTACTTCATCACCATAATGACCTTTATTTTCATTACACTGGCCGTGTTTCTGCCGGCTTTTTTTAGTGATCCTGCAAAGGCGCTGCCCCAATCATCCTGGCAGATCATCAACACCGTGGTGGGCTTTCTTCTGGGTGTGGGGCTGTCAGCCATTATCCAGTACTTCTACGGTTCCAGTATGGGCAGCAAGGACAAGGCCAATTGGCTGAAGGCAAATCAGTCCGGCCAGGGAGGTAAATCATGAGCATGGTTGAAGAGCAGGACCTGTTTTTACAGCATCTGGCCAAACTTGTTGACAAGGCCCATGAACTGGGGCTGGTCATTTCCGCAGGAGAGCTTTATAGGACTGCCGAACAGCAGAAAGCCTACGTTAAAACCGGCCGCAGCACCACCATGAACAGCCAGCACCTCAAACGCCTGGCCTTTGATCTGAACTTTTTTATCCGGGAACCGGATGGAAGCCTCACGCTGACCTATGACAACGAACGGGTCCGGCAACTGGGGGTGTTCTGGGAAAGTCTGGATGGCGCCAACCGCTGGGGCGGCAATTGGCAGAGTTTTAAAGATACCCCCCATTTTGAACGCCGGGAAGGAATGCACAAGACTGCTGAAAAAAAGGATTTGACCAAAGGCAAAGCCGTCACCCAGACCAAAGGGTCGGATCTTATCACCGGTACGGTGGGATACCGCTGTGATAACCACAGGGACGATGTTGAACTGGTTCAGCGTCTTTTAAATATAAATGCAGACCGGTTTTCTGAAGAGACACAGCTTACCTGTGACGGCATTTACGGAAAAAATACAAAATCCGCCATAACCGCCTTTGAAGAAGCCATTCTGGGGGAATCCGGTTCCGATAGCAGAATCTGCCCGGGGGATTCGGTGATGCAGGCCCTGTGTGAACGCCTGCCGGCGGCGGTGGATGCCACCTTTCTGGAATTGCTGTACCTTGCCGCGGATGAATCGGCCATTGAGACCTTTTCAAAACCCATCACGGACTGCATGGCTGCCTACCAGATCAATACCCCCCTGAGGATGGCCCATTTCCTGGCCCAGATCGGCCATGAAAGCGGTGAGCTTCGTTTCCGGGAGGAACTGGCAAGCGGCCGGGCCTATGAGGGCCGCAACGACCTTGGCAATACCAGGCCGGGGGACGGCCCCCGGTATAAAGGCCGGGGACTGATCCAGCTTACCGGCAGGGCCAATTACAAACGCTACACCGAGACCAACCGGTTTGATAAAGACGTCATAAATGAGCCGGATCTCGTAGCCACCGAGGATGAGATGTGCGTGGACGTGGCCGGATGGTTCTGGGACCGCCACAAGCTAAACGGCTTCGCAGACCAGGACCAGCTCGAACAGATCACCCGGAAAATCAACGGCGGCCTGAACGGCCTGGCCCATCGCAGAAGGCTGTTGGTCAGGGCCAAATCCATTTTCGGCATCAGTTGACACACGGCCCGGATGAAGTGCTTCTCTACGGGCTTCTTTACGGGCTTTCCCGGCATTAAAATCTCTGGTATAGTGTTCCTTTGATCCGTTAATTTAGACCCAATTGTTGGAACCCATAAATACCCGGGAGTTTGAATTGCGCTGGACCACCTTTATCCGCCCCGCGATGACCCTGTTTTTTTTCGCCGGTTGCGCCCCCCTGACACAGGAGGGTCGCAGCCGTGCGGACTTCCATGAAATCGGCCATAGAAACCACCCCGGGTCAGGTGCAGGCCAACGCATGATGAACGATACACTATGATACTTCTTCTCCAGCCGCTGACCATACTTGCGGCAATGCTCTCTTTTTCCATCGCCGCCTGGACCGTGAGGTATCTGAAGCGGAACACGAGAGCACGCCTTTATTTCGCCCTGGTGATAAGCATATTTATCTATGCCATGGGATATTCCCAGGAGCTGATCCAGATATCTTTGGACGGCATCCTTGCCTGCCTTAAATTCGAGTACCTGGGCATCTCGTTCATTCCGGGCCTCCTTGTCCTCATCGCCGTTCATTCCGTCTATTACAGGGAAACCGAAAAGCTTCACCCGGCCATGTACCTGATTCTTCTACCCGGCTTCCTGGTATTGTTTTCAAGCTGGACATACCCGGACCTGAAAATTTTTTACAGGGATGTCACCATCATTGAATCCCACCACCGGATCTGGGCGGGCATCGAGCCAGGCCCCATGTATTACCTGCATATCGCCCAGACGTTTACCGCCCTTCCGGTATCCATCTGTCTGTATATCCGGGCGGCACTGAACACCTCTGATGAGATGCGCCGTTCCTTCATCTGGATGGTTTTCGGCACCCTGATCCCCGGAATGACCCATGCCCTGTACCTTCTGTCCGTATTTCCCGCCGGTATGGATCCGATTCCCCTGTCAATGGCCCTTGTGGGGCCTTTCCTTGCCTTTGGCATATTCTCAAGAAAACTGCTCAGTGACCTGGCATCGGCCCGGTCCATCTACTACAAATTTTCACCCCATCCGGTATTTGTATTCAATATGTCCGAACGCCTGATAGATCTCAATCAGGCGGCAATGGCCTTTATCGGACGGGGCAGGCACGAGGTGCTCAACCGAACCTGGGACGACATACTTCGCACCTACGACATCACGGCCAAACCGGGCAGCGGGGAGAACATAAGGGAAGCGTTCAGCTGTCGCGGCAGGATCTTTGAAATGACCACCAACAAATTCAAGGGCCCCATGGGCAGCTACCGCGGACAGCTTAAAATTTTATACGATATCACGGATATGAAAGTCACCGTTGACCGGCTCATTGATGCCAGCCACAGTGCCCGGGAGGAACTGGAGGAGAGAAAACGGCTGGCAGGTCATCTGGAGGATGCCAAGCTCCAGGCGGAAGAAGCCTCCCGTGCGAAAAGCGAATTTTTGGCCAACATGAGCCATGAGATCCGGACCCCATTGAACGGCATCCTCGGTATGACCGAATTGCTGGCTGAAACCAACCTGGACAGCGAGCAGGAAATGTATTCCCGGACCATACAGACCGAAGCCTTCGCCCTTTCGGAATTGATTTCCGACATTCTCGACCTGTCGAAGATCGAGGCCGGTAAGCTGGAACTGGAACAGATCCCATTCGATTTAACCGGTCTTATCAGGGATTTTGGCCGGGGTATCGGGTTTCAGGCAGATCAAAAACAGATTGAATTCACAACCTTCATTGACCCGGATATCCCCGCCCGGGTGACGGGATCACCCAAATACCTGAGGCAAATCCTGGCCAACCTCACGGGCAACGCCCTTAAATTCACCCGCTCCGGAGGCAGTATCAGCCTCAAGGTATTGCCTGACACCGGCGATGACGGATGCAGCCTCTTTATCCGGTTTGAAATCCAGGACACAGGCATCGGCATCCCCGAAAACAAGCAAGAGGCCATATTCGAAAGCTTTACCCAGGCGGACAGCTCCACCACCCGGGAGTACGGCGGCACAGGCCTTGGCACAAGCATCAGTAAACAGCTGGTGGAGCTGATGGGCGGCAGGATCGGCCTGTCCAGCCAGGAGGGTGTGGGCAGCCGGTTCTGGTTTTCTATTCCACTCACCCCGGACATGACCGATAACATCAGCCCTCAAACCGTCGATGTATCATCCAAAGATACCGGTGATGACGTACCGCCCCTTAAGGTTTCTCCAGGAGACATCCGCATCCTGCTGGCAGAAGATTATCCCACGAACCAGAAAGTGGTGACGACCCATCTGACGCGGGCGGGTTTTCCGGTGGACCTTGCGGCAAACGGGAAGGAAGCCGTGTTAAAATTCACCACAGGCGATTATCAACTCATCCTCATGGACGTGCAGATGCCTGAAATGGACGGATTGACCGCCGCAGCCGAAATCCGGAAGCTCGAAGCAAAGGGACAAAGGGTGCCCATTATCGCCTTTACGGCCCATGCCACCCAAGAGGACAGGGACGCCTGTATTAACGCCGGTATGGATGACTTCCTCACCAAACCCGTCAAAAAGACAGCACTTCTGAAAAAAATCGCCCGGGTTACCCAAGAGGCTTCACAGGGAGGCGAACGCCCAACGCCAGTATCATAATCGCCCTCAGGACATCAAAAGGACCTTAGCGCCCCGGATCTTTCCCTGCTTTAGTTCAACCAATGCCTCATTTGCCTGTGCCAGTTCAAAGGTATGGACCTCCGGGACAATGGGAATCTGAGCGGCCAGGTCAAGAAATGCCGTCACATCGGAACGAGCGACATTGGCAACACTTTTGATCTCCTTTTCCATCCAGAGGTGGCCGGGGTAATCCAGCTCCAGCAGGGCGGATTTATCCGCCTCTTCTTTGCGGATGGCGTTGATCACCAGGCGGCCGCCCGGGGAAAGGTTTTTCAGCGCCTCACGGACCGGGGTCCATACGGGTGTGGTATCGATCACCGCCTGCAAGGATTCCGGAGACCGCTCCGGAATACCTCCGGCCCACACCGCTCCCAAGTCCCTTGCAAAGTCCCTTTCTTTGGGATTTCTGGCGAACACGTAAACCCGGGAATCCGGCAGCCTGTGCCGGATCATTTTGAGGACCAGATGGGCGGATGCCCCGAAGCCGGTCAACCCTATGGCATCCCCGTTTTCAACCGCAGCAAGGGATAGGGAGCGGTATCCGATGGCCCCGGCACAGAGAAGCGGGGCAGCCTGGGCGCTAGTAAACCGTTCCGGGATGGGATAGGCAAAATCCTGATGGACCTTCATATACTCGGCATATCCCCCGTCGGCATCCCTTCCTGTGGCCCGAAACTTAGAACAGAGGTTGTCATTGCCTTGAACACACCACCGGCACCGTCCGCAGGCCGAAAAAATCCAGGCCACTCCCACCCTGCTGCCCAGGGGATGTTTTCTTGCACCAGGGCCTGCTTCCACCACCGAACCCACGGCCTGGTGCCCCGGAATCACGGGAAATACGGGCGGTGGAGTCCGTCCTTCGATTTCATCCAGTTCCGTGTGGCAGACCCCGCAGGCTTTTACCTGAATCAAGATTTCTTCCCGGCCGGGTTTGGGTGTGGGCACATCCACCGGGGTCAAGGGAGACAAGTTCTTTGTCAGATCCGTGGTGCGCTCGATTATCATGGCTTTCATTGGAATACCTCATCACGATTGCTGTTATGCGTAAACATCCTTATACCCCATTTGGTACCTATATCACATATCAGGGTCACACATCCCGGGCAAATACTTGGGGTAAATCCGAACTTTTCTTTATTCATCCCCCTCATTTTGCTAAAACTATAACGCATCAAAAAAAACGCGAAATTCAATAACGGCCACGGGCCGCCCATGAACGTCATGCGCCGTGCCCACAACAAACGATGAAAGAGCTGGATACGGTATCCGGTTCTTTAACATAAAAGGTCCGGATAACAATGAAAAAAGCATACCGGGAATTCTGTCGTGAAATCCGTCGGCTTCTGCCACGGGAACGCATCATCACCGATCCTCTGCAGCGGGTGGCCATCGGCAGCGATGCCAGTTTTTACAGTCTGACACCCCAGGTGATCATCGATGTATCAAACGAGGCAAATGTCCGCCTTATTTTAAGGGAAGCGCGGAATCGAAACATTCCGGTGACGTTCAGGGCTGCCGGCACAAGCCTGTCCGGCCAGTCCGTGACAGATTCCGTGCTTGTCCGGCTGGGCCGGGGCTGGAACCGGTATCATATTTATGACAATGCCCGCCGCATACGGCTGGAACCCGGCCTGATCGGGGGGAATGTCAATCGCCGTCTGGCCGGGGTTGACCGGAAAATCGGACCGGACCCCGCATCCATCGACACAGCCCAAATCGGGGGGATACTGGCCAACAATGCCAGCGGTATGTGCTGCGGCGTTTCCCAGAATTCCTACCAGACCCTGGAGAGTATCCGGCTGATCTTGGCCGACGGTACGATTTTGGATACCGGGGATGACCTGAGCTGTGCTTCGTTCAGGAAAAGCCACGCCAAATTGCTTGAACGCCTGTCAGGGCTCAGGGAAAAAATCCTTGCGGACCCCGATCTTGCGCACCGTATCCGTCACAAATTTAAAATCAAGAACACCACGGGATACAGCCTCAATGCCCTGGTGGACTTTGAAGATCCCCTGGATATCATGGCCCACCTGATGATCGGCTCCGAAGGAACGCTGGCCTTTATTTCCAGCGCCGTTCTGCGTACGGTTGATGAACATCCCCACAAGGCCACGGCCCTGGTTTTTTTCAGGGATATGGCCGATGCCTGCAGGGCTGTCCCCGTGCTCAGGCAATGCCCTGTGGATGCGGCAGAAATCATGGACCGGGCCAGTCTTGCGTCGGTGGATGGGAAGCCGGGAATGCCCGAATACCTCAAAGACCTGGCCCCTTCGGTCACAGCGCTTTTGGTGGAAACCCGCGCCAAGGCCCCTGCCACGCTGGCGGATCAGGTCAGCCGGATCACCACGGCATTGGCGGGCTTTGATACGGTCAGGCCGGTGGCCTTTTCCACCGATCCCTTTGAATGCCAGTCCCTGTGGAATATCCGCAAAGGCCTTTTCCCGGCGGTGGGGGCAGTGCGGGAAACCGGTACCACCGTCATCATTGAAGATGTCGCCTTCCCCCTTGCCCATCTTGCCGATGCCGCCCTGGATCTCCAGGCCCTTTTCGGTAAATACGGCTACACTGAGGCCATTATTTTCGGCCACGCCTTTGAAGGCAACCTCCACTTTGTATTTACCCAGGATTTCTCCCACCCTTTTGAAGTGGAACGGTACAGCCGTTTTATGGCAGATGTGGTGGCCATGACGGTGGACCGGTACGACGGTTCGCTTAAGGCGGAGCACGGCACCGGACGAAACATGGCCCCGTTTGTGGAAAAAGAATGGGGCGCTGACGCCTTTGCCCTCATGAAGGAGATCAAGGCGATCTTCGATCCTGACAACATCCTGAACCCCGGCGTCATCATCAACCCTGATCCGGATGCCCATATCCGTGATCTGAAATCCATGCCCGCAACCCATGAACTCGCTGATAAATGTATTGAGTGCGGATTCTGTGAACCGGTGTGCCCGTCCAGGCATCTTACCTTCACCCCGCGCCAGAGAATCGCCGGGCGCAGGGAGATTTCCCGCAGGCTTGCGGCACAGGGAAGTGAGGAAGGCCCTCTGAAAAAAAAGGCCTTCAAACGGAGTACCCTGAAAAAACTGACGCAGGCCTATCAATATCCCGGGCCGGATACCTGTGCGGCCGACGGTCTCTGCGGCACCCGCTGCCCGGTGGCCATTGATACCGGTAAAATGATCAAGGCCCTTCGCGGTGAAGCCCACGGGCCCCTGTCCCGGAAAGTGGCAGCGGCCGTATCGGACAATTTTGATTCCGTGACCCGCACCATCCGGCGGGGACTCAACGGGGCTGACCGGCTGCATGCCCTTACCGGCACGCCCTTTATGGAGAACGCCTCCGGCCTGGCTGCAAACCTCATGCTCAACAAGTTGCCCCGCTGGAACCGAGAGATGCCCAGCGGCGGTCCCCCTGTGGGACCTGCGCCCACAGACCCTGATGCCTCCTTAAAAGTCGTCTATTTTCCAAGCTGTGCCAGCCGGGCCATGGGCGGCCCCTCCCAAAATGAGACCAAAACAGATGCGCTGCCGGCCAAAACCGTCTCCCTGCTGGAAAAAGCCGGTTACCAGGTCATTTATCCCGAGAATCTTGACAACCTCTGCTGTGGTCAGGCCTTTGAGAGTAAAGGCTTTCCCGATATTGCCGATAAAAAGGCGGCACAGCTTCACCATGCGGTTCTAAAGGTTTCAGAAAACGGCAGGATACCCCTTCTCTGTGACACAAGTCCCTGCCTGATGCGGATAAAAGCGTTTTTTGAAGGAAGTATCCCGGTGTACGAACCCGTGGCGTTTATCCTCACGTTCCTCATGGACCGTCTGGAATTCACGCCGAAACAGGCCAGGATCGCTTTGCACCCCACCTGCAGTACCCGGAAAATGGGGCTGGAAAACCGGCTGCTGGAACTTGCAAACGCCTGTGCTGCGGAAGTGGTGTGGCCCGAGGAAATATACTGCTGCGGATTTGCCGGAGATAAAGGGTTTACCGTTCCGGAACTGAACCGGTCGGCCCTTTCGGGTCTGGACACCCACGTCTGCACCTGCGAGGCCGGGTATTCCACCAGCAAAACCTGTGAAATAGGCCTTTCCCTGCACGGGGGAATCCCTTACCGGTCCATTCTCTACCTGGTGGATGAGGTGACCCGGCCCAAGCAATAAAAGCTGCTGCCCGGCAATGCTTTGGCCTTTTTCTTGGCACCGGCACAGGCATCGTTCACCTGCACGTACCTTTTGAAATCGTGGTTGGATAAATCCACCCCGGCCATGCTGACAGACATGATTGGAAAGGTTTGGGGATTTCCCTGCCGGTCTACGGAGTGAATGCATTTAGCAGCCGCATCTTCATCGGAATAAAACTGTATAATGCCTTCATCAAACCGGGTTGCGATTTCATCTGCCGTTTCTTTTGCCTTGGCTGAAGGGACCACGATCACAAAATCATCGCCGCCGATGTGCCCGATGAAGGCGTCCGGAATTTTTACCATTTTTATGGCCGCTTTGAATACGTTTGCGGTGAACATCAATGCGTCATCTCCCAAGGCGAAACCGTATTTATCGTTAAACGCCTTGAAATTATCCAGATCCGAATAGATCACACAGACGTTCTCATCGCTCTGTAACGCCTGCCTGATCCGGTTTGACACGCTGTTGTTACCGGGAAGCCCCGTCATGGGATTTGCATCCAAGGCCATGCTGTACAACCGTTTGAGTTCCAGCATGTTCTCACGCATTTTCAGATGTGTGGCCACCCGGGCCTTGACCACAGGGGGACTGATGGGTTTGGTAATATAGTCCACGGCACCCAACTCAAATCCCTTGGTCTCATCCGATACCTCCCCCAACGCCGTCACAAAAATTACGGGAATATCGCGCGTGGCCTCATCCGCTTTCAGTTGACGGCATACGTCATATCCGTCCATCTCAGGCATCATGATATCCAGAAGGATCAGATCCGGCGGGGTTTTACCCTTAGCCGTCCGGATGGCGGTTTTTCCATCTATGGCGGCCATCACCTTATACATGGGCGTGAGCAGGTCGATCAGCACGGTGAGGTTGAACCGTTCATCATCAACCACCATTATTCTGTGCATTTTGTCAGCCATGGCTTCCCCCTGGTTTATAATTCATTCTTAATTTGATTGCTCAGGGTATTGAGGCGTGAAAGGGCCTTTGAATAGGCAAAGCTGTCCACGTCCGCTTTGATGTCCTTTAAAAGCTCATGCGTATCACCATCGGTGAGCATGGCCCGAAGCTGCCGGACGGTTTCCCGTGCATCCGGGTCCAGTTCCTCCAGTTGGTCACCAAGCGTTTCAATAAGCGGCAACACCGTTTCCGGATCAACAGACCTGCCGTCAGCAGCAGCGGCGTCAGCGTCAGCATTTTCAGCGCCCTCTTCCGGATGACGCGAAAGGGACATCAATTCATTCATGACAGCTTGTAATGATCTGCTGAAATCTGCCAGCAGCGGATCATACCGGGATGTCTCCCCATTTTTAATTGCCCCTTCCAAAGCAGCCGCATCCTTCTGGAGCCCCGTGGCGCCGATGGACCCCGAAATTCCCTTTACCGTATGTGCAACGCGCAGGGCTTTTTCCACATCATCGTCTTTGAGGGCATCTCGGATCACAGTGTCATCGTCATGGTGATCCTGGTAAAAATCTTGAAGCAGTTTTTGGTATAAGCCCCGGTTACCGCCCACGCGCTTTATCCCTTCGTCCATATCGATTCCGTCAAAACTCGCCGGCAGCGTATTGTAAAACTTTGGCGGGATTCCGGTTTCCGCCTCACGCTGCGCAACGCCACGACTTTCTTCCTGCGCATCTTTTTTAGGTATCCACTTCAGGAGGGTTGCGAACAAGACGGAAGGATCAATGGGCTTGGCAACATGATCATTCATACCGGCGTCAAGGCATTTTTCCCTGTCCCCGGCCATGGCATTGGCCGTCATGGCAATGATGGGCAAATCCTGGAACCTAGGTTCCTGACGAATGGCATGGGTGGCCTCATACCCGTCCATCTCCGGCATCTGCAGATCCATAAGCACGGCATCGAAGCGCTCTTTTTTCACCTGGTCTACCGCGGCCTTGCCTGTGTTTACAATGGCCACCTTAAGACCTGCCTGGGTCAGCAGTTCCTGGGCCACCTGCTGGTTGATTTTATTATCTTCGGCCAGAAGCAGGCGGGCCCCGCGGATTTCTTCAAGGGGTTTGATCTTCCAGTTCTCGCCGGGGCTGTCCAGTTCCACCGGGGCTGTTTTTTTGGCCTCTGTTTCCAGGTCAGGCGCACGGCCGAACACCGCAGTAAAGATAAACCGGCTGCCGGTACCGGCCTCGCTTTCCACCCAAATGTCCCCGTTCATCAACCCGGTCAACTCCTTGCTGATGGCCAGGCCCAGTCCGGTTCCCCCGTATTTACGGGTGGTTGAGGTATCGGCCTGTGAAAAAGATTGGAACATCCGGCTGCATTGCTCCCGGCTCATACCGATGCCGGTATCTTTCACCTCAAACCGGATCTTCACCTGGGTTTCCTCTAATTCCATCACCTTGGTGCGGATGACAATCTCCCCTTTGTCCGTAAACTTGACCGCATTTCCGGCAAGGTTGATAAGGATCTGGCCCAGTCTCAAAGGATCGCCCACCAATGCCCCGGGGACATCCGGATGGGTGTCGAACAGCAGCTCCAACCCCTTTTCTTCAGCTTTCATGGCAATAAGGGTACCCAGGTTATGTAATACCTCTTCCAGCCGGAAAGGAACGGCCTCCAGCGTCATCTTGCCTGCCTCGATTTTAGAAAAATCAAGGATGTCATTGATGATACCCAGAAGGGATTGTGCCGCGGTATAAACGTTTTCGATGTAACCGCGCTGCCTTGGCGTCATGTCGGTGGAAAGACACAGGTGCGACATCCCGATGATGGCATTCATCGGGGTTCTTATCTCGTGGCTCATGTTTGCCAGGAACTCGCTTTTTGCCTGTGTGGCCGCTTCAGCCGCGTTTTTAGCCTCTATAATTTCCTGTTCCAGGCGTTTGCGTTCGGTGATATCCATCACCGTGCCCACCATCCGTGTGGGGGTCCCATTTTCATCCCTTTCAACGATTTCCCCTTTTGACATTACCCAGATGGCATCCCCGTTTTTCGCCACGGATCGGTATTCAATTTCATAGTTTGGAATTTTCCCGGATCTGAAATCCTCACCGAATGCCACCACGCGTTCCCTGTCATCCGGGTGGACCACATTAATCCAGGTATCCTGCGTCTGATCAATCTCATCCAATTCATATCCCAGCATCTGGGCCCACCGCCGGTTGAATATGGTGGTGCCCCGTTTAAAATCCACATCCCAGGACCCCAGATCACCCCCTTTAAGGGCCAGCTTCATTCGCTCTTCACTCTGTTTAAGCTTTTCTTCTGCCTTACGATGCTGGGTGATATCTTCCTTGATAGCCACAAAATGGGTGATCTCTTTCTCAGGGTTTAAAATAGGTGCAATGGCGGTTCGCTCCAGTATTTCCCGGCCATTTTTGGTTTTATTTTTGAATTCCCCCGTCCATATCTTTCCCGAAAGAATGGTCTGCCAAAGATCGGAGTAAAAGGAATCACTATGGTGGCCGGACTGGATCACCCTGGGATTTTTCCCTATCACCTCCTGCGCCGTGTAGCCGGTTGTCCGGATAAAACTTGGGTTTACATATTCAATGATCCCGTCCCGGTTGGAGATCATCACCGAGTCCGGGCTTTGTCTCACAGCCTCTGAAAGCTTTCTTAGTTCATGTTCGCTTCGTTTGCGGTCTGTGATGTCAATGAGGATACCCACCAGGCCGCCCGGGGTGCCGTCCGTCATCTGGAAGGTACTGCGCCAGTACATCATATCGTGGACCATGTCATCAAAATCGGTGACCGTCACGTCTTCCCGGGTAAATCCCCCCTGTGCAATCAGCGCGCCATGTTCCCCCTGAAACGATTCCCGGATCACCTTTGGCAGGTGTGCAAGATCCTGTATCTGTTTTCCCAGGGACCCGTCACGGGAGGTGCCGAAAAATTGCTCGTAGGTTCTGTTACAGGCCGTAAACACCCCATCCGGATCATTGACGAAGATGGGTATGGGAATGGCATCCAAAAGGGCCGACTGATAGTCCAGCTGGGCACTGATCTTAAGTTCGCTGACCCGCAGCCGGTCGTTGACAATCGCATTTCGCACACGGCCCCACACAAAGATCACAATCAATCCCAGCAGCAGCCCGGCGGAAATACAGATAGCGATCCACGTCTGCCGGCGGATACTGTTGATGGACCGGTGGGCTTCCGATATATCCATTTCCGTGGCGACTCCGAACCCGTGGGTTTCATTCCACAACCAGGCTCCGATGACCGGTACACCGCGGTAGTCCCTGTATCCGTCCAGGTTAACCCCGACCCTGCCGGTGGTGGCACTGGCAGCCATCACTGTCAAAGGCTGTTCGTCCCGGTTTTGGACAGGTGCATAACCGGCCACCATGTTGCCGCCCGGATCACGCAGGGTGATATTCAAAATTCCCCGTTCCGCGGGTCCGATCAACCCGATATCTCTTAGGTTGATATCAAACCGGCTTTCGCTGATCAACTGGGCCTCCCGGTTGAAGGCATAGCTTTCACCGGTGTCTCCGATACGGCCGCGCTGCAGGATGGCGGTAAATTCTTTTGCCGGGTCAATCAGCAGAACCAGTACGCCCCCCCCATGTTCTTTTGTTGGAGGAATCATCCCCCCCACCATCATCAAAGCCCTGCCGTCCAGCGAATATCCGCCCTTGTTCCATGTTGAGGGCAGGCTGATGGTACTGAAATTGGGCCCTGAGGTTGCAAGTTCCATGAACAGCCGTTCTTCGGGGGAGTCAAATTTTTTGCCAATTAAAATCCTCCGGTCGCTGGCCAGCACCTTGCCTTCCCGGTTGAGCACAAGAAAGCCAAGATACCCCTTCTCTGAAACCAGTGGTTCTAAAAAAGTGAACAACTCCGTTTCGCTGCGTGAAGGCATCATGATCGACACATAGGCGGCATGGATCGGTTTTTTGCCCAGTTTCTCATAGAGTTGACCAAGCTTGGGAGAGCTGCTCCAGATCCGGATTTCCTGCTCCCGTTCCCCCAGCCAGATGCGAACGGCATTGTTGGTTGCCGTCAGGGTGATGTCCAGGGATTCCTTCAATGAGTTGCGCTCATTTTCGATCTGGTTGTACATGTTGCGCAGGGAAAGGATGGCAATCAGTCCGGCGACAAATACCGTTGCAAGATAAAGTGGCCAGCCCTTGATAAGCGATGAAAGGATAAGTGCCCTGGTGTTTTGAATGGCTTCGGCCGTTGCACCGGAGCCTGCGGCCATTGCCCCCTGCCTTTGGGAAGATAATGTGCCGGTGGCCGTGGCAAGCTCTTTTTCCAGGGAAGCCATCCAGACAAAGGATAATAAAAGGATACACCCAAGCAGTACCAGCATGGCAAATCCGATACCGGAGGCCAATAGAGTCAACTCCCGAGATTTGCCCCAAAGCGCGGTGACAGCGGAATTCGTCCGCTTATCCACCTGTCTGCGGACAGTATCGAGCAATGTCATAATATCCGCTTTCGCATCATGGAACCTTTCCCCGTAAAGAAGCTTGCGGGCAAGCGCGTGATTGGGCGCGCCCCTTTCGATGAATGCCCCATTCTTGTCTTCAAACACGCCCAGAACAGCGTTCATAGCGCCCTGTCCCAGTTCCACCAGGACCTCTGACTTGCTTTGTGCCGATCGCAGGGCCACAATTTCTTCCGGTTCAAACCCAGTCTGCAACACCAAGGTATCAAAGGACAGGGGGGCACCGCTGCTCCTTGGCGCCCGCCCCGATGCCACTACATAATCCCAATAGGTATTGTCATATTCCAGGGGGCGGGGAGCGTCTCCGTTCCGAATGGCCAGGATCCTGTTGAAGTAGGTTTGAAACCGAACCTCGCCCGTTCCCACGAAAGACCTTGCCATCCGTGTGAGTTCATTGATCTCCAGGCGCATGTGATCAATGGTCCGCAGGGACTCCAACCGCACAATTTCCGCCTTTGATCTGGCGTCATTGGTATTCACCAGGGAACGGATGACAACCACCTCGGCACACACTCCCGCCAAAAGGATGATAACCAACAGGATCAGAATGGCCTTTTTCTCCCCCTGTACACGCCTAAGATAAAGAAATACCAGGATCAAAAGAACGATACCGATGACTGAGATGCCGCTGATAACCCACAGGTACCTGGTTTTAGAGGATTCTCGTGCCTTGCCCGCTTCCATCTTGATGGGCATCCATTTTTGCTGGATAGCGTTCATTTCATCCTGGGTGATGGATGACAGCCCCTTGTTGATGATGGCCAAAAGCTCCGGCCAATCCGAGCGCACCCCCACACGCAGGGTCTGATCTGGAAAGTTCGTTATGGCGGCAACCTTCAGGTTCGCCAGATTGTGTGCCTGCATCAGGTAGTTGACAACCCCCAGGTTATCCACATAGGCATCCATCTGGCCGGTAACGACTTTTTTCAACCCCTCCAGGGGCGATTGAACGGTATGATAGGTAAAACCGGGGATAGCTTCGATGGTCCGGTCGATAATGGAATAGGCCTCCACCGTTGCCACCCGGTCGGCTGTCATATCTTCAAGGCTTTGAACCTGCCTGAAATTGTTGCGGGTAATGATCACCCAGGGCAGACTGGTGAAAGGCTGGGTAAATACAAGATATTTTGACCGCTCTTGGGTTTTGGACAAAAGCGCCACCACATCCAGGCGCCGCTCCTGCGCTTCTTTGAGCACCTGGGCCCAGGTCAGGTCCGGCACAAGGGAAAACCTGAGCCCAAGCTTTTTTTCAAGCAATGACAACATATCCGCAGCCATCCCCTGGTGCCGGCCGTTGGCATCAACAAAATCAAAGGGGGGCCAGGCCGGATCGGCCCCGAAACGGATTTCCGGATGGTTTTGTATCCACGCCCGTTCCTGTGGTGTAAGGGGGATCTGCCCGGGGGGTGCTGCATTTTGCCCGGCCAAACCGATGGATATGAAATGGAATAGCGCACACACCAGGAGAAGTGAGAATATTCCCATGCGAAGACAAACAATTGGTACCGGTGCTTTGGGAAACAATCGCATACATCCCTCCATTGGGTCGCGCAATGCGCATTCTCTCTAAACGAACGTGGATAGACCTTTATGATATTTCAAATTCTTTTAAAATGAAACCCCATTCGGGTTCCACTTCCGATCAAAGCGCCCAAAGATACCAATGAGACCGGATGTGACGGATTCCGTTATGACGGGGTTAGGTTATGACAGGCGTTTTTTGGAGGGTCTTTTTCAATGGGCAGGCATCATCAATGTCATTCCCCAGGCGATAGGATGATAACACCTTTACGGAAGCCCGGGCCAGCATCCGCCGGACCTGCCTGCGCTGCCCCCGTACCCGGGGGATTTTCATGGTGTCATAGGCTGTTGTATGGTGGCGCATCCAGGCGATGACGGCAGCTTCAACCCGTTTTTCCACAGGGATGCGTTCGGTGCGGGCAACGGTGCCGGACCCCACCGGAACGGCATGCTCCGTGACTTTTCGGGCGAGTTCTACGGCCAAACCGGCATAGCGGTGATGGAAATCCAGGTATGCCACCACCTGGGCAAAAAAGCGCTTTTCATAGGCAGCCTGCCGGACCTGCCTGCGATGGCGGGCGCGTTCCATCTGCTTTTGATATGAGGGGGTATCCCGTTTGGCAAGAACGTCTGCTTTTGCCTGACGGATGATTTCTGCATCCGCCCAGATTCCCTTTGAGATTCTTCGCCGGCCCCGTTTCACCTGCACCACCCAGGTGGGGCCTTTGGTCTTAACCCGCCGGGTGATGCCGGCATCTCCGGCGGGCAGAAAGGCCCAGCCCTTAGGCGGCGTTAAAATATCGCCGGATTCCGATACCAGGGTATGGTTCCGGCCCGGCGATACGATCCTCTGGGAATGGGCCATTGCTTCAGACCGCCATCAACGGCATTGGGCCTTGAAGCTGCTGGCCGTGGAAATCTCGATAAAAGAAGCGCCGTGCTCAGGGCCGAAACTGCCGGCCAGAACAATGATCAGATGATCGTCTTCAAATTTTTTCTCATCAATGAGACGGCAAATGGCCTGTTTGATGGGAATCGCCGAGTTGGGGGCCACCTCCATGGGGATGTGGTCGGCAATGACACCGAATGACAATGAGAGCATGCGCATGACCCGCTTGCTGTAAACCTGGGCAAAAATGGGGTTGTCACCCCGGTATGCTGCCAGGGCCAGAATGCTTTTGCCGGAGATGGAATCGGCAACAATGCCCTTCGTATTGAGCCTCAGGGCCGCTTTCACGGCCGCCTTGGCCAGGTAGGCCGTCACCTTGTTCTCGATGTCGTAGGGCACGTCGATAAAGGAGCTTCTCTTCTCCTCCACCTCTTCGGCAATCTTGGCCATGGTGCGGACAGCCACCTCGGGATACTTGCCGTTTGCGGTTTCACCGGAAAGCATCAGGGCATCGGCGTGATCCAGGCAGGCGTTTGCCACGTCGGACACCTCTGCGCGGGTGGGCCGCGGGGAATCAATCATGGAGTGAAGCATCTGGGTGGCCACGATCACCGGCCGCCGCAGCTCCACGCAGGTTCTTACGATCTGTTTCTGGATCAGCGGAATCTGTTCGGTGGGAATCTCCACGGCCAAATCACCACGGGCGATCATGACGCCGTAGGCTTTTTCCAGAATCTCATGCAGATATTTCACCCCTTCGGCATTCTCGATCTTGGCAATGATTTTGATGGGAGAGTTTGCCTCGTCCAGTATTTCCTGGACCGCAATGACATCGTCCTGGTTCCGGACAAAAGAATGGGCGATGAAGTCCAGCTCATTGGCAGCGGCCCATTTGATAAAGCCCTTGTCCTTTTCGCTCAGGGCCGGCAGCTTAACATGGACGCTGGGAATGTTAATACTTTTTCGGGGATGGATCACCCCGTCGTTTTCCACATGGCAGATCAGGCAGTCCTCATCCTTTTTCATCACCGCCAGGGCAATATAACCGTCATCCACTAGCACGGATGATCCCACGGGAATGTCATTGACAAACTTATCGTAGGATACGCAGATCATGTCCCCTTTGGACGTTTCACCGGGCGCCCCTTTGATGCGGATGTAGTCCCCGTGTTTGACGGCCAAAGGTGCCTCAGCGTCACAGGTCCGGATTTCAGGGCCCTTGGTATCCAGAAGAATACCGATTTTATCGGATACCTTCCGGACATTTTGCACCACCTCCAGGGCATCGTCATGGCTCATGTGGGCCGTATTCAGACGGACCACGTTCATGCCGGCCTCATAAAGCCGCCGGATAAAGTCCGGGGAACAATTCAGGTTGGAAACAGTGGCCACAATTTTGGTCTTACGCATTCTCAAAGGATCCTCCTTTCCTGCACAGGATCATTATGTAGTTTTCTATCCCTGTTTTTGCATCTGCACCGGAAGACTTCAGGCGATAGTCCAGATCGGCCAGAGCCGAAAGCGAAGCAGTGAGTTCGTCCAGGGAAAAATTTTCTGATTTCAGGAAGTTTTGAAACACAGGATACGGATTTTTTGGGTTCGGGGCAAGCAAAAGATCATTCGGACTTTGTTTCTTTTTCTTGCCGGAAGTTCCCCCGTCGGGGGGCGTCAGCATCAGTTCCCGTTCTTCATCCCTTTTGATGCTGGCCTTGTCATGGGCCTCTATTCTGGGCATCATCACCTGCTTGAACCCGTTAAAATGCATGGTTTTCAAGGGCGGCAGCCCCTGGTTATCACCGTAGAGGCCTGCGGTAAAGCATTTGATGGCCAGCATCTTTCTAACCAGGTTTTCAAGGGATTTAAGAATCTGAAGGGGATGAAACCCTTCGTCAAAGAGCGACGACAACAGGGTGACGGCCTTGCTGCCGTCGCGTTCCATCACCGCGTTGGTAAGACTGAATATGGGATCCTTTTTATCCCTCCGGACCACGGCGCTGATATCCTGGACCGTTATTTTCGGCCGGGTGCCGGTATAGGCCAGCAATTTCTCAATATTCCGGGTCAACAGCTCCGGGTTGAAACCGGTCTGGTCCACCAGGGCATTGAACGCCGCCTGGTCCATCTGTTTGTTCGTGCCGGACAATACCTTTCGGGTAAGGTCCCTGAGCACGGTCCGCTGCTCTTCAAGGTCGGCCTTTCTGGCCCCTTGGGCAACGGTGCAGTCAATTATCGTTCCCTGTTTGTCGATAGACTTGAAGATCTTTTTGCGTTTGTCCGGTGCGCCGCAGGTCATCACCAGGATATGGTTTTCCGGTATGCCTTTTTCCACCAGATCCGTGAGCAAATCAACATCTTTGGGCGAATAGGAGATTTCTCCGGCAGCGGCCTTTGTTGTAAACAGCGGTGCGTCCTTGACGGCAATAACCTTTCTGGACTGGATAAATGAAAAGGTGGTCACCTGTTCGACGATGTCCCCCACCGGCGTGGTTTTACCATCCACCCCTTCCAGGGCGAACTCCTTGGGCAGTCCCCGTAGCAGGGCTGCGGACAGGGCGTCAAAAGCCGACCGGACCAGAAAGGGTTCACCGCAGATCAGAAAAACCCGGGGAGCCCCTTCCCCTGTCAGCTCGTCCAGCGCGTTGGCAAGTTGCTGGTGCTTAATGGTTGCCATGGCGCTTGCCTAATTTGACGATTAAGAACACCAGTGCCACAAAGGAAACCACCAGGCCGATCCCCTGGGACAAGGAGATGAATTCAAAAAAGAAATCCCCCCTGAAATCTCCCCTGAAATGCTCGACAACCGCCCGGAATGCCGAGTACAGCATGATGTAACTCAAAAATACCATGCCGTCAAAGCGCTTTCGTTTCTGGACGGCCAGGAGAATGAGGAAAATCAGAAAATTGGTCCCCACCATATAAAGCTGGGTGGGATGAAGAAGCACATTCAGGGGGGCCAGGCTTTCCGGATGGGTGAAGCGGATCGCAATGGGCAGATCGCAGGTCTTACCGTAGCAGCACCCGGCAAAAAGGCAGCCGAACCGGCCCACGGCGTGGCCCAGGGCAAGGCCCGGCGCTAGGATATCAGCGGTTTTCCAGATATCCATCTTCCGGATCTTTAAAAAGGCAAATGCGGCAAAAAATGCAGCGATAAATCCGCCGAAAAACACCAGTCCCCCGTTCCAGATCTTGAACATCTCCAGTATATTGCCCTTGTAAGCGTCAAAATTGATGCCCACATAGAGCAGTCTGGCACCGACAATGGCCGATACCAGAATGGTAAAGAAAAGATCGGATATGGTCTGGTCGGATATACCGTAGAACCTGGCGTTGCGTTTGGTAAACCAGATGGCGGTGATAAATCCTAAAGCCAGAAAAAGGCCGTAGGTATAAAGCTTGAGGCTGCCGATCTCCAGAAGAATGGGATACATATTTTCCTCTTTAAGGGGTTTTGTATAACGGCCATACCCAAAGGGCAGAAGCTGGGCCGCCCATGAACGTCATGCGCCGTGCCCACAACAAACCATGAAAAAATTCAACGAGTTACTTGGCTCTTTCATATAAAAGTGTCTTGGAACGGCTAAATATCAGGGAGCTTGTTAAACACAACGTGGTAGACCAGGATTGCCATCCCGATGCTGATGGCGGAATCGGCCACATTAAAGGCGGGCCAGTGGCTGGCACCGATGTGGACATCCAGGAAATCCACCACCTGGCCGAACCGGAACCGATCGATGAGGTTCCCCACGGCACCGCCGAAAACACCGGCCAGGCCGTAGGAAAGGAATACATGTGATCCTGCCACTTTCCGGTACATCCAGACCACGAACAGGGCCACAAGTGAAGATAGGAAAAGAAAAACAAACCGCCGTACCCCCAGGGACTGGTTGGCCAGAAGGCCGAATGCGCCCCCGGGGTTCAGGACATGGTTGATGTTAAAAAAACCGTCGATAATCACAATGTGGTCATACAGGGCAATATACCGGGTGATCAAAAACTTGGTGACCTGGTCAGCGAGGATTACGGCCCCGCTGACCAGCATCAGCCGTCTGGTTTCTTTTGACATCAAAACGGCTGCCGCCTCTATGCCAGAATGGTCTTCAGGGCATCGGCACAGCGGCTGCAGGCTGTGGGGTGATCCGTATCGTTGCCGATGGTGGCATCGAACCGCCAGCAGCGTTCACATTTTTCACCGCCGGCCTTGGATACCCGGATGGCAAGGCCTTCTAAATCTTTTCCTTCGTAAACCTCTCCGTCCAGGGCATCTGCCAGAACTGCCCTTGAGACAATGAAGATGTCGTTCAGAGGCATGTTCAGGGAGGCGATCAGCTCTTTTACTTCCCCTTCGGGCAGTTTGATCTCAACGGAGGCATCCAGGGGATGTCCGATGAGTTTGGCCTTCCTGGCCTCTTCCAGGGCCTTGGTGACCTCGCCCCTCAGGGTACGGATCTTTTCCCATTTTCCCGCAAGTTCAGGATTTTCCCAGTCTTCGTTCAGGGCCACCATATCTTCCAGGTGAACACTTTCCTTGCGCGCGCCCTCATCCATGGGCATGTGGGTATAAATTTCATCCGCTGTAAAGGGCAGGATGGGGGCCATGATCTTCACCAGGGCATCCAGAATCATTGCCATGGCCGTCTGGGCATCCCTGCGTTCGGTGGCACCGGACGGCGATGTATAGAGCCTGTCCTTGATGATGTCCAGGTAGAAGGAGGACAGATCCACCACGCAAAAGTTGTGCAGGGTATGGTAGATGACGTGGAACTCGTATTCGTCATAGGCGGTCCGGCACCGTTTTACAACGGCGTGCAGGCGGTGAAGGATAAAGCGGTCAAGCTCGCCCATCTGCGTCACAGGTCTTGCATCGGCAGCCTTAAACCCGTCCAGGTTCCCCAGCAGGAAACGGCAGGTGTTTCTGATCCGGCGGTAAGCGTCGGAAAGCTGCTTGATAATATTGTTGGAGATGCTCACGTCACCGCGGTAGTCGGCAGAGGCGGCCCAGAGTCTGAGCACATCCGCACCGTACTGCTTGATGACGGAGTCGGGCGCCACCACGTTGCCCACGGATTTGGACATCTTGTGGCCTTTTTCATCCACCACAAAGCCGTGGGTCAGAACAGCCTTATAAGGGGCGTGTCCGGTGCGTCCTACAGCAGTCAGCAAGGAAGAGTGGAACCATCCCCGGTGCTGGTCAGAGCCTTCCAGGTACATATCCGCCGGACGGCAATGGCCCTTGCGCTCTTCAAGCACGGCGGCGTGGCTGACACCGGAGTCGAACCAGACATCCAGGATATTGTGATCCTTGGTAAAGCTTGCGGATCCGCACTTCTCGCATTTGGCCCCTTCGGGCATGAGGAACTGGGCGTCTTTTTCAAACCAGATATCCGAGCTGTGCTCGGTGAACAGTTCGTGGATTCTGTCCACGGATTCACGGGTGACATAGACCTCTTTGCAATCGTCGCAGTGGAATACGGGAATGGGCACGCCCCAGGATCTCTGGCGCGACAGGCACCAGTCCGGGCGGTGCTCGATCATGGAATAGATACGCTCACGCCCCCATGAGGGAATCCACTGGACATTGTTGATCTCTTCAAGGCTTTTCTGCCGCAGGTTCAGTTTGTCCATGGAAATGAACCACTGGGGAGTTGCACGGTAGATCACCGGTTTCTTGCACCGCCAGCAGTGGGGATATGAGTGAGACATATTTTCGTTTTTCAGCAATGCCCCACGTTCTTCCAGGGTGGCGTTGATCTCCTTGTTGGCCTTGAAGATAAACTGGCCGGAAAACATCTCCACGTCGTTGGAGAATACACCGTTGTTTTCCACCGGAGAATAGCATTCCAGACCGTAGCGTTTTCCCACGATATGGTCATCCGCGCCGTGGCCGGGTGCTGTATGAACACATCCGGTACCGGCGTCAAGGGTCACATGATCCCCCAGGATGATGAGGGATTCCCGGTCGTAAAAGGGGTGCTGGCAGCGTTTTTTCTCAAGATCAGCGGCGGCAATTTCCGCAATCACGCTGTACCCGTCGATACCGAACTCAGCCATGACCTTTTCAACCAGATCCTTTGCCACAACCAGCACACCGTGACCTTCGGTTTTAACGGCGGCGTAAACAAAATCCGGATGGAGGCAGACCCCCAGGTTGGCCGGCAGGGTCCAGGGGGTGGTGGTCCAGATAACCATAGAGACGGTCTCGTCCCCAGCCTCAGGGATAAGACCTGAAACATCGTCCTTTACGGGAAATTTCACATAAATGGACGGCGAGGTATGATCATGGTACTCAATCTCGGCCTCGGCCAGGGCAGTCTGGCAATTACAGCACCAGTAGATGGGCTTTTTGCCCAGGAACATGTCACCGGACAAGGCAAACTCGCCGCACTCTTTGGCAATTCTGGCCTCGTAAGGATAGTTCATGGTCAGGTAGGGTTCGTCCCATTCCCCGGCCACACCGAAGCGTTTGAATTCATCTCTCTGGATATCGACGAATTTGGCGGCATAGGCCCTGCATTCCCGCCGGACTTCCACGGGGGTCATTTTTTTCTTTTTGCTGCCCAGCTTCTTATCCACGTTGTGTTCGATGGGCAGGCCGTGGCAGTCCCAGCCCGGTACGTAAGGGGCGTTAAACCCGTTCATCTGGCGGGACCGGATAATAATGTCTTTTAGGATCTTATTGATGGCATGCCCCATGTGGAGATGGCCGTTGGCATACGGAGGACCGTCATGGAGAATAAATACAGGCTTGTCTTTTGACTGTTCCCGAAGTTTATCGTAAATCTTTTTCTCTTCCCAGGCTTTGAGCATTTCAGGTTCTCTCTGGGGAAGGTTGGCCTTCATTGCAAACTTGGTCGAAGGCAGGTTCAGTGTTTTTTTATAATCCATCATTCCTCCGGTATTCGGACATTGAGTTGACATTCATTATGTGAACCTCCCTTTCTAATGGCAAAGGCCCAAAAAGTCAAGAATTAAGCTTCCCAGCGCGGCCCGAAAGACTCCGGGACAAAGACTGATAACCAGGTGCATGATTCCGGTTGTTTTTAAGAAGACAACGATGCCTGGGGGGAATGCTGTTTGGGCGCAAGTTTAATCAGATAGCGGTCGGATTTTTCAAAGGGCAGGCGGTAATGGTCACAGGTGACGTGAAACCTGTCCCTTAGAGCGGGCGTCACCTCATCAAGGGCCAATTTACCTTTCAGGGCATAGATGCGGCCGCCCTGGGCAAGCATGGGCAGAGCAAGATCCGCAAAGGCCGTAAGCTCTGTAAACCCTCTTGAAATAACCGCATCGTAAGCATTGGCGTGATCGGGCATTTTTGCCAGGTCTTCCACCCGGCCGTGTACCGCCCGGATGTCGTCAAGACGTAACAGTCTGACCACGTGATTCATGAAACTGACCTTCTTTCTCACAGAATCCACCATGGTAAATGACATTGAAGGGACGAGGATCTTCAGCGGGATGGCCGGAAAGCCGCCGCCGGACCCCATATCCATGATCCGGGACTCTTCCCCCAGAAAGGGCAGCACCGCCAGGGTATCCACGAAGTGCTTTTCAGCCGATGTCAGCGGGTCGGTGATGGCGGTCAGATTGATTTTCTTGTTCCATGCCCACAGCTCCCGGGCATGGGCTGCCATGAGTCCTGACTGTTCGGTGGTAAGGGCAATGCCCAGCACATCGGCACCCGCGTTGAGACGCCGTTCAAAGGCCGCAGTATCAAAAGTTTCGCCCATGGCTCAGTTCCCGATCAAAAGGCTGGTGCTGGTATAAAAAGTGCCTGCCACACAGGCCGTCATCAGGCAGGCAAAGGTTGAGGCGAGCAATGCCCTTGGGCCGACGGATGAAAGATCGGCAGTGCGCTCCGGTGCCAGGGCGGCAATCCCCCCCACAAAAATGGCCATGGAGGCGACGTGGGCAAACCCGCACAGGGCGTAGGTGGTGATGACCGCAGATCTGCCGTGCACCAATGCATTTTCCGCCAATGCTTTGGCAAGGTCCTGGTATGAGGCGACTTCGGTCAGAATAATCCGTTCCCCGATGATCTTTGAAATTAGGCCGGCGTCCTCCGAAGGGATGCCGATGATCAGGGTAAAGGGATAAAAAATATATCCGAGCATGCCTTTCAGCGACCAGACCATACTGGTCCCCGTCCATTGGTTAATCATATCCGAGGCGCTGCCCAGCAGCAGCCCCAGCCAGG
>CAJWHT010000048.1 GCA_913041495.1 uncultured Desulfobacteraceae bacterium | reverse complement strand
ATGAGGTTGAAGTTTTTGCCCAGCCGTTCCAGCTCGTCCCCGGTACTCAGGTCCACCCGGGAGCTGAGATCCCCGGCGGACAACTGGCGGCTTTTCGCCTCCAGTTCTTCTAAGGGGCGCAGTACCAAAAAGCGGACCAGCACCACCAGCACCGTAATGGTAACCAGGGTGATGACAAGACCGGTGATGCCCAGCAGGGCCTGGTTCTTCTTGAAGGTCTGCCGGATGCCTTCAAAGGGGATGGTGATCCGGAGACCGCCGATGATATCTGTTTTTAATACGGTTTGCGAGTCATGGCATTTCACGCATCCCCGTGTTTTGTGCAAGGGAACCATATAGTCCAGATTCTGTTCGGAAAAGCGGTAGTACTCTTCGTCCATACCCTGGCCGAAGATGTTGAGCCCCCTTGTTTCAAAAGGATCCGGAGAGTTGTCCCGGTTGATGGGGGTCAGGCTGGTGAGCCGGAACTGGTAGGATCTTTCCTTGAACGAGTACTGGGAGAGTTTCTTGGTCACCATGGAAGGGGTGAACAGCTGGTAGGTGCCGTGCCGGGTGAGGATCTGGTCCTGGGTGGCATAGGTGACGTCTTTGGCGCCGGTACTTGATGTATGAACAAATACCCCCCCCATGCAGTCGGTGACCCACTGCCGGGTGAGGATGACCTGGTCCGCCACCACCCTGGCTTTGGCCAGGGCATCTTCCTTGGCCTGGTCCTGAAGTTTTACGGAAAGCCAGGTAAAAAGAAAGCCCAGCACCGGTACGATGATCACAACGATGCCCAGGACAAATTTCCGTTTCAGGGTCCCTTTAAGACGGGTCTTGTCTGGTGATGCTGTCTGATTTGTGCTATGGTTTTGAGACGGTTGAAAATCCTGCATGGTTAAGCGCCACTATCCCCTGGTCATTGCCTCACAGCTATGGGCTCATCATCCAATAAATGCAGGAAATGTCAACCCCGGTGTCTAAAAATCGATTCTTGGAAGATTCTATGCGTATCTGAAAGGTGTTGTGGCATGCTTCTTGATTAATAAATTTAAGAAAGCTTTAACAAAGTTTTAGTAAAGATACAGAAAAGATCAACCGGGTTACCGGTGACGGCAAATTAAATACCCATACGGGAGTCAATCCCAACAAAAGAAAGGAGTAAGATTATGACCAGCTGGATATGTGACAAATGCGGATACAACCTGGAAGCGGACACCCCACCCGAACAATGTCCCTCCTGCAAAAAAGACTGCTCATTCGTTGATAACTCCTGCTACACTCCGGATTGCGCCGGCAAACCCAACGATCCCCGGATCACCGGGAACGAAGAATAAAGTGGCTTAAGGTATTAATTTTTAAGATATCCGTTTAAGGAGGGTGTTATGGCCGATAAAAAATACAGAATCAAAACTTCCTGCCCCCAGTGCGGTTGCACAGGTGCCGCTGCCATGTCAGAAAAAGAACTCAAGGAACGCTACGGCGATGTCCCCAACATTGAGCTTGAATGCCACGAATGCATGATGGTCATGGAAGCTGAGGTGGAGGAAGAAAAGGACGATAAATAACGGCCATGGGCCGCCCATGAATGTCATTCGGCGTGCCCATGGTAAACTATGAAAGAGCCAAAAAAACAATTGCGCAAACGGGGGCGGCGGTGTTGCCCGCCCCCGCTTTTCTCCGCCGGGTTCCGGTGGTATTTATGAGAACAACAGAAGGGTTTTGAGAACAGAGGGATGAAGGGGCTTTAATGACGGCGACAGGGGGACAATTGTCTGCGCGATCCTACCATTGGGATCACGCCCATATCCGTCATGGCATCACTCCTCATTACCTTGATTTCGAACATTATCCCCTGCCGGCCAAATCTTATCTTCCGGCAGAGATAATTCCGCTTGAAACGCATGACAACCAAACCGGCGATACGCCGGCAAGCTTTGCCCATCTTCTTTCCCACGCATACGGGGTCACCCGGGTTCGGCGGGGACAGATTCCCTTTTATTACAGAACAGTGCCGTCTGCGGGGGGGCTTTACCCCTGTCACCTCTATCTGAGTATCACCGCTGCCGCGGATAATGCTGAGACAGGAGTGTACTACTATGAACCTGTGCGTTCAGGCCTGGTACAATTGAGGCAGGAAAAGACAGGACAGAACAATCCATTACAGCAGCTTTTCGCAGGAGAACGTGAACTTGCCGATGTCCGTCTGTTGTTTATCGTTACGGCGGCGTTTTACAACAGTGCCTGGAAGTACCGGGCCCGGGCCTACAGGTATATGCTGCTGGATACGGGGCACCTGGTACGCAACATTACGCTGAATCCTTTGATCCGGGCGTTTGCCTGCAACACGGCGTTTGATTTTGATGACGGCAAAGTGTCTGATCTTCTAAACTTAAACAGCGCAGCAGAAGTCCCGCTGGCCTGTGTTTCCGTGAACTGGGACAAGAGTGTGCCAGACATTGTCGCACAGACCGTCAATCATACGCGTCCCTGCTTTCCCCCGGTGGATGACCGGTCCACAGAGGCTGCCTATTTACAGGACTATCCAGAACTCCGGGCGATTCATTCGGCCGGAATTCCTGCGGCCGGGCAGGTTCCGGTGCCAGAAACGGCGGTGACGGATGACCGGCCTGAGACCGTCTTTTCTGTGGTATCCGAAAGCACACGGTCGTTGGATGAGGTGCCCGGCCCGGATCTGGCCGGATGTATGATACGGCGCCGGTCCCGGCGAAATTTTATCACTTCACCGGTGACTGCCGGCGCATATCTGCAACTCTTTGCCTGTCTGTCCCCCGGCCGGAACCTAAGGGATCTCGTCCGGGATACCGGCCTCCGGGTGGGATTGGTCTGCCGCAAACTTGAGGGCATTGATGACGGGTTTTATCTGTTTGACCGACAGGTGGCGGTGCTGCACCTCATGCACCGGGGGAATCTGGCACCGATGCTGGCATCGGTCTGCCTGGACCAGGCCTGGATCGGACAGGCCGCAATGAATTTTTTGTTTTTCTCCGATCTTGCTGCCCTTGACACCGCCCGGGGCCCCCGGGGTTACCGGGAAATGATGGTGGCGGCGGGCATGCTGGCCCAGCAGATCTATCTGGGGGCGGAATCCCTGGCAATGGGATGCTGCGGCATCGGTGCCATGTATGACCGGGAAGCCGCAGATCTTTTGGGGCTTTCATCCCACGTGGCCTTGGTGTATGCCGTGTCTGCGGGACCTGTTAAACGGCGGTGAGGCGTAAAAAGAAAAAAAGTAAGGCAATCAAAGAAGCAAAGATTAACGCATCGGGTGCCGGGAATCCGGTGCCGGTGAAAAGGAGGAGATGAATGGCGGAACCTAAGGATATCTATCAGTGCCAGGTGGCAAATTGCGGTTGTCTCTATGATCCGGACCGGGGGGACCGGCGGAAAAAGATCAAAAAAGGGACCAAGTTTGATGAGCTTCCCGAAGACTGGAAATGCCCGGTATGCGGGGCAAGCCCCAAAAGTTTCAAACCCCTGGGGTAAATATCTCGATCATTTTTCAATCTGATCCTCTTTCAAAGGGAAAGGTAGGGTATCATGAAATGGCTGCAGTTTTTAAGACCTGCGGATTCCATCGATTATCAAAAAACCAAAGAGATCATTGACGATGCCGGCCCTGATGAGGTCACCATTCTTGATGTGCGGCAACCCAATGAATACAAAAATGGGCATATCCCGGGGGCCAAACTGGTCCCCCTGCCGGAACTGCCGGACCGCCTCTTGGAAATTGACAGGGAAAAACCCGTCCTGGTCTACTGAGCCGTGGGCGGCCGCAGCCGGGTGGCTGCGCAGATGTTGTCGGGAAAGGGGTTTAAAAATGTGTACAACGTGGCCGGTGGCATAAAGGCGTGGCAGTCCCGGACGGCTGTGGGACCCCAGGATCTGGGGGTGGACGTCTTTGAGGGCAGTGACGCCCCCGAAGATGTGCTGACCGTGGCCTATTCCCTGGAGCAGGGGCTGCGGGCATTCTACCTCACCATGGGGGAGAAAGCTGAGAATGCCGAGGTGAAGGCTTTATTTACCAAGTTGTCGGAGATCGAGGTCAAGCACATGGAATCCATTGTGCGCACCTACCAGAAACTTGGGCATGCGCAGACCACAGGCGACCAGTTTGAAGGTATGGCCAAGAAAAAAGCCATGGAAGGGGGCCTGACCACGGAGGAATACCTGGACTTGTTCAAACCGGATCTTTCGTCTCCGGTTGAGGTGGTTTCCCTGGCCATGTCTATTGAAGCCCAGGCTTTGGATCTTTACCAGCGGATGGGCGATCGGTTGTCATCCGAGGCCGCCAGGGCGGTGGTCTTAAAGATCGCCGATGAGGAAAAGGCCCATCTTGCAAGCCTGGGCAGACTCATGGAGTCCCTATGAGCCGGCATCTGATCCTGGTGGGCGGGGGGCATGCCCATATGGTTACCCTGGAAGCCATCCATGACTTCACGGACAAGGGATTTGAGGTGACGGTGATCGCCCCTGCGGATTATCACTATTATTCCGGCATGGGGCCCGGGATGCTCGGCGGCACCTATGCGCCGGATGATATCCGGTTTGCCACAAAAAATGTGGTGACTTCCCAGGGCGGTATTTTCCTTCGGGACAAAGTGGTCCGGATTGATCCGGATTTGCGCCGGGTGGTCACTGAGACGGGCAGGGAACTGACTTACGATGTGATTTCCTTTAATGCCGGATCTTACGTGCCGGTACCGGCCGCAGGAGAAGATGGGAGCACACCGGACAACCTTTACACGGTAAAGCCCATTGAGCGTCTCATGGCGGCCTCTAAACGGCTGACGGACCTTTTCAGGCAAAAGGACGCCGTGGTTTCCATCGTGGGCGGCGGACCGTCCGGGGTGGAAGTGGCCGGAAACGTCTGGCAACTGGCAAAAAGAACGGGGCCGTATACGCCGAAAATCCGGATTTTTGCGGGAAAGGGGCTGATGCACCGGTTTGATCCCAGGGTTAAACGAAGGGTAAGGCATACGCTGGAACACCGGGGGATGGACATCCGGGAGACAGGCTATGTCAAAGAGGTGTTTCAGGATCATATACGGATGAACTCAGGGGAACAATTCCCAACGGATTTTACCTTTATGGCCCTGGGGGTAACACCCTCTCCCATTTTTACCGCCTCCGGACTTCCCATAGGGCCGGACGGCGGGCTGCTGGTCAACGAATTTCTCCAATGCCCGGAGCATCCTGAGATTTTCGGCGGCGGGGACTGTATTCATTTTAATCCAAAATCCCTGGACAAGGTGGGGGTATATGCGGTGAGGCAAAATCCCATCCTCTGCCACAACCTGATGGCCGCTCTGGAAAAACCCGGTGCGGGCAACGCTTTTAAATCCTTTGACCCCGGACCGGATTACCTGTTGATATTCAACCTGGGCGGCGGTATGGGAGTATTGAAAAAGCACGGGATTGTCTTTGGCGGACGGTTGGCATTCAAGATTAAGGACTACATCGACCGCCGGTTTATACGGCGGTTCCAAGCGATTGAACGGACCCTATAAAAAAACGCGTAATAAAAGGCGGAACCATGAGCAAGTCCGTGAAAAACAAACTGATCATTGTGGCGGGAATTATCGTGCTGATTGCCGTATTCTTTCTCTTTGACCTGGACCGGTTCCTATCGCTTTCCACATTGAAAAGCGAACTGGACAACCTCAGGGCGTTCTACCGAAACAATCAATTTTTCAGTATTACCGTATACATGGTCGGCTATATCCTCATGGTCTCGCTGTCCCTGCCCGGCGCCACGGTGGCGACCCTTGCCGGCGGTGCTGTGTTTGGCTTGTGGACCGGTCTGATTGTGGTCTCCTTTGCTTCCACCATCGGGGCCACCCTGGCATTTCTGGTGTCCCGGTACATGTTCCGTGACTGGGTGCAGACCAGGTTTTCCTCCAAGATTAAGACCATAAATAAAGGCATCCAAAAGGAGGGGGGATTTTATCTTTTTACCCTCCGCCTGGTCCCGGCCTTCCCCTTTTTCATGATCAACCTGGTCATGGGACTGACTCCCATATCCACCCGGCTGTTTTACCTGGTATCCCAGGTGGGGATGCTGCCCGGGACCTTCGTGTATGTCAATGCCGGCACCAGCCTTGCAAAAATAGAGTCCCTTGCGGGCATCCTGTCGCCGGGCCTGATTTTCTCCTTTGCCCTGCTGGGAATATTTCCCCTGGTGGCCAAAAAGGCCGTTGAGATTGCCCGGGCCAAAAAGGTTTACGCTGAATGGAAACGGCCGGAGACTTTTGATTACAATTTGGTGGTCATCGGCGCGGGTTCCGGCGGTCTGGTCTCTGCCTATATCGCAGCGGCGGTAAAGGCAAAGGTGGCCCTGATTGAAGAAAAAAAGATGGGCGGCGACTGCCTGAATACGGGGTGTGTGCCTTCAAAATCCCTGGTGGCGTCGGCCCGGCTTCTGGCCCAGGCGGCCCGGGCAACGGATTTCGGGTTCAAATCCGCAAAGATCGAATTTGATTTTTCCGACATTATGGAGCGGGTTCAACATAAGATCCGGGCCATCGAACCCCACGATTCCGTGGAACGGTACACCAAACTCGGGGTGGAGTGCATCCGGGGCAAAGGAGAGATCCTTTCCCCCTTTGAGGTCCGGGTGGGAGATCGGGTAATGACTACCCGGAATATCGTTGTGGCCACCGGAGCCAGGCCCGTGGTGCCGGATATCCCCGGCCTTGAGGATGTGGATTACCTGACCTCGGATACGGTATGGGACATCCGGGAGCAACCGGAACGGCTGGTTATTCTCGGCGGCGGCCCCATTGGTTGTGAACTGGCTCAGGCCTTCCAGCGGCTGGGCACACAGGTCTTCCTTGTCCAGCGGGGGGCACGCATCATGAAAAAAGAGGATGAGGATGCGGTACAGCCGGTGATGGACCGGTTCAAGGCGGAAGGCATGACGCTTTGCCTCAATCACAGTGCCAGGGAAGTTGTTACCCGTGACGGCGGACATGTGCTGGTCTGCGATAATGACGGCAGCACTGTGGAAATCCCCTTTGACCGGATTATCCTGGCCCTGGGACGGAAGGCCAACACCACCGGATTCGGCCTGGAACGCTTAGGCATCACCCTGGACCGGAAAGGCCGGATTCAGGCCAATCCCTTCCTCCAGACCAACTATCCCAACATATTCTGCTGCGGGGATGTCCACGGCCGCTACCAGTTCACCCACACCGCTTCCCATGAATCCTGGTATGCCGCAGTCAACGCATTGTTCGGCCGGTTCAAAAAATTCAAGGTGAATTATAAAGCCATTCCCTGGGCCACTTACACGGATCCTGAAGTGGCCCGGGTGGGCCTCTGTGAGCAGGAGGCCATTGCGGAAGGGATTCCTTATGAAAAAACGGTTTACGGCATCGACGACCTGGACAGGGCCATTGCAGACTCCACGGATGAGGGGTTTGTTAAAGTGTTGACTGTTCCGGGCAAGGATGCCATTTTAGGTGTGACCATTGTCGGGCATCATGCCTCTGAAATGATAGCGGAATTTGTCCTGGCAAAAACCCATGGGTTAGGGCTCAACAAGATATTGGGCACCATTCATATCTACCCCACCATGGCGGAAGCAAACAAGTATGCGGCAGGCCAGTGGAAAAAGGCCCATGCCCCGGAAACCCTCCTGGCATGGGTGGAAAAATTCCACACCTGGATGCGTTCACGTTAGTTTAATCATTACTATCCATTAATCTTGAAGGAGGTTAGACCACGATGAAAGTGACCATTACCAAGAACTGCATGGGCGACAGAAACTGTAATAACCTTTGTCCCGAAGTGTTCAAGTACGATGAAGACGAACTGCTTTCCATTGTTCAGATCGATCCCATCCCCGACCACCTCAAGGATGTTGTCCGCCAGGCTGCTGTGGAATGCGGTGCCGACGCCATTGAGATTGAAGAATAAAAGGGGGGCCAATGGGTAAATTCAGGGACAGCAAAACCGCCATTAACCTGCACACCTCCTTTGCCGCAGAGGCCCAGGCCAGGACCCGGTATGATTTTTTTGCCGACAGGGCCAGGGACGAGGGATTTATCCAGATCGCGAAATTGTTCAGCGAAACCGCAGGCCAGGAGTACGAGCATGCCCTGCGGTTCTTCAAGTTTTTCAACGGCGGGGACCTGCCCATCAACTGGTCTTTCCCTGCCGGGGTGATCAAAACCACCCACGAGAACCTGCTGTCTTCGGCCGAATTGGAGAACTATGTGGGCAACGAGATGTATGCCCAGTTCGCCAGGGAAGCTGAGCAAGAAGGGTTTGCACGGGCGGCAGATACCTTTAACACCATCATCGTGGCTGAAAATCATCATGAAAAACTATTTCTCCATCTGGCAGACAACCTTGAGCGGGACAGAAGCTTTATGCGTGACGCGGTTAAAAAGTGGCGCTGCCTGAGTTGCGGTTACATCCACGAAGGCAAAAGCGCCCCTGATAAATGCCCGGCCTGTGTTAAACCCACGGGCTATTTTGAACTCCTCTGCGAGAACTATTAATCTCGTATCGGTTTATCTGTGAGACACCCCACCAGAGACAAAAATGTCTCTGATGGGGTGTCTCTTTTTGTGTCTCGTCAATCGTATTGTCGTTATTCTGAATTGTCTCTAAGTGCTTTTAATTGGTTGAAATAAAAGCAAAAATGAATTTTGTTTTTCGTTAGGCACACTCCTTGCTATAATATGAAGCCAGATGAAGTGTTCAACCCGAAGTAATGGAGGATATATGAGACTTCGTGACATAAGACAAAACCACAATCTGGTAAATTCAGTAGACTGGGAGATGACCCCCGAGGAAGCCATCGCACTGCATCTGGAGTGGGGTCCCTTAAGATCACAGACGTATTACAACTCCAGGGACAATGACAACGAAACCGTTTACTTTGTCATCAACACCTGGAAAAAGCACCCCATTCTCACCCTGGTCCGCCGGAAAGGTTTTGACTCAGAGGAACTGGGCAGCTTTGAGTTGCCCAAAGACCTGGAAAAGGAATTCATGCAGGGCATCGGCAAATACAAAGGTGTCTATGCCGTGGAAGGAAAAGTTAGAGATTGGCTCAAAAAGGAACTTGACGTATAAGAACTGCCCTCTTATTTGAATTGGACAGTTCGAATATCACTGCTTGCCACAGTGAAATTAACTCCATAACCGCCTCCTAAAAGTTCCCTTGCCAAGAAGCCGGGGATTGGGATCACGCCGTAAATCCCAGTTCCCGGCTTTGTTTTTTAGGGGGCCTTTTTCATGTCTCCACTGATTTTTTCAGGACCAAAATACACCTCTTTTTAAGAACTGAATGTACTTGAATAGGAGTGATGGTTCTTATATATCTTTGAGGCAAAGATTTCAGATCTGCAAAAAAAAGAAGGTGATGATATGACAATTTCCCAGCCATTCCCCTTGGCAGCACCCCATCCCGAAACCGATATCACCATCATGAATGACACGATAATCGACACCGCAGTCGCCTTATCGAGACAGAGTCACGGATAAGCAATTTGTGCGGCCTTTGCCCCTGAAGAAGGAGGTGCTGGTGTGGCAGAGTACCTGCAATTTCTGTATGAAATTTAGGTTCGAAAAAAAATTATAACCACCGGGTTGTCAATGCAATCCGCATGAGGCTTTGCTAAGAATTTTATCGTCACTATGAAAATCGCATTTCAGCCACCCACATTCCCAGGTTCCAGATCTTTCCAGGCTCTGTCGACACTACTGCCTACGGTTCCAAAAAGGTCATCCAGTTCATTCTTCATAGGAGACCAGTCGGACGGGCATTCATTTTCCAACTGATCAACACGAGCCTGAGCCGTCGTTACTTCCTGTTCAAGTTGGCCTATCAGCGGTAACATTTTCTCTTTTTCCGCAGATCCATAAGTATCTGCAACTTTTTTCATCGCGTCTAATTTTTCTTTCCAAGCAGTAACCTCGGCCAGCATTGCTTTGCAATAATCTTTTACTTCCATGATTTCTCCTCCAAAATTTAGATTAATTAAGATGATGAAATACTCATATAATTTTATTATCGAGATTAAGGAGATTGACGTTAAATTCTGAGCCGGATCAGTAATTGGTTAGATGAGCATTACGCAGAAGGGTAATGTATAAAATTATATGCACGGTCACTATACAATTTTTTCAAATAATTGTAACCATGTATTTGAAATTTGATAATATTGAATCATTCCCGATAGGCGAATTGACATGAGGATCTTATCCCTGAATCAACTCAGAACAGTGCTTTGGGGCGCATAGAAAGCGCTATAACTGAGAGCGGGAATTTGTCACCCTGTTTTTTTGAACCACAGGTGATTGATCTTTAAAAATAGAAAAGCCCCTGAGTAAAGGGTTACTCAGGGGCTATAATGTCACTGGGATAAAATGGTATATTAAATCACGGTCACATTTGCAGCTGACGGTCCTTTGGGACCCTGTTCAATGTCGAATGATACTTGATCACCTTCATCGAGAGTTTTAAAACCAGTTGCATTGATGCCTGAATGATGGACGAATACATCTTTGCCACCACCTGCATGTTCAATAAATCCAAAACCTTTTGACTCGTTAAACCATTTTACGATACCGTTTGCCATGTAGGCGTTCTCCTAAATAAGAATAAAAATAAATCGTCTCGATCTTAAAGAATAATCACTGATTTCTCGGGGAAAATAAATAAGGAAGAAACTCAAGCACTTCAAAATCGTGCAATGGGTACAGAGCATACAGGAACGGTTGATTATGTCAAGACAATTAAATTTTATTGAAAATAAATAACTTCTGCCGGCATCTAAGGAAAACAGATTTATAAAGAATTAGACTGCACAATTATGGTAGATAGGCTCTGTTTTTCAACCGGTCACAGGTACCACATAATTGTGATCGCTTTTTACACGTTCAAGGCGCAGGATGGATTCCAACCGGAGGTGTACATGACGTACGCCGGGGGGTGGAATCCATCCTGAAATGCGGACATTGGGGAGAAGGCAGTTTTATTCTTTATTTCCGCCGTTTTGGGCAATAAAATCTTTCACCATCATCTCGCCCAGTTCCTTTGAGCGGTTGGTGGCGGATTCCACGGCATTGATCAAGGTGGTCCGAAGCCCCCCCTGTTCCAAGGTATGAATCCCCGCAATGGCCGTTCCGCCGGGAGAGGCCACCCGGTCCTTCAACTGCCCGGGATGCTCCCCGGACTCCAGCAGCAACTTGGCTGCCCCGAGAACCGTCTGGGTGGAGAGAAAGAGGCTGTCCTTTCTGGACAGGCCCATTTTAACACCGGCGTCCGCCATGGCGTCCACGATGGTGAAGATGTAGGCCGGGCCCGAGCCGCTGAGGCCGGTAAAGGCATCCATGAGAACGTTTTCCTGGATGAAGACGGTTTCGCCTACGGAGTCGAAGATGGCCCGGGCAAATTCCACGTCCCCTTCCTGAACATACTCTCCTGCGGCAATGGCGGTGGCGCTTTCCCTGACAAAGGCACAGATGTTGGGCATGACCCGGATCAGGCGCAGTTCCTTTTGAAGGCCTGCGGCAATGGCCGCCAGGGGAACGCCTGCGGCAATGGAGATAACAAGCTTGCTTTTGTCCAGTGCCGGGGCGGTTTCCTTGAGTACCAGACCTAGAATCTGGGGTTTGGTGGCGTAAACGATGATGTCTGCGGTTTCAACCACTTCGATGTTGGAAGTGGTGGTCTGTACACCGTATTTCTCACTGAGTGTTGCCAGAAGGGTTTTGTCGATATCCGAGCATATGATATTTTCAGGTTCTGAGGCCTTTGAAAGCACCAGGCCGCTGACCAATGCTTCGCCCATGTTCCCGCTGCCGATGAATCCGATTTTCTTGTTCGTCAGCATATGGTCTCCTTATCTAAATAATTAAAAAGACACTATATACTGCCACGATGCCGGGTGTGTCAAGCGTTGAGGTGCATGTTTATGCATTACACCGCATAAAAGCCGGGAATTTATGGCCTCCGGCAGGGGGACTGTGAGGGGGCTCCTGCATTTGTAGGTGCGTGGACCTACAAGTCTTGAATAGTATCTATTAGGAATGCCTACACCGGGACCTACAGGGAAAATCCGGTTCCTACCGATTGTGGAAACCGCTCTATTTTACGAGAGTATAAACTGGGTTGATAGAAAGGACCTCAGGCGAAAGCGTCAGGTTCTGGCAATAAGGCGAAATCTGGTAACCAATGCGGTTTGAAAAAATCTAAATCGGAGGAAGCAAATGTCGTTGGAAAGCATCTACAGAGAGGCAATGGCCCTGAATGAAATCCAGGATATGGCAAAGCGGGAAATCGAAGCGCAGTCATTCTTTGAAAAACTGAATAAATCCGATCTGCCGGCGAATTTCAACTGGGCAGAGGAGATCTTTGAGGGAATTCATGTCAAGGAACGCGGCGACCAGCTTGCCCTGATCTGGACGGATCTGGACTCCGATGCGCAGGCCCAGTTTACCTATAAGGAACTGGCTGCCAACGGCAACAAGCTGCTGAACTACCTGAGAAAACAAGGGGTGGACCAGGGCAACAACCTCTACATGCTGACTCCCATCGTTCCTGAAACCTGGTTTGCCACCTTTGCCGGCATCAAGGGCGGCCTCGTATCCGTACCCACCGCCACCACCATGACCGAACGCGAGATCCAGTTCCGGTTTGAAGCTTACAAACCCGACGTCATTGTCTGTTTCGAAGGCCTCACCGACCTGGTGGACGACGCCCTTGCCAAAGCGGACTGCACCCCCAAGGCAAAAATTGTTCTGGGTGAAAAGTCAGGCTGGGTATCCTATGCTGAAATTGACAAAGAAGAAGCCGTGGCAGATGCCGCAACGGTTAAAAGCGAAGACGTTCTTTTCTGCTTTTTCACCTCCGGCACCACCGGCCTGCCCAAGCGGGTGGGTCACAGCGCCGTATCTTATCCCCTGGGACATCTGTCCACCGCCGTCATCATCGGCCTTGAACCCGGTGATGTCCACCACAACCTGAGTGCCCCGGGATGGGCCAAGTGGGCGTGGAGCAGCTTTTTCTCCCCGTTCAACATGGGTGCCACCGCCACCGGTTTCAACTTCACAGCCCTTGATATTGAAAAATACGTAGCCACAGTAGCCAAGTACAAGGTCAATAGTTTTTGCGCACCGCCCACAGCCTGGCGTGCCTTTGTGGGGCTTGATCTTGCCAAATATGATCTTTCCGCCATGAAGTACTCCCTGAGTGCGGGCGAACCCTTGAACCCGGAAGTGATTGATCAGTGGAAAGAGGCCACCGGCACAGAGATCCGTGATTTCTACGGCCAGACCGAATCCACCTGTATGATCGGTAATCCGCCCTGGATGGAAAAGAAGATGCGCCTGGGCTCCTTCGGATATCCCTCATACATGTACGACGTCATCCTGGCAGATGACGAAGGCAAGGAGATCACCGAAGCAGATGTCACCGGCCACATCGTTGTCCGCCTGAGCAACTGGCGCGCCATCGGCCTGTTCCAGGAATACATCGACAACGAAGCCAAGACCGCCGAAGCCTTCCAGCACGGCCTGTACTACACCGGTGACAAGGCCACCTTTGATAAAGACGGCTATTGGTGGTTCGTGGGCCGTTCCGATGACGTTATCAAATCTTCCGACTACCGTGTCGGCCCCTTTGAGGTGGAAAGTGCGTTAATCGAACATCCCGCCGTCATGGAAACCGCGGTCGTGGGGGTCCCCGATCCCAAACGCCATCAGTTGGTCAAGGCCTTTGTCATCCTGTCCAAGGGGCAGGAACCTTCAAAGGAACTGGCCTTAGAGCTGTTCAAGCACACCATCGACGTTCTTGCCAAGTTCAAGATCCCTAGAATCATCGAGTTTGTGGATGAGCTGCCCAAGACCATTTCCGGCAAGATCCGCCGGGTGGAACTCAGGGAAAACGAAGGGAAGAAAGCCGACGGCAAGACCAACGAATTTTTCTACCATGAGTTCCCGGAACTCAGTTCCAAGAAGAAATAAACGCAATCCTATAACAATCGCCTGACCATCGTGGTCACTTCGCATCCGGAGGTGCTGGTATCAGCATCTCCGGATGTTTATTTATGGCCGGGAAGGGGAAACGTCAGATTAACTTATAAAGGTATCAAGGTAGAAGCGGAACCTTTCGTTTTCCCGGTTTGGGTCCAGTCCGAAGGTGTCGGCTGAACAGGTGTGTGTGCCGAACCCGGACCGCGGATTATCCCTCAGCCAGATAGCCATTCGCTTTTTCGCCACAGGGCTTAAAGGAATGTTGAGGTGGTCGCAGGCCTTGGCAACGGTGGCTATGGGGGCGCGGTCCAGGTCCTCATGATGAATCTGTGCATAAGAGGCCTCCGGCAGGCGGGATGTGACGTCCAACGCCCGTGCCAGGCCTTTGGCCCAAAGCGCGGGATACCAGTCTGCAATGGCGCCGATATCTGCCTGGCCCGTGGTGAATCGGGTCCAGCGGGCGGCCATGCTGACACCGGAAACCATGGCGTCCAGAGGTGGTCTGTGGGTGAAGATGATCCGGGCATCGGGATAGGTTTCCAAAAGCTGTGCCAGGCCGAACAGGTGAACGGGGGCCTTGAGCACCCAGTGCTGGTTGGGCAGTTTCCACTGCAGCATCTGCAGGATGCGCTTATGCCATTGGTAGGCCGCTGTCATGTCGCAGTCTGCCACCCAGTCCCCATGGGAAAACAGGCTGGAGCCTACGCTCCATCCCAGGTGGACAAACTCGTGGGCCATAAGGTTCTGGCATTCCGCCGTGCCGTGGGCCATGAAGTTGATGCCGTTGATTCCCCGAAGTTCAGGGGCCATGGTGAACAATCCTTCCAGGGCCTCATGGGTTGGTTGGATTCTCGGGTCCGGCGCTGGGGGGATCAGTTCCGGCGGGGGGCAGACCGGGCCTGCGGTTTCGAAATTCCTCAGATAGCGGGCCATGGGGTCCAGAGACAAAAGGGTGTGCAGGATGGTGGTGCCGGACCGGGGCAAACCGACGATGAATACCGGTGCCTGGATTTCTTCCTTTAATATTTCCGGATGGTCCTTAAAAAAGCGGGTGACTTCCAATCGGTTTTTGAGTAATTGGCCGATGACGTGCTGAAAGTAGCCCTTGTCCCGGTCCGCAGGAATCTCGGTGTTCAATGACTCTAAAAAGGCCTCCAATCCGGCCTCATAGGTGTCGCCTCCGAAATCGCTGAGTCCGGTTTCCGCTATGGCCTGGGTTTTAAATTGATCGGATGATAGATGAATGCCCATAATATACCTCCTTTACGAAGTTACCTGCTGCTTGAAGGTCAGCCAAGCAGAACGTGTTTAGGATGTCCGGCGATTCTGTCTCAGACGGTGGATACCGCCCATGGAAAACTGGTACACATGTTCTGCCCAGGCCTCGTATTGACGGGCGGGGCTATAGTCCGGAAACAGCCGTGAAAATACGGGCCAGGCAAAGCTGTGGTAGAGCAGTTGGCCGGCCACGGATACTAGGCAGTCCCTGGCCGTATCATCTGTGGCTTCTTTTCCCAGCAGGGCGCGCATCATTTTTAAATGGCGTTTGATCCGCGGGCGGTTGTACTGGTCCACCAGGTTTTCGATAAAGGGGGACGGCCGGGTCATCTCCGATACAAAGATGGCCGTAATGTCCGATGTGAGTTCATTTTCCTCGTAGAGCATCCGGCAGAAGTTCGTAATGAAGGTCTTTAGTTGATCCTCCGGGGATAGTTGGTCCCAGTGTTTCAGATCAAAGGTGTCATACTCTGAAAAGATGAGGTCAAGAATTTCCCGGTAAAGTTTTTCTTTGGAACCGAAATAGTAATTGACGGCGTTTACGTTGGCGGATCCGGCGTCCCTGCATATCTCCCGCACCGTTGCATCCCTGTACCCTTTTTGGGCAAAAACCCGGATGCCTGCCGCAAAAAGCTGTTTTCTGGTATTGTCCAAGGCGGCCTCCTCATTATTTAATACGCTTGTATTGACTGTTTTTTAATACGGACGTATTAGGATGTCAAGGTTTTTATCGTGGAGTCTCTATCCTAACCGCCCTCAATTGACATCGGGCCGGCTGAAATTATGTTTGTGTAATTAATGTTCCGGAAGATCACCTCTTTCGAAGTATAGATGACCCCCTGTCCAAAAGGAGTCCGCCATGTCTGATGCTGCTTTGTCCCCTGAGTTTGGTTCTGCGTTTGAGCCTGTTGAAGGATATATCGATATCCCCGGCGGTAAAACCCACTTTCTGGACTGGGGCGGCACAGGCCCCGAGACCCACATGCTCCATGCAAACGGATTCTGCGCCGGGGCATATAATCCCTTTGTCCGCCATCTTATCGGTGATCTTCGCGTTATCGGCACGGATATCCGGGGGCACGGAGATTCCCTGCGCTATGAGACGGGGCGCATCACCCACTGGCGGTTATTTGCAGACGACCTGACACGATTCATCCAGAAAAAAATGACGCCGCCGATCATCGGTATCGGCCATTCCCTGGGGGCGGTCACCACCTTTATTGCGGCAGCCCAGTCGCCGCAACTTTTTTCCGGGATCGTCCTGATCGATCCGGTGATTTTGCCCAAACGCCTGCTGTTTGTCCTGGGCCTGCTCCACCTCACCGGCCTTCTGGGCAAATTCCCCCTGGCCCGGGGCGCCCGGCGGCGCAAACGGGTGTTTGAAGGGAAGAAGGCGGCCCTCAAGCGGTTTGCCGCAGGCCGGGGGATTTTTAAAACCTGGTCCAGGGATTTCATTGACGCCTACCTTGAGTGCGGGTTTCTGGAGGAGGATGAAAAAACAGCCGTATTGAAGTGTGATCCGGAACTGGAGGCCCAGATATTCGAATCCGCACCCAGGGATATCTGGTCCTATGCGCCAAGAATTCAATGCCCGGTCCTGGCGGTCCGGGGGGAAAAATCCGACACCTTTTATCCGGATGCTGCCAAAAAGCTGGGCCGCTGTATTCCGGATTATACCCTGGTTACCATCCCCGGTACCGGGCACTTTGTGCCCATGGAAAACCCTGAGGCTTGCGCCGGGGAAATCCTGGCCTTCCTCGCAGCCAAAGGGCTTTTGGGAGGCCAGGCATCTTAGGGCTGTGAAAGGCCCGCTTTATAAACGGTTCAATAAGATGGGTGACATAACGTTTCATTTCGTATCCATACGGATTATTTTTGCCTTAGGCCGGGTTTTGGGTTAGAATGAAAATCTTCTTATTGTAAATTAGCACGTAACGAAAACCGGATGTCCAAATGATGCTGACACTTTTTCGCAAGTCGTTGACGTACCTGTGCCTGGCGCTTTTTGCGGCCGGATTCGTAATGCCGCAGGGATACGCCGAGCAAATACGGCTGTCCCTTGCCGAACTGAACCTGACCCGGCAGGAACGGCACTGGCTGGATACGACGACATCCATACGCGTGGCCGGGCCAAGGGCCTTTCCCCCATTTCATTACTTTGACGAAAAGGGGCAACTCAAGGGAATTGCCGCAGATTATATCTTCACCATTATGAACCAGATCGGTATTGAGATTGAGGTGATGGCAAACCTGCCGTGGCCCCAGGTGCTGGCAGGGATAAAGGCCGGGAACATAGACCTGATTCCCTGCGCGGCAATGGTCGAGGAGCGGAAACAATTTATGAATTATTCCGCACCTTACCTGTCTTTTCCCCTGGTGATACTGAGCCGGAAGGATGCACCGTTCATCGGTGGTATCGAAGATCTTCACGGCAAACGGCTGGCCATTATCCGGAAGAATGCCACGCCGGACTGGCTGGCCCGGGACGGCATTTCCTTTGATCCGTATTATGTGGACTCTCCGTTAAAGCGTATCGAGGCTATATCACTGGGGCTGGTGGATGCCGGCATTGAAAATCTGGCGGCGTCCAGCTATTTGATTCAGGCCCATGGGCTCACCAATGTGAAGATTGCCGCCCCCACGCCTTACGGGAATTACAACCTGCATATGGCGGTGCGCAAGGATCTGCCGGAACTTTTGAGCATCGTCAACAAGGTCATCGATTGGATTACGCCGGAGCAGCATATGCGGATCAGGAGCAACTGGCTTTCCGTGCGGTACGAGCACGGCATCCGGGCGGCGGATATTGTGAAATGGGTGTTGGTGGTCACCGCGGCCGCCTGTGTTGTGCTGGCCGTCATCCTGATCTGGAACCGGAAGCTGAAACGGGAGGTGGACACAAGAGTCCGGCTGATCGGGGAATTGGAGCAGGCCATCGTCGGTCTGAAACAGGCAGATGAAAAGGTTGCCCGGAGTGAGGCCAAATTCCGTGCATTGTTTGAATCGTCCAGGGATGCGGTCATGATCCTTGATCGGGACAGGGGATTTGTAAACTGCAACAATGCCACGCTCAAAGTTTTTGGCTGCAGCAGTGCTGACGAATTTATCGGAAAGCAGGTGATGGATTTTTCTCCGCCGCTCCAGCCGTCCGGTGCCCTATCTGCTGACGAAGCGGAAAAACATCTTGACGATGCCCAGGCCCGGGGCGGCTGCTTTTTTGAGTGGCAGCACAAACGCCGGGACGGAGACACATTTCCGGCCGAGATTATGCTCAGTCCGGTTGAAGTGGAGGGCCAGCAGATGTTCCAGGGCCTCATCCGTGATATCACCCGGCGCAAGGCCATGGAAGACGAACTCACGCGCCTGGCGTCAAAGGATCCTTTGACCGGGGCCAACAACCGGCGGGTTTTCCTGGAAAAAGGGGCCTATGAACTGAGCCGGTCACAGCGGTATAACCACGAATTCGCCGTTTTGATGATGGATGTGGATCATTTTAAATCCATCAACGATACCTATGGCCACCAGGCAGGGGATGAAGTACTCAAAGCCCTGGTCTACCACAGCAGCAATCTGATACGTGAGACAGATATCTTCGGCCGTCTCGGCGGTGAGGAATTTGCCGTGATCCTGCCGGAAACCGATGCCCCCACCGCTGCCGGGGTGGGGGAACGCCTACGGTCACGCCTGGCTGACATCCGGGTGGGGTCTGAAAAAGGGGGAATCCGGTTTACCGTGAGCCTGGGACTTGGGGTGATGACATCCGGCTCCGACAGTCTTCAACGCATCATCGGCCGGGCAGACGCTGCCCTGTACAAGGCCAAGAAACAAGGCCGCAATCGCCTGGTGACAGGCTGATCCTTACCCTTGGCCTTTCCGGGCCTTATTGTGCTCTTGACGCCCATGGGGCTTTGGCCCCTATTTTGCTTTATATTCATGGTATGAGAATCAGACGTGACAGATTAAAGGCCAAACTCGATACATTGTATGAGCGCTACAATAGGAAATCCTACATCGATCCGGACCCCCTGCTGTTCCTCTACGACTACCCGGATCTAAAGGACCGGGAGCTGGCTGGCTTTGTGGCGGCCTGCCTGGCCTACGGCAGGGTGGAACTGATCATGAAGACCGTGGGCGGCGTGCTGGAAACCCTGGGACCTGAGCCGTCTGAAACGATTATGACGGCCACGGGGCCTGACCTTTACCAGATGTTTGACGGGTTTGTCTACCGGTTTGCAAAAGCCTCACACCTGGTGGGGCTGATCGCCGGGATGCGGGGGATTGTTGAGCGGTACGGGTCTCTTTTTGCCTGTTTTAACAAGGGGTATCAGGTTTCATCCAACGTCTTTGAGGGGCTGAGCTGTCTCCACCGTGAGATTTTGAAGGCCGGGGATGTGGGGCATCTGGTGGCCGATCCCCAAAAAAACTCGGCCTGTAAGCGAAGCCACCTCTACCTGCGATGGATGGTCCGGCAGGACGACGTGGATCCCGGCGGATGGACCGGTGTCTCATCCGCCGATCTTGTCTATCCCATTGATACACATATGTACAGAATTGGCCGGATGCTCGGATTTACCCGGCGCAAATCAGCCGACCGGCAATGCGCCATGGAAATAACCCGGGGTTTTCGGAGGATCACCCCCCAAGATCCGGTGCGTTATGATTTTGCCCTGACCCGGTTCGGTATCCGGCGGCAGTTTGATGCGGACGACCTTAAACGATATATAAAGGATACTCATAATGACATATAAGGGGTACGAACTGCCGCCGCTGATCAAAGGACGGCTGGTGAAACGGTACAAACGGTTTTTGGCCGATGTTGCCCTGGAAGACGGCAGTGTGGTGACCGCCCATTGCCCCAACTCCGGCTCCATGACGGGGTGCAAGGAGGAAGGCGCTCCGGTGTGGATTTCCCAAAGCGATAATCCCAAACGCAAACTCAAATACACCTGGGAGGTAATCCGGACCCGTGACTCTTATATCGGGATCAATACCATGGTGCCCAACCGTCTGGTAAGGGCGGCTGCTGAACACCTGGCCATTGAGGAACTGGCCATGTATTCGAAGGTGCAATCGGAGGTCAAGACATCCGAGGGCACCCGGCTGGACCTGATGCTGACAGATGAACAGGGACACCGCTGTTATATAGAGATAAAAAATTGTACCCTGGTGGAAGACGGGCTGGCCATGTTTCCTGATGCGGTAACCACCCGGGGGCAGAAACATCTGGAAGAACTGGTAGGGTTGAAAAAGGCCGGGCACCGGGCGGTGATATTCTACCTGATTCAAAGAATGGATGCCGCCTGTTTTACCCCGGCAGCCGCCATAGATCCGGCCTACGCTGAAAAACTGATCCGGGCGGCAGACTGCGGGGTGGAAATCATCACCCGGGATGTGGTCATCGACCCGGAATCCGTTCCGGGGCGCATCTCTTTGCGGAACAGCATACCTGTTGAACTGGACCCTAACAAAATTTGGATGCCGTGTTGACAATCTACCACCCTGTAGTATTTTAAACCCAGACATCGGCCCGGGGGCCAAAAAAGGAGAATAAACCATGTGGGACTATACGGATAAAGTAAAAGAACATTTTATGAACCCCAAAAACGTGGGGGAACTCAAGGATGCAAACGCTGTCGGGGAAACCGGCTCATTGAACTGCGGCGATGCCCTGAAACTCTTTTTGAAGGTGAATGAAAACGAGCGGATTATCGATGCCTCGTTCATGACATTCGGATGTGCCAGTGCCGTGGCATCATCTTCCGCCCTGACGGAAATCATCAAGGGAATGACCCTGGATGACGCCGCCAAGGTCACCAATGACGATATTTCAGATTTCTTAGGGGGACTGCCCAAGGAAAAGATGCATTGCTCGGTCATGGGTCAGGCGGCTCTCAAAAAAGCCATTGCAGACTTCCGGGGGGTCGAGATCCTGGCGAAACCCGGCGAAATGGTCTGCGAATGCTTTGACGTCACCGATCTTGAAATCATCGACGCCGTCAAGCAGAACGGACTTTCCACCACCGAGGACGTGACCAACTACCTTAAAGCCGGCGGCGGCTGCGGCAAATGCCTTGACCGGATCGAAGAAGTGATCGAAACGGCAAAAGCCACAGCGGATAATGAATAGGATAAATACCATGGACGTTATCTATACGGACAATAACGCCACCACCAAAGTGGCAAACGAGGTTATTGAGGAAATGCTTCCCTATCTGGGAGAGTTTTACGGCAACCCTTCATCCATGTATACCTTCGGGGATGAGGTGGGCAAAAAGATTCGGCAGGCCAGACAAAAGGTGGCCGATCTCATCAACGCAACGCCCGAGGAGATCATCTTTACCTCCTGTGGCACGGAAAGCGATAATGCCGCCATCAACGCCGCCATTTCCATGTATCCGGAGAAAAAACACTTGATCACCTCGGCCGTGGAGCATCCGGCCATTAAAAATCTTTTTTCCTATCTCGGCGACCGAAAAGGGTTCCGGGTCACCTTTGTTCCGGTGGATACCAAGGGCCGCCTGGATCTGGACACCCTCTACAATGCCATGTCCGAAGATACGGCCGTGATTTCCCTGATGTGGGCGAACAACGAAACCGGCGTGATCTTCCCCATCGAAGAGGTGGCACAAAAGGCCAGGGAAAAAGGCATCCTCTTCCATACGGATGCGGTGCAGGCCACAGGAAAAATACCCATCGACGTGCAGGCTACAGGCGTGGACATGCTCTCCTTGTCCGGTCACAAAATCCATGCACCCAAGGGCGTGGCCGCCCTTTATGTGAAAAAGGGCATCAAATTCCCGGCCTTTCTCATCGGCGGTCATCAGGAAAGCGGCCGCCGCGGCGGTACGGAAAATACTGTTTCCATCATCGGCCTGGGCAAGGCCTGTGAACTGGCCAAAGAAAACTTGGAGTTGATGAATACCCAGGTGAAGGAACTTCGCGATTATCTGGAATCCCGGCTGCTGTCCGAGATCCCCGCGACATCCGTGAACGGCGATACAAAAAACCGCCTGCCCAACACCCTGTCCATCGGATTTGACGCGGTGGAAGGGGAGTCCATCCTCATGCTCATGGACCGCAAGGGCATCTGCGCCTCTTCGGGCTCCGCTTGTACATCCGGCTCACTGGATCCCTCCCATGTCCTCATGGCCATGGAAGTCCCGTTTAAATCCGCCCACGGCACCATCCGTTTTTCTCTGTCCCATTACAACACGAAAGAAGAGATGGATGTGATCGTTGAGACATTGATCCCGGCCATTGACAAGCTTCGGCAGATGTCTCCGTTCTGGAAAGACGGGAAGATGATATAAATTTCGACACTAGAGGGCCTGGTCCAGCCATTTATTCAACATCGCTGACAGGTCCTTTAGCTTTACGGGTTTGGCCAGGTAATCGTTCATGCCGGCATCCAGGCATTTGGTCCGGTCTTCTTTCATGGCATTGGCGGTCATGGCGATGATGGGGATGTCGGGATTCCTTACCTCGGTATTGCCTGACCTGATCCTTCGCGTGGCTTCATAGCCGTCCATCCGGGGCATCTGGCAGTCCATGAGCACCAGATCATAATCTTCTTCTGACAACGCGTCCAATACCTCCTGCCCGTTTGTCACCGCATCTGCGGACAAACCCATCTTCCGCAGGGCCCCCAACGCTACCTTTTTATTGATGTGATTGTCTTCGGCCAGCAGCAGTTTTACCGCAGAACTGTCGGATGCCCTGTTTTCGGCGATGGCGTGGCGGGTGAGCAAGGGCCGGGGCACTTGAGGGGAATCTGCGGATGCCGGGCTGACCATGGTCAGGCAGTCGTAAAGTTCCCGCTGCTTGATGGGTTTGTTCAGATAAGCTGAAAAACCGATATCCTCAAAGCGTTTGGCATCGCCACGCATCCCCATGGAGGTGAGCATGATCATCTGCAGGTCGTTTAGGGCGGGGGTTTCCCGGATGGTTTTGCCCAGGCTTGCCCCGTCCATTCCGGGCATCTGCATGTCTATGATGGCGATATGAAACGCTTTTCCCGTGGTTTGGGCCGCATTGAGTTTTTCCAGGGCCGTAACACCGTCAGGGGCTTCGTCAGACAAGCATCCCCAGCGGGAGAGTTCTTCTTTGAGGATGAGGCGGTTGGTATCATTGTCATCCACCACCAGGATGCGGCGTCCTTCCAGTTTCTGCCGGGGCAGGGCAGGGCGTACCTTATCGGGATCGGGCTTTTCAAACACGGCGGTAAAGCTGAAGCTGGCACCTTTGTCCGGTGCTGAGGATACGCTGATGTGCCCCCCCATAAGCTCTGTCAGTTGTTTGGATATGGCAAGTCCCAGGCCGGTGCCGCCAAATTCCCTCGTGGTGGAGGTGTCCACCTGGGAAAAGGCGTCAAAGAGGGTTTCGATTTTTTCCGGGGGAATGCCGATGCCCGTATCCGTTACAGAGAATTTGACCACGGCCCGGTTCCGGGTTTCGTGTGTCAGCCTGGTTTCCACCACAATCTCACCCTTATGAGTGAATTTGACGGCGTTGCTGATGAGGTTCAACAGGATCTGGCGGAGCCTGCCCGGATCACCGATCAGGTAGGAGGGGGTCTGGGGATGGATGATAGTGCAGTACTCCAGGCCTTTTTCATAGACCCGCACCGCCGTCAGGTCGGCAATGTCTTCCAGCAGCGGGCGGAGGTTGAACTCTATGGCCTCCAGCTCCACCTTGCCGGCATCGATTTTTGAGTGGTCCAGAATATCGTTGATGATGGCCAGCAGGGCCTCGGCGCTTTTTCCTATGGTCCCGACGAACTCCTGCTGTTCCGGTGTCAGGGGGGTGTCAGCCAATAGCTCGGTCATACCGATGACCCCGTTCATGGGGGTGCGGATTTCATGACTCATATTGGCCAGGAAATCTGCTTTGGCCCGGCTGGCCGCCTCGGCGGCTTCCTTGGCGTCCCGCAGTCCCTGTTCAATCTCCTTTTGCTTGCCGATATCCACAAAGCACTCCAGAAGGCAGTCCCTGCCACGGATGGGGACTTCAGAGACGGTTTTCAGTATGGGGCGTTCCTCTTTGGACGCCGTCAGAAGGATGCGTTCAGATTTGTCTACGGTCTGCCCTAAGTCCACCACCGGGCAGTTGTCATGGTCCGCCGGGCAGATGAAATTGTGGCAGACTTGTCCGATTATCTCGGGTTTGGGAAGTCCCACCATCATCTCTGCCGCCGCATTGACGTCTAAAATGGTGCGGGTTTCCCGGTCAACGATGAAAATTCCGGTCTGGACGGAGTTGAAGATGGTATCCAGCCGCCGTTCATTCTCTTTAAGGGCCTTTTCCGACGCTTTTCGTTCCGTGATATCCTCTAAGGTGGCGATCACCTCCGTGGTTTTAGATCCCGGGTTGACCGGATTGAAGACCACCCTCAAAAATAGCTTTTTGTTTCCGTTGACGGAGGTATACTCATCTTCATATACAGAGGTTTGTCCGGAAAGTGCCCGTTTCAGTAGGGCCTGCATTTCAGGTGAACTTTGGGTGGCGGTATTAAAGCCTAAAAGCTGCTCCCTTGAAGCTCCCATAAGTTCGGCAAATTTATCGTTCATATCCTCAATGGTGCCGTCGGGTGAAAACCGGATCATGCCCAGGGGAGAATTTTCAAAGATAATTCTGTGCTGGTGTTCACTTTGGACCAATTCGCCTTCGTAGCGGGATGCGGTTGTCACTGTGAGGCCGGCAATAATCAGGATGAACGTCAGGCCGATCCCTAAGAAAATGATGGACATGGACTTGATTTTTTTCCCGGTGGCATCTGAGGCCCTGAGAAATTCAGAGGCTTTGTTTCTGGCATAGGCGGTGAGTTCCGCCATCTTGGCTTCCATGCGTTTTACATGGGCCGCCCCCTCGTTTTTGATGATCAGTGCCGCCGCATCCATCTGATTGGCGGACATCCGTTGAATGGCTTCCTCCCGGATGGGTTCCCAGGCCCTGAAAAGCTCCCTGGCCTCCTTTTCCAGTGCACGGCCGCGGATGCCGAGGATTTTTTCCCGGATGATGTCCAGGTTGCGGTAGACCTGTGCCCCGTATTGATCTATCCGTTTAATTTCCCCTGCGATGAGATCCGGATCTGAGAAAAGGACGATATCCTTCATACTCAGATGCATTTTGGTGATGGTCAGACTGCATTCAAGGGAGGTGTTGGACACCACAAGGGGGTGGTGGTAAATGGAACTGGTGAGCCGGGAAAAGGTCTTGATTTCACTTAAGAAAAACAACCCGCCCCCACCCATGAAAATGAAGAGCAGGGCAAACCCCAGGCAAAATGTCCTGGTGATGGATTTTTTTCTTTTTACACCCAAAAATGCCTCCTGCCCCCATTAAGTCCCTGTGCCGTCTGCGAAAATCGCAACGGGTGATAGACTCATAAACGGTGGGCTTAAATGGTTTGCTTTGATAAATATAGCTTTAGTATCCAATCAAAGCCAGGTGAAGTCAAGAAAACTTCCCCGATCCACGATAAAGTATGCCGTCTGGGGGCTTTGCCTTATCTGCGTGAGGACAAAAGAGACTCCCGGATGTACAGCAGCACCCCCACCCAGATAAAACTGAAGGTGACAAGGCTGTGGCGGGTGAAGGGCTCTTTGTATACAAACACGCCCAGAACGAATGCGATGGAGGGGGCCAGATACTGGAGAATTCCGATGGTGGACAGGTTCAGTCGTTTGGCCGCCGCAGCAAACCAGAGCAGGGGCAGGCTGGTCACCACCCCGGATCCGATGCACCAGAGGGTAATGCCGGGATCACGCAGGAACGGGCTGCCGGCTTCCAGATACTGGTAGAGCACATAGCCGAATGCCGGGAGCAACAGCACCAGGGTTTCAATGAAGAGGCCCGGGATGGGGGCGGCGTTGATTTTTTTTCTGGAAAAACCGTAGAGGCCGAAGCTTACGGCCAGGGCAATGGCAAACAGCGGCAGGGTCCCGTATGCGATCAGGGAGTAGCTTACCCCCGCTGCCGCAAAAAGCACGGCCACCCATTGCAGCCGGCTGAACCGTTCCCCCAGAAGAACAAAGCCCAAGGCCACGTTGAACATGGGGTTCATATAGTATCCGAGACTGGTTTCCACCACCCGGTCGGAGTTGACGGCCCAGATATAGATGAACCAGTTGAATCCGATAATAAGGCCGGAGAGAACAAGTCCCTTCATGGTGGAAGGGTGCTTGGCAATGGCGGTGATTTCCTTTGCCCTGTGTTTAAATGCGATGATGCAAAAGAGAAATACGCAGGACCAGATAATTCTGTGGCAGAGAATTTCAAATGGATTGACCGCCTGGAGCTGCTTCCAGTAGGCCGGCAGCAATCCCCAGGCCGCAAAGGCTGCAAGGCCGAGGACCACACCGTGGGTTTTTTGGTTCATACGTGACTCCCAAAATTAAAAGGCTAAACGTATGTACCGAATATCTGATTGGCAAGGGGCCGGGGCGGTGAAATGACATTTTTCATCGCCCCGGGGGGATGTGCAACGGTTTTATGAAAGAACCAAGCAGCTCGTTTAATTCCTTCATGCTTTGTTGTGGGCGCGGCGCATGACGTTCATGGGCGGCCCATGGCCGTTATTTGTCCGAAAAGAGGTCCGTGCTGATATAGCGTTCGCCGGTATCGCAGACAACAAAAACAATGTGTTTGCCCGGATGTTTTTTACCGGTTTCAAAGGCGGCATGGAAGTTGGCGCCGGAGGAGATGCCGCAGAGCATACCGTTATCTCTGGCCAGCTTTTTGGCCCCGGTCATGGCCTCATCCGCTTCCACCTGGAAGATCTCGTCGATAATCTCTTTGTTCAGGTTGTCCGGGATGAAGCCGGCACCGATACCCTGGATCTTGTGGGGCCCGGGCTGCCCGCCGGAAATGACGGGGGAATCCTTGGGTTCCACGGCAATGCTGAGCAGATCGCTGTTTTTACTCTTGATGAATTCCGAGACACCGGTGATGGTGCCGCCGGTGCCGACCCCGGCCACAAAGATGTCGATGTCTCCGGAGGTGGCCTCCCAGATTTCCGGGCCGGTGGTCTCCCGGTGGGCCGCAGGGTTGGCCGGGTTGGAAAACTGGTCCGGCATGAAGGCGTTGCCGGAGGTCTCCACGATGTTGTGGGCCTCAGCAATGGCGCCTTTCATACCCTTTGTCCCGGGGGTGAGCACCAGTTCCGCCCCCAGGTGGCGCAGGAGCTGCCGTCGTTCCAGGCTCATGGTTTCAGGCATGGTCAAAATGAGTTTCAACCCGTGCACACGGGCCACAAAGGCAAGTGCAATCCCGGTGTTCCCCGAGGTGGGTTCAACAATCAAGGTGTCTTTTTTGATGTTTCCCCTGCGGATGCCGTCTTCGATCATGGCGCGGCCGATCCTGTCCTTGACGCTGGACACGGGGTTGAAAAATTCAAGTTTGGCGTATAGATGGGCACCGCAGTCCTTTGAGGCATTCTCAAGGTACACCAGGGGGGTGTTGCCGCAGGCCTGGGTCAGGTCAGCTAACTTTTTCATGGTCGTTTTCCTGATTTTTGATGATGAGTCTGGGATTTTCGATGAAGACCTTGGTGTCGGGGGGGATTGACTGGGTGAGCCATACGTTGCCGCCCACGACGGAACGGGCGCCGATTACTGTATCCCCGCCCAGGATGGTGGCGCCGGAATAGACGATGACATCGTCTTCAATGGTGGGGTGGCGTTTGGCCCACCGGAGTTTTTCACCGGCGTCCGGCGGCAGGGACAGGGCGCCGATGGTAACGTTCTGGTAAATTCTGACGTTGTCGCCGATCACCGAGGTCTCCCCGATAACAATACCGGTGCCGTGGTCGATGACAAACCGTTTGCCGATGGTGGCGCCGGGGTGGATGTCAATGCCGGTGAGGCTGTGGGCATACTCCGACATGATTCTCGGCAGCTGGGGCACCTTCAGGGTGTGGAGAATGTTGGCGATCCGGTATACGGTTATGGCATAGAGACCCGGATAGGAAAAAATCACCTCGTCGTGACTCTTGGCTGCCGGGTCCCCGTCAAAGGCACCTTTAACATCTTCGGCCAGGCACCGCCGCATGTCGGGAATCGCCTGGATCACCTTCAGGGCCACATCGTTGCCCCGGGGTTCGCATTCGCTGCAGGCCAAATCGTAGCGGAGGCAGTCGTGGCGCAGCACGTGGATCACCTGTTCGGATAAAATGTCGTACAGGTGGGATATGGCCTGTCCCATATGGTAGGGCAGGTTGGCCGAATCCACTTTTTCTTTTGAAAAGTAGCCGGGAAACAGGATCTCCCTGAAAAGATCGATCATCTCTTTCACAGAGGTGGAAAAGTGGATGGGTTCATCACCGATATGGGCAAAGCAGGCGTCGTCCTCAAGGGATTTCATAATATCGTTGATGGCACCGGGCAGTGCCTTGCGCTGTTCCGACATGGTTTCCCGCTCCGTATGGCAGGCGGCGGGGTTGGCCATGATAAACTCAGTCATTGGATATAATTTCCTCTTCGTTTTTAAAGAAGGTTAAAAATACGTTGCAGGTTCTGCACTCTTCCATCTTGTTTTCCCATGAGTTATGGGCTTCTCCGCTGCACTTGGTACCGTTTATGAACCAGCACAGGTCACCGGATTTAAACTCCCAGGCCGGACATTTGGCAAGCTTGGTTTCCGGGCAGTTATTCAGGTCCCAGCAGTTGGGGGCATCTGTCTTTCCGATGACGCGGGAGAGCAGAAACAGAAGCTGGCGTTCCACATGATGGGGAATTTTTCGCCACCCTTGTTCATAACTGTGGATGGCTTTGACGGAGATACCCAAAAGCTGGGCCAGTTCTTTTTGTGTTTTTTCCAGGCGGGCTCTGACAATTTTAAATTTTTGGCTGTCCATAGACGCATTAAGTCCTTAAGCGGTTTAACAATGATTAAGAGTATACCACAGGGTGGGAGTTGTCAATGCGGTGGGTTTGAGGAAATTAAGAATACGGTGTTTCCAAAATTATTTCAAGGAAGATATTGACGGAGAAACTTATCGTATTACTTTATCGGCAAATGGCAAAAAAATAATGAAAAGATTGCCGGAGGACATTCCATGAATCTTGAAAAGTTTACCGTAAAATCCCAGGAACTCATCCAGCAGGCCCATACACTGGCTGTTGAACGGGGACATCAGGCCATATCCCCCATCCATTTTTTAGCCGCCATGTTGGGGGACAGACAAGGGGTGGCGGTATCTGTTTTGAATAAAATCGGGGTCAGTCCCGCCGACCTTATCGGGCGTATTGACGAGGCGCTCACACGCCGTCCCCAGGTGTCCGGGGCTGCGCCCTACCTGTCCAACGAGGGCAGGGCCATGCTGGACCAGGCCGTCAAAGAGGCGGATAAGATGACCGACCAGTACGTCAGCCTGGAACACATTCTTATCAGTCTTACCCAGGGACGTGGCAAGGCTGCCGAAATACTGAACGCCGCCGGTGTGACCCGGGACAGTATCCTTGCCGTGCTCAAGGACATCCGGGGCAACCACAGGGTCACGGACCAGAATCCCGAGGACAAGTACCAGGCCCTGGAAAAGTTCGGCCGGGATCTGACGGAACTTGCCCGCAGCGGTAAACTGGACCCGGTCATCGGCCGGGACGAAGAGATCCGGCGGATCGTCCAGGTGTTGTCCCGGCGCAGGAAGAACAACCCCGTGCTCATCGGGGAACCGGGGGTTGGCAAGACGGCCATCGTGGAAGGGCTTGCCCAGCGGATTGTGGAAGGGGACGTTTCCGACTCCCTGAAGAACCGCAGGGTTTTGGCCCTGGATATGGGGGCGCTTCTGGCCGGCGCCAAGTTCCGTGGGGAATTCGAAGACCGGCTCAAGGCCGTGCTCAAGGAAGTTGAAGCCGCAGAGGGTGAGATCGTCCTGTTTATCGATGAACTCCACACCGTGGTGGGGGCAGGGGCTGCCGAAGGCTCCGTGGATGCCTCCAACATGCTCAAGCCGGCCCTGGCCAGGGGCAGTCTGCGCTGTGTGGGGGCCACCACCCTGGATGAATACCGCAAGTATATAGAAAAGGATGCGGCCCTGGAAAGACGGTTCCAGCCGGTGCTGGCCAAGGAACCCACCGTAGAGGACACCGTCTCCATTCTCAGGGGGCTCAAGGAAAAGTATGAGGTGCACCACGGCATCCGGATCAAGGATTCGGCCATTGTGGCGGCCGCCACCCTGTCCAACCGGTATATTGCGGACAGGTTCCTGCCGGACAAGGCCATTGATCTCATTGACGAATGCGCCTCCCGCCTCAGGATTGAGATTGATTCCATGCCACGGGCCATCGACGAGATCCAGCGGCGGATCACCCAGATGGAAATCGAACGCCAGGCCCTGATCAAGGAAAAGGATGCCGCCTCCAGAGAGCGGCTTGATACCCTGGAACAACAGAAGGCGGATCTGGAAGAAGAGATGCGCCCCTTAAAATTGCACTGGGACAATGAAAAAACACTGATCAGCGATATCTCCGGTATCCGGGAGGAGATCGACCGCCTTCAGACCCGGGCCCAGGTGGCCGAACGCAACGGCGACCTGGAGCAGGTGGCCCAGATCCGTTACGGTGAAATCGCCCGGCTGAATGCGGAGCTTGAAGAGAAAAAACACACCCTGGCCGGCCTCCAGGAAACCCGGCAGATGCTCAAGGAAGACGTGGAAGAGGGGGATGTGGCCGAAGTGGTCTCCTCGTGGACCGGTATTCCGGTGTCCAAGATGTTGCGGGGGGAACAGGAAAAGCTTGTGGCGATGGAATCTCATATCCAGCGCCGGGTCATCGGCCAGGAAAAGGCCATAGATGCCGTATCCAATGCGGTGCGGCGGGCCAGGTCCGGCCTGCAGCCCGAGGACCGGCCCATCGGCACCTTTACCTTCATGGGCCCCACAGGGGGGGGTAAA
>CAJWHT010000047.1 GCA_913041495.1 uncultured Desulfobacteraceae bacterium | reverse complement strand
CGAAATATTTTTATTATTGAAAACAAAAAAAACTATTTGAACCTTTTGGCTGAAAAATTAAAAGCAGATATTATTCACCATAATAATTATATAGGTGGGAGATATTCGGTTTTATCAGAAGTTCGGCTTCGAGATTACGGCTGTATCCGAGATTTTCCAGGTTGAAAATACCTATATGTTGAGGGATGTCCATGAAGTTGAGGATCGGGTATCATAGTCTTGCCGCCTGTGCGGACGGGCCGGTGCGGCAGGCCGGAAAAGAAGGGGTGTTTGTGGTGGGGGCTAGCTTTTTCTTTGAAGAAAGCGTGAAAGCGCTTTTACCCTATATCAATGCCGTGGCCGAACGGGCCGAACTCTTTGACAGCCCTCCAATGGTGCGGTTTATGTACAAAGGGGTGTTTTGTGCGGTGTATCCGGACCGCTGTATTGCTTCCCCCATGGAAAGCCGCGACCATGTGAGAAATTTTGCCGATGACCTCATTGCCTATTTATCCGATATTTGGTCCCGGCACGAAGACATTGTTCCGAATCACAGGGTGTTTAAACCCGGTGCGGTACCCCAGATTTTAAAACTTTTGTCCGGGACCAACTGCGGGGAATGCGGACTGAAAACCTGTATGGCCTTTGCCGCCCTCCTGGCCAGGCAACAGGTGCATCCGGATCAATGCCCTCACATGACCCGTCCCCTGGCCCAGACCTATCCGGTCCTGGATGCGGACGGCAGCCAGGTTTCCCAGGTCATCCTGCATATTGACGGCCGTCAAGGGGCCGTAGATGAACCGCAGGCCAAAGAAAAAAAAACGGCGATACCAGCCGTCGCACCCGTGCGTGATCCGGAAACCGGCCTGCTTCCGGAGCCTTTGACCAACCGGGAACTTGAGGTGTTGTCTCTGATGGGGGAAGGGCAGACCAACCCGGAAATTTCCAAACGCCTTGGCATCAGCCCCCATACCGTGAAAAGTCATGTGGTCCATATTTTCAACAAACTGGGCATCAACCACAGAACCCAGGCGGTGGTCTGGGCCGCCCGCAACGGTGTTATCTGATCCGAAAGCCGGGTGTCTTTTTTTTGGGGGGCTCCCCCGTTTGGGGGATGTTTTTTTCTTTGCCTTTCGGCATCTCAATAGTAAACTGATAAATTGAGCCGTATTCCGGTGAAAGGTTTGAACTTGTCCATCTGCCGGGATCTTGATGGCCATGTGATGCGTGAAGGAGAGAACATGCCTGAATTTAAAAATGCCATGGAAGTATTTAAGCTGCTTGATAAATCCAACTGCCGGAAGTGCAATGAAACCACCTGCCTGGCCTTTGCCTCAAAAGTCTTTCTGGGGCGCAAGTCCCTGGATCTTTGTCCGGTGCTGAGTCCTGAGGTGAGGGCGCGCTATCAGGGACATTCCCCCACGGCGCTGCCCGGGGAAAACGAGTTAAAACGGGTGATGGCCGAATTGACGGAGCGCCTGGCGGACTGTGACCTTGAAGATGCGGCCCGCCGGACCGGCGGGACCTTTAAAGACGGCTGGCTGACCCTGAAAATCCTGGGAAAACCATTTGCCCTGAACACCCGGGGGCAGTTTCGGACAGACCTTCATATAAATCCGTGGATCATCATCCCATTACTGACCTATGTGCTGGACAGTGAGGGGCAGGTCCTGACAGGGGATTGGGTGCCTTATCGTGAGCTTAAAGGGGCCAGGGAAAGAAACGCCCTGTTTGTCCGGCGGGGTGAAGCCCCCCTGAAAAAACTTGCGCAGACCTATCCCGGACTGTTTGAAGATCTGGTGGATATGTTCAGCGGGCAATCCCTGCCCCCTAAATACCAGGCGGACCTTTCCCTGGTGCTTTACCCCCTGCCGTTGATGCCGCTGATGATCTGCTATTGGCGTCCGGATGACGGACTGGATGCAGAGCTGACCCTCTTTTTTGATAAAAGTACCGACCGGAACGGCGGCAGTGCCATGGTGTTCAACCTGGTCACGGGACTGGTGACTATGTTTGAAAAATTTGCCCTTACCCACGGCGTGCGCGGAGCATAATTGGAAAGGTGGTGGACCGGGCGGTCACTTCCTGTGACGGCCCGCCCCACCAACCATAAAACCTGCATACGCCATCTGACCCGGGGGAAGAAACTGCATCCAGTCGCTTTGCATGAACCGGTTGTCGTATACCGTGCGGCATTCCCGGTGTGCTTTTTCACGGAGCCCCCGGATAGGCATGGCCGGTTCAGGGTCCACAGTACACGGGAGCCCGCCATCCTCTAAGAAAAGTACTTCGTTTTCCTTGCCGTCCTCGGACAAGAGGGCTATATACCCGGAGACAGCACCGATGACATCGGTACAGACATCAAAAGCCCAGGCAATTCTTATATTGCCGCCCCGGCAAATTTACATTGACAATCCGGGCAATTACCGCAACACTTACAGAAAGCGACTCTAAATCTCGTAAACTTCATCCACCGGCGGGGATTCGCCTGACGGGGTAAAACCATGTACGACACCAAGCAATATCACGAATGCTGGATTTATTGTGAGTACTTCCTTTCGCATGCCGATGAGGGAGTGCTGCTGGATGCGTTCGATTTGATCCGCGAGGGAATCTCCACCCAGACCTCAAGGGATGCCTACGTGTACGAACGGCTCACCCGTCCGGTACTTGCCAGATCGGCCCGGGAAGTCAAGGGGGTGGCCCAGGCGCTTGTGGCCGAGGACCGGCTGGGAGAGGCGGAGATGGCTGCCAAAGGTCTGGCCAAACGGCTCAAGGCCGGTTTGTTTAAATCCATTAGAACCCGGCTCAACACCCGTCTGGCGGAAACCTTTGAAAACCGCATGCTTGATGAAGAGACACCGGAGGCCCTGATGATGATGGTGGCCCTTTACTACGGCAGCCACCTGAACCGGAGCATCCCCGGCAGTTGGGCTCCCCCCTTTTATTTCACCGTTTTTTTGCCCTTCCTGGTCAAATCCCAGAAGGACGGGTTCCGAAAGACACGGGAGTGGCAGACGGCTCTGGCGAACCGGTTTATGGCCACCTGGGACAGTGATGGTCGCCGGCCTGAAACCCTCAAGGCGTTTTTCGAGCACCGGACCACCAAAAAGATCATCTCCTATGCCTTTGCCGGCATACTGGGCTTTATCCGGGATGACAGGGAAAAGGCCCTTTATCTCTTCCAGGTGGTCAACGCGTTGTCCGTCGAACAGCTCTCCTTGTTCCAGGCACAGGTTGCCAATGGGTTGAACACCGCTCTGGAAAAAGAAAAGCGCATGACACCGAAACCTTTGGAAAGCGCAAGAGGATATCATAAGCCGGTGGTGGGGATTATCAGCCACAAACAGGTATTGGAGATTATAAGCTCGGCGGTTGACCGGCATATGGATGCGGCCCTGGACTGGATTATCCAGTATCTTCAGACCGGTGATAAAAAAAAGGGGGCATTGGCAAAGCGGTTTGACAAGACATTTCTCCGGATGAACCGCCACCTGTGGCGGGAGATGCTCACATTGGTGGATACCCAGAAACGGGTGCTCTTCCGCACCCGGCACCTGCTGCGTATCATGATCCATCATATGTTTGAGGTCCGCAAGATCGAACGGGACTTCTGGCAGAAATATATTTCCAGCGTGGAAAATATCATTCATTACACGTATAAGGGGGCGCCCAAGACCCTCCAGAGGTTTTCAGCCGTTCTAAACCGGCAGATCCGGAAATACAGGCGGGCCATGGCATACCAGGACACCGACTGGCACGGGTTTTACGAAGATCCCAAATGCCGTGTCATTGCCGGGCAGGTTCTCAAGGATATCCGGGCCAAAGCCGCCGGTGACGGAAAAATGCCGGCGCTCTGGTTCTCAAGCCAGGTGTCACCGGGGGTGGACGACCAGATCCTGTACCGGTTTTTCAGACAGACCCGGGTTTCTGCCTGAATGCTTTTATCGTATTTGCCCCTTTGAAATTGTCATAACCTGCATTATCTTGGGATTGTCTTATTCAGTATGGCAAACCAAACAAAAAAGAGAGGTGAAGCTATGACAGACAAGGACAAAGAAAAGGCCAGGGATATGGTCAGGGCCGCTCTGGCGGCAGATTCACTGTCCCTTGGCGTACACTGGATCTACGATGCACAAAAGATAGAGGCTGAGTACGGCCGGGTGGATACCCTGCTGGCCCCCGGGGAAGATTCCTACCATCCCACAAAGCGCAAAGGGGAGTTCACCCATTACGGGGATCAAATGTTTACCCTTCTTTCATCCGTTGCCGAAGGCGGCTATGATACGGATGTTTTCTTCCGGGACTGGCAGGCCATGTTTGAGGGATATGACGGGTATATGGATACAGCCACCCGGTCCACCCTTAAGCATATCGCACAGGGAAAAGGACCCAGTGAATGCGGATCGGCCTCAAACGATATGGCCGGCGCCGCCCGGATCGCTCCGGTGGTACTCGCCCTTCGCGATGCGCCGGACAGGCTAACGGATGCGGTGCGGGCACAGACCCGGATGACCCACAATGACGATGCCACGGTGGAGACTGCGCAATTCCTTGCCAGGGTCTGCCTGGCCTGCATGGACGGGACGGCGCCTGCTGCGGCCATGAAAGAAATCGCGCAGGCCCACTTTGACTCTTCCCCCGTGGAGATGTGGACCACCCAGGGCCTTGGTGCCGTTGAACAGGACAGCGTATCTGCGGTCATGCGTTTCGGCCAGTCCTGCCATACGTCTGAGGTGCTCAGCGGTGCCGTACAAATTATCGCCTCCCATGAACAGGACCTTGGCGGGGCGCTGGTGGCATCGGTGATGGCCGGAGGGGACAACGCCGCCAGGGCTGCGGTTGTGGCCCAGGTGCTTGCTGCTTACAACGGTTTGGACGGGCAGACGGCGGCCTGGTTCGACGGGTTGGTGCGCAAAGATGACATCGACAAACTTCTGGACCGGATTCCTTGATACAAGGCATTTCCCATGAAACCAAAGGTGTTTGGTAAATACATGTTCAGGGGGGCCGTGCTTGGAATGGCTGTGGCCGCCTTAGGGGCAGCGGCCTGGGCACCTGTTTTGTATGAGTCCCAGTCCCTGTATTATAAGTTCGGACTGGAAAAGGTGATGCTTCAGGCCGGAAAATCCATCGGGTGGGTGGTGCTGGTGCTCATGGTGGGCCAGGTGCTTCTGGTGGCCCGGTCGGTGTTTTTGGAGCGGCGGATTCCCCTGAAGCTGTTGATGTCCCTTCACCGGGGATGCGGTACCCTGATCGGGATTCTTGTGTTGGTGCATCCCCTGTTGATCCTCTGGGCGGACGGATTCAGCCTTTTTCCCCTTGAACGAAGGTATTGGCCCGAGTTTCTGGGGGGATTTACCGCCGTCTTTGTGGCCGCAATTGTTGCGGCCTCCAAATTCCGGACCCGGCTTCATATCGGCTATAAGTCCTGGCAGCGGCTTCACCGTATCTGCACCCCGGTGGCCGTCATCCTGGCCTTTGTCCATGCCTGGTTCGTCAGTGAAACTTTTCACCATATGGTTCCGCGCACGGGGCTTTTCATTGCGGCCGGTGCGGCCCTGGCGTTGTTTGCCGGGATTTATATCAGACGACATGCCGGCCGTGCAAAGGCCGGTAAACACGGAGAAGAAAAATGAAACAGAAAATAGTATACGGTATATTCATCATCGCTTTCGTATTCACGGCAACCCAGGCCATGGCAAAGGAATGGAAACTGGACGCCAACCACTCGGTCGTTCAGTTCGGGATCACCCATATTTTTTCAACGGTGTATGGCAACTTCAGCGATTTCAACGGGGATATCCGTTTTGATCCGGCGAATCCCGGGGCGGGACGTTTTGATTTTACGGTCCAGGTAAACAGTGTGAATACCGGAAACGCAAAGCGGGACAACCACCTGAGATCTCCTGATTTTTTTGATGCCGGCAAGTTTCCCGTGATGCGTTTTGTCTCTTCCGGGATCACCCACAAGGGGGGAAAAAATTATGTGGTAACCGGGGAAATGACACTCAAAAACACCACAAAGGTAATGGAAATTCCCTTTGTTTTCCACGGCACTGCCCCAAGCCCCTTTGACAAGCGCACACAGGTGGCGGGGTTTGATACCCAGTTTACCCTGGACCGTCTGGCCTTCGGTGTGGGCTCAGGCAAATTTTACGACATGGGTGTTGTGGGTAAAGATGTCCATGTGACCATATCCGTGGAAGCTTTGGGCGACAAATAGCCGGAAAATTGCCGGCAAGGAGGGCGTAACTTAGTCGGGCCTGCACCGGTCAGTTCCCTTCCAGTGCTTTTTTGACTGCGGTACCGATTTTCTCCAACGTATAGGGTTTGCGGATGTATTGGCCGGCCCCTAACCGAAGCGCTTCTTTGACCTGGCGGGTTCTGGAAAATCCGCTGGCAATGACGGCCCGCTGGCCCGGACGGATTTCGATAATCCGTCGGTAGGTTTCCAGGCCGTCAATCCCCGGATCCATGATCATATCCAGAAGCACCAGGTCCGCGTCTTGGGTTTTCAGGTACTCAATGGCCGCCTCCCCGCCGGTAACCGCTTCGGTTTCGTATCCCAACCGCCGCAGGGTGGTGGTGGCGATTTTCCGCTGGTGGGAGGCATCGTCAACGATCAGGATTTTTTCCGCGTTGCCCATCAATGCGCTGATGTCCACAGCCTTGGGTTTTTGTACCAGGGGCAACTCGGAGATCGGAAAGTACAGGTCGAACCGGGTGCCCTGTCCCTGGCCGGAGGTCACGTCAATATAGCCTTCATGGTCCTGGACCGTTCCCCAGACCACTGCCATGCCAAGGCCGGTGCCGCTGCGGCCCATCACTTTTTTGGTAAAGAACGGTTCAAATATCCGTTTGAGGTCCTCCGGTGCGATGCCCTGGCCACAGTCAGATACGCAGAGAACAAAATAATCCCCTGATTTGACGCGGTCATATCCCCGAACCGGTTTATCCAGGTGGCGGTTTTCCGTGACAATACTGATAATTCCCCCACCGGGCTGTGCTTCGGCGGCGTTGGACACAAGGTTCATCACCGTTTTCTGCAGATGCACTGCAGACCCTTTGATCAAAGGGGAGTGGGCTGTGATATCCGTTGTTACACGGATATTGGGGTGAAAGGAGAGAAGCTTTTCATATTCAGGGGTCCTTAAAAAATCCGTAATGATCTGATTGAAATCCACCACTTCACGGGTCACCACCCCCCGTCTTGACAGGGTCAGCAGATCCTGGACAATCCCGGTGGCCCGGAGCCCTGATTCATGGATCACCTTCAGGCTCTGGGCCATGGCCGAATTGGGGGGCTGATCCATCAGCAGAATTTCCGGATAGGTCACAATGCCCGACAGCACGTTGTTCAGGTCGTGGGCCACACCGCCGGCAAGCATGCCTAAGGCTTCCATCTTCTGCGCGCGGTTGAGCCGTTCCTCCAATTCCTTTTTACGCCGGGCCGTGGCCTTTTGTTCCGACACATCTCTTAAAATGCCGATGACCCGTTCCGGTTCCCCCGTTTCATCACGGATGAGCCTGGCATTGATGGAGCAGGTTCTGGGTTCGCCGGTTTTGTCCTTGAGGTCCAGTTCATATCCGTTGACCTGGCTTTCTTTGAAAAGCTGGTCGATAAGCGGCTCTTTTTGCTTGGGGGCATAATAGATCCGGGACATGTCACCGCCCCGCAGTTCGGCCTGGGTGTAGGCGGATACCTGGGACACCGAGGGCGAAATCTCCAGGATCTTTCCGTCCAGGGTGGTTTCAAAGTAAACATCCAGTATATTTTCAAAAATCTGCCGGTACTTTTTTTCCGAGGCAGACAACCGGATCAAGGATTTGTGAAGGCCGTTGAGGACAATGGTGACCGATACGCTGGACAGGATGTTCAGCAACATGAAATTGGCGCTGATCACCACCCATTTCATCACCGGATTTTCAAAGGCCACGTGCCAGGGTTTGAACCCGAACGCTGCCATGAGTTCCGTTTGATTGAGCTGGATCAGGTAGCCGATGCCGGCAACGGTAACGGCGTTCACAATCAATGCCCAGATTGAAAATTTCGGGCCCAGAAGCACGGCGGTGAGCACGGGAAAGAAGAACAGCCACACCGGTCCGGCACCAAAAGGTCCGAGGGTGAACAGCAGTATCAGTCCCAGAATATAGGCCAGGAGGGGAACTGCCGCCGCCCGGAATGTATAGGACAGCCCGGGATTTAAAAAGAGGAATACCACAAGGCCGAGTACCAGGGTATCGGCTGTGGCCACGACCCATAATCCTTCTTTGATGGCCAGATAGACACTGGGAATCCAGGTCAATGCACCGAAAAAGGAGGCGGTCAGAAGCAGGGTTAACAGCACCCGCTCCTGCCAGTAGTGGATGCCGTCCTCGGGGCCAAGGCGGTCTGGGATCGTAAACGTATTGATCAGTCGCTTTATTCTGTTCATGCAGGTGTGCCTAACTGGGTTTTCGTCGGGGTGTTTTTCGCCGGAGTTATCAGCGCAACCCCAACTATACCATCAAACTTTGCGTAATGCCATCATAAGTTCGGGATAAGTATGGGGGCAGCGGCGGCAACGGGTGCATTGTTGCCGCGGCAGGTGGTATTTTTATGGGGGATCACGGATAAACCTTGAGTTGGATATGGTGACCAATTGTGGTACCATGGCTGGCCATGAAAGCCGTTTATAGCTGAATGCAAAGGATGGGAAACAAAGGTGACGCGGTACCGCAACATATTCATACTCACGGGGCAGGGGACCCAGTATCCCGGTATGGCGCAGGCCTTTTACGAAAACAACCCCGTGTTCAGGCAGTGGATGGACGATTTGGACCAGGTGCCCCGCCGGAAGTTGTCCATATCCGTTGTGGATGCCCTTTACGAATCCGGACAACCTGAATCCATAGAGATGATAAACAGCCTTGACCGGACTGCGATTTCGCATCCCGCCCTGTTTATGGTTCAGTATGCCCTGGCCAGAACCCTTATGGATGACGGAATTTTACCGGATTGTCTTTTCGGCGCAAGCCTGGGGGAATATGTGGCGCTGGCCCTGGCGGAAGTGATGCCGCCCCACGAGATCCTAAGCGCCCTGGTGGACAATGCCCACATCCTTGAAACCTGCTGCCGGCCGGGCACCATGATCGGTGTCTCAGATGCTGTCTGGCGATTCGAAAATGAACCGGAACTCAACGAATATACGAGTCTTGCAGGCATTATTTCGCCAAAGCAGTTTGTCCTCTCCGGGAGCCTGCCCGGAGTGATGCGGGCCATCCGGCACCTTGAAGATACCGGAACAACATTTCAGCGCCTGCCCATCCGGTTCGGGTTCCACTCACCAAACATTGATCCGGCGGCCGGTGTCTGGAAGAAGCGGCTGGCTGCCATTACTGCCCGGGCCGGGGGACTTAACCGTCCGTCCATTGACGTGATCTCCTGCTGCACCGCCTCTTTTGTCGTCCGCCCGGAAATAGATTTTTTCTGGGAAATCGGCAGAGGCCCCATTTTGTTCCGGCGGGCGCTGCGAACCTTGAAAGAGGAGCTGGACCGCCAGGCCGAACCGCTCTCATCCCATTCCCCGGTAGCTAACCTGATTGATTTGGGACCCGGGAGCCATTCATCGGGCTTTATCCGGCAAAATGCAGTTTTGGGCAAACAGGTTCGTATCCACCGGATCATGACCCTGTTCAACCATGATATGAAAAACCTTTCGAAATTAAAAGAGAAAGTCATCCTTCCATGAGCTGTGCTGATGCGTTGACGCAGGTCCTGGCTAAGGACCGCCTTTGTCTTTTCTTTGCAAGGAGTGTGGCAGATCCGGCCCTGACGGCGCAGTACCGGTCGATCCTTTCAGAAGAAGAAAGACAGAAGGCGGACCGGTTCCGGTTTGACAAGGACCGCCGTCTCAGTGTGACGGCCAGGGCATTGGTGCGCTATCTTCTGTCCGAGTATACGGGAAACCCGCCGGAATCCTTTATTTTTAAAACGAATCGTTTTGGCAAACCCTTCCTTGTCGTCGGCACGGACCTGCCGGACCTGAGATTCAACCTCTCCCACAGCAGCGGGATGGTGGTCTGCGCCATTGCCCTGGGACGGGATGTGGGGGTGGATGTGGAGCGTTCGGACAGAACGGTGGAACTCAGTATTTCCAGGCGTTTTTTTTCAGCGGTTGAGGCCGACTTTTTGGACGCCTGCCCGGAAACGGATAAGCAGGCCTGTTTTTTTGATATCTGGACCCTGAAAGAAGCCTTTATCAAGGCCCGGGGGATGGGACTTTCCATTCCCCTGGATGCATTTTCCTTTTGTCTGACAGATATCGAACCCAAGATTCGTTTTCATGATCCGGAAGCCGCCGGCGGTGCCGGACCGGACGCCTGGCGGTTTTTTCGCTGGCAGCCCAGTCCCGGGGCAATGGCGGCAGCCTGTATTCAGGGAACAGACCCGGTTGAAGTACACAGGTTTTTTTGTACCCCCCTCAAGGAGATCCGGTTGGATTCAACGCTTTAATCCGGTTTAATACGGGGTCTCCATTATGCCTATCCGTCAGGTGTGATATTTTCGGATGGTCCGGATGAGATGCGTTTTTTCAAAGGGTTTGGCCACATAATCATCCATACCGGCAGCCAGGCATTTTTCCCGGTCTCCTTTCATGGCATTGGCCGTGAGTGCAATAATCGGGGTTCTTTTGGAAGCGTTCGCTTCCGCCGCCCTGATTTTCCGGGTGGCTTCCAGCCCGCCCATCACCGGCATCTGGACATCCATCAGTACCACATCAAATTGGGCTTCTTTAAATTTTCGGACCGCATCAGCACCGGTCACAGCCGTTGTAATCCGGTAGCTTTTTTTCGGTAGCATGCTCCGGACCACTTTCTGGTTGACCGGGTTGTCTTCGGCCAGGAGGATGGATACCGCCGGTACCTTAGAATCAGAAATCGTCGTTTCCTCATCAAGGGAAGCTGCGGGTGACGGATACACCGGGTCTGATTTCCTTATGGCCGATGGCCGCACCGTGCCGCAGGGCAGGGTAAACCAGAATCTGGATCCCCGGTTCAACCGGCTTTCCACACCGATATCTCCGCCGAGCAGGTCAACGAGCTGCCGGGTGATGGCCAGACCCAGGCCTGTTCCCCCGTATATCCGTGTGGTTGATGCATCCACCTGGGTAAAGGGATCAAAGAGGCCGGCCAGTTTATCTTCCGGGATACCGATTCCCGTGTCAATAACCTCAAAGCGCAGGTGAATCCTATTGTTTGTGTCCGGTTTGCCATGATCCTTTGACACCCGGACCAGGACGCTTCCCCGGCGGGTGAAGGTCAGGGCATTTTTGATCAGGTTGGTCAGGATCTGGCGTAGCCGTGTGGGATCGGAGATGATGCGATCGGGTATGGGGCCCGGCATCTGGATGCCGAAATCCACCCCAAAATTTCCATCTGGATGACGGACTCTGTTCGCAAGGACATCGCCGATGGATTCCAGAAGTTCCCGGAGGCTGAAGGCCACCTGTTCCACATCCAGTTTGCCGGATTCGATTTTGGAAAAATCCAGGATATCGTTCACGATGCCCAAAAGGGATTTGGCGCTTTGGCGGGCGGTGTCAAGATATTCTATCTGGTCGGCGTTAAGGGGGGTGTCTTTAAGGACGTCCAGCATGCCCATCACCCCGTTCATGGGGGTTCTGATCTCATGGGACATATTGGCCAGAAAATCGCTTTTGGCTTGGTTTGCAGCTTCTGCGGCCTTTCTTGCCACCTCAAGATGTTTCATCTGCCGGGCCTGGGTCTGCCGAAGGTCGGCCAGGTCGGTCTGGACCACTTTCAGGGTTTCGGAAATGGGAATCAGTGGATTATCCGGCGAAATTTTCACCACATCCAGGTTATCCACTTCTTCCTCCGGCCAGAGCATCAGGCCGCAAAGTTCGTTGATTTCTTCAATATCACTGGCTGAAACAAGGATACTTTCCTCTGCGGGCGGCTGTGGAAGCACCGTTGCATTTATTTCGGCAAAGGCCTCGGCCACAGTATCGGTAAACCGGATTTTCTGCTTGATGAACCCCGAAAAGAGTTTGATGGCAGAGCGTATGAATGAATTGGCGCCGCAGACATAGGTGGTGCCGGGTCTTGCATCGTATGTTTTTGCCAGATGGTTGAGTATCTGGCCATAGGTGCGCCGGGCCCGGATTCCCATGGTTTTTACCTCAGAATAATCAGCGATCCTGATGTACCCTGTGCCGGTGAATTCTCCGTCTTTGAATACCCTGGCCAGAGCGTCCCGGATGCCTTCCATATTCTTATAATCCACCGATCCTTTGATTCGCGAGAAAAGCAGACGCCCCGGAATAACGCCGCTTTCGTAGGTGAAGTTTTTTTCTGGGAGGTGGAAAGACCATTCCGGTTTGAACCGGATCTGGTCGTACCGCAATTTTTGGCCATCATCCTGACAGGCTAAGGGTTGCCCCAGGATTTCCAGTGCCTTTTTTATACCTTCCCCATAGGTCTTGCAGGCAGCGAACCGGGTGGAGACGGAATGGGCACGGAATCCCACCCGGGAGATACTTCTCACCCAGAAGGGCATGTTGCAGTATAGGAATCCGGCCAGGTATTTTTGGTTTTTCATGATGTAGGTTTTGGTGGCGTTGACCTGTTTTTTGCTGCCCCGACCCGTGATTTCCCTAAAGTCCCGAAGTTCCACATAGGGGATTTTAACGCCTGTGGCCCGGACAAAGGCCTTGATTTGTTCGGCATGAAATTCGGAGTCGAAGGCGTTGACATCTCCCCGGTTGTGGACATAGACGACGGCATCCCCCACCTTGGTGTAAGAGTAGTGGTAACCGTCTTTGGGCAGGTTTGTCCACCTGGGGTCCTCGACCAGAGGCAGTCCCGTTTCAGGGCACCGGCCGGCTGTCGCCGATGATGTTTTTGGGGGCATATTGTCCATATGGGGGTGTGTTGTCTGTGGCTGCGCCCATCAAAGACGCTGCAATTGAAAGAATATATCACGGATTTTCGGCCAAGGCCAATTCCTTCGGTTTTTTTAAGAGGTGTTGACAAATATTTTATCAACTGGTATGACCTCTTACCAGACATATTTGAGACCACCTCGGACCAAAAGGGAAACCTATGCCACTATTGGACAACAGCAGCCCCCCCATGAAGCCGGCGGAATACGCCGAGCACCAGATCCTTGAAGCCATCCTGGATAAAAGCTATGGTCCCGGAGACGCCCTGCCGGGGGAACGGGCCCTTGCCCAGTCCCTGGGGGTTACACGGCCAACACTCCGGGAAACCCTCCAGCGGCTGGCCAAAGAAGGATGGGTTACCATTGCCCATGGCAAGCCCACCCGGGTGAATGACTATCTTGCCCAGGGGGGCCTGGGGATATTGACCACCCTGGCCCGGTACGGCGATTACCTGTCGGCGGATATGATTCGTCATTTGCTCCGGGCAAGAATTATGATGCTGCCGGGGGTGGCGGGCATTGCCGCGGAAAATGATCCCGGTGCCCTGCTGGATTATCTGGAAGGACCAACTCCTTCGACCGATGATCCGGTGGCGTTTGCCCGGTTTGATTGGGAGCTTCAGCTATTGATGGTCCGTCTGGCACAAAACCCTGTCATGCGGATGATCTTCAACGATTTCACCCCGGTTTACCACGTATTGGGCGAACGGTATTTTACGTGCCAAAAAGCCTGCGTCGGATCCATGGACTATTACCGAAAGCTTACAGAGGCGCTGCGGTCAAATCCTGCGGTTGTGGGAGAACTTGTCGCAGGCTGCATGACCGATGCCCTTGATCTGTGGGAGGCCATGACGTGAACAATGACGTGAATTTGAAACAGATTGATGACCGCTATGACATCGTTATCGCCGGCGGCGGCGTCACCGGTGCCGGTACTTTTTCCCTGGCCGTGGGCCGTGGGCTGAAGGCCCTGCTGGTGGATGCCAAAGATTTTGCCTGGGGAACCTCCAGCCGATCTTCAAAGATGGTCCATGGCGGGCTGCGATACCTGAAACAGGGTAAATTCCTGTTGACGCGATCCGCTGTAAAAGAGCGGGAACGGTTGCTGAAAACCTACCCGGGACTGGTCACACCCCTGGAATTTTTAATGCCTGTTTACAGGGGGATCGGCCCCTCCCGGACAGCCATGCGGACCGGTCTGAATATCTACAGCCTGATGGCCGGCCGGCGCCAGCACCGTTCCTTTGACCTGGAAACCTGCTGCCGGATGGCCCAAGGGATTCGCCGGGAGGATCTTGTGGCCGGTATGGGGTTCATGGACGCCCAGGTGGATGATGCCCGTCTGGCCCTGCGGTTGATTTTCGATGCCTGTGATGCCGGGGGCCACGCGCTCAACTATACCCGGGCGGCGGGAATCGGAAGAAATGCGAACGGAGCGGTCCGGTCCGTTGTCCTGAAAGATTCGGAAAGCGGAAAAGAGCGGGAGATCCGCACCCGGTGCGTCATCAATGCCACCGGTCCCTTTGCAGAAACCCTCCAGGCCTGCCCCCGGAAAAACTTTCATATCCGGCCGCTGCGGGGCAGCCACCTGATCTTTCCCAAAGACCGCTATCCGCTGGATCGCGTGATTTCCTTTGCCCACCCCGAAGACAGCCGGCCGATTTTCATTTTCCCCTGGGACGGCTGTCTGGTGCTGGGCACCACAGATGTGGATTTTGAAGGGGACCTGCACCAGGAGCCGGGCATTACCGCCAAAGAGATCGACTATCTCATGAACGGCCTTGATTTCCTTCTGCCGGATCTGGGACTGACACCGGGGGATGCCATCTGCGCCACCACAGGTATCCGGCCCGTTTTGAGCAGGAAAACGAGACATTCCGGCAAATCCGCCTCCAATGAATCCAGGGAGCATGTGGTGTGGAAAGACGAGGGACTTGTTACGGTCACGGGGGGGAAACTGACCACCTTCAACCTCCTGGCCGGCGATGCCCTTAAAGCGGCTCAGCCCTGGCTTCCCCGGGCGGTGAGTAGCAATTTCGGTTTAAATTCCTGTCGGCCCCCCATGGACGGCCGTCTGGCAAGCCTCACCGCCGGAGAGCGGCAACGGCTTGGAGGCCGGTACGGCCACCGTGTAACTCAATTTTCTTCCCACCTGGCTGACGTGGGTAAAGCGCCCATTGCCGCCACACATTCCCTCTGGGCTGAACTCCGCCACGGCGCAGCATCGGAACAGGTCCGCCACCTGGACGACCTGCTGTTGAGACGGGTGCGGATCGGGCTGCTCCTGCCCAAGGGCGGTCTTGGGATGATGGACCGGATCCGTGAGGTGGCAGCCCCCGGACTGAACTGGGATGATGCCAGGTGGGAAACGGAGATCCGGGATTACAGGGCGCTGTGGGAAACGGCCTATGCCCCCCACCCCCAGGAGGCAAACCATGACGGATAACTATTTATTGTCCCTGGACTGCGGCACCCAGAGCCTCCGTGCGCTGGTCTTTGACCGAAACGGCAGGCTGCTGGCCCGGGAACAGGTGGCATACAGCCCCTATGTCAGCCCCGCTCCGGGGCTGGCCGAGCAGGACCCTGAAGTATACTGGGAAAGCCTGGTACAGGCCTGCCGCCAGCTTGCGGCAAATGCCCCGAATGTTTGGGCCGGTATTGCCGGGGTGGGGGTCACCACCCAGCGGGCCACCATGGTGAATGTGGATGCTGCAGGAAGTGTGCTTCGGCCGGCCATCGTATGGCTGGACCAGCGGGCGGCATCCCCGGTGTTCGGTACAACGGGGCTTCTCAATGCCGGCGTGAAACTGGTGGGACTGGAAGACCGCCTGATGGCGGCCCAGGCCCAGGGCAAGTGCAACTGGATCAGGCAGAACCAGCCGGATATCTGGGCGGCCACCCATAAGTACTTACAGGTATCCGGTTTCCTGAATCACCGTCTGACCGGCGTGTTTGCCGATGCCGTGGCTGCCCAGATCGGCCACCTTCCCTTTGATTACAAACGGCAGTGCTGGGCCGGCAGGTGGGCGCTGACCCGCAAGCTGTTCCCGGTGGAAGCAGAAAAGCTGCCGCAGCTTCACCCCTCCGGGGAGGTCATCGGCCGGGTGACGGCCAAAGCGGCCGGATTGACGGGCCTCACCGAAGGGACGCCTGTGGTGGCCTGCGGGTCGGACAAGGGCTGTGAGACCTTAGGCTCCGGCGTGGTGGATGAAACCATGGTTTCCTTAAGCTTCGGCACCACGGCCACGGTCCAGACCACTTCGGAACGGTACTTTGAGGCCATTCCCCTGATGCCGCCGTATCCGGCACCGGTGCCCGGCTGCTACAACCCGGAGGTGGAGATTTTCAGGGGGTTCTGGATGATCTCCTGGTTTAAAAAGGAGTTTGCCCACAAGGAAGTGGAAACGGCCAAGGCACTCGGCGTGGCACCGGAGGAACTGCTCAACCAGTGCCTGGATCGCACACCGCCGGGCGCCATGGGGCTTCTGGTTCAGCCCTATTGGGGGCCCGGACTGGATCATCCCGATGCCAAGGGCGCCATGATCGGGTTCGGGGATGTCCACACCCGGGACCACGTTTACCGGGCCGTCATAGAGGGCTTGGGCTTTGCCCTGCTGGAAGGGCTGGAACGCCTCCAGGCCCGGGGCAAAATAAAGGTCACCCGGGCGGCCCTGTCCGGCGGGGCCTCCCAGAGTGACGCCATCTGCCAGATTGCAGCGGATATCTTCAACCTTCCCATGGTAAGGGCCGTCACCCACGAGACTTCAGGTTTAGGGGCTGCCGTCCTAACGGCCAAAGGCATCGGATTGTACGGCGACATCCGGCAGGCTGCCCGGAAAATGACCCGGCCTGCGGCAACATTTATGCCGAACCCGGACCATGTGAGCATATACAAAGCCCTCTACAAAAGGGTTTACAAACGGATGTACAAGGCACTTTCCCCTCTGTACAAAGACATTCAACAGATAACAGGATACCCCGCAAAATGAATACCGGAACCACATCCAAACAGACACCAGATGAAAAGATGACAGGTCAGAAAACGACGGGCCACCCCTCTCCCACATGGATTGAAACGCCTCCGAAGGACAATTCATTTCGTGCCATTTTCAAGTGGGGAAACCCGGAGGCCTTCAAGAATCCCAGCCCCGGATTTCTCCGGGTGATCCAGCGGGAGCTTAAGCTGTCGGACATGGATTTTCAGCGGATGCAATGCATTGGAAACGAACCGGTTTCCATGGAGAAGCCATCTGCCCTTGATCCCCGGGATGTTGAGGTTCTCCGGGATATCGTCGGTGAGGACAACGTGTCCGCTGCCGTCTTTGACCGGCTCAAATTCGCCAGCGGCAAGGCCATGGAAGACTTGATGCAGCTTCGGCAGGGCCGGGTGAAAGATATCTGTGACCTGGTGGTCCATCCCCGGAACCGGGCCGACGTGGAAGCCGTGGTCGGTGTTTGCCACGACAGGGGGATTTCGGTCCATGTCTACGGCGGCGGCAGTTCGGTCACCTTCGGCCTGGATTGCCCAAAAGGCGGGGTCACCCTGGTCATGTCCACCCATATGAACCGGCTGATCCGCTTCAATGAAACCGACCAGACCATTACGGTGGAGTCCGGCATGATGGGACCCGCGTACGAAGATCTGCTCAACCGGGCGCCGGAAACCCTGGGGGCGGACAAGGCCTATACCGGCGGGCATTTTCCCCAGAGTTTCGAGTTTTCTTCCGTGGGGGGCTGGATTACGGCCTTAGGGTCGGGCCAGGCGTCTTCCCTTTACGGGGATGCCGCCGATATTGTGGTGGCACAGGAGTTTATCACCCCCCGGGGCAGGGTGGAAACCCTGGCCTATCCGGCCACGGCCACAGGCCCCAAGGTAAACGATATGATGAAAGGTTCCGAAGGGGCTTTCGGGGTGCTGGTGTCAGTTACCCTCAAGGTGTTTGAATACCTGCCCGAGAACACCCGTAAGTTCGCCTTCATGTTCCCGGATTTTGAATCCGCCGTCTTGGCCGGTCGCAGGATCAGCCAAGGCCGCTTCGGCATGCCCGCCATTTTCAGGATCTCCGATGCCGAGGAGACCGATGTGGCCATGCAGATGTACGGCCTTGAGGGGGGCGTCCTCGACCGGATTCTAAAATTGAGATCCCTGCGGCCGGGCCGGCGCTGCCTGGTCATGGGGCAGGCTGAAGGAGAGTGCGGGTTTGCCGCCAATGTGGTCCGGAATGTCAAGAAAATCGCCCGCAGTCACAATGGGATGTACCTTACGGGCTACCCCATGCGCAAATGGTATCACGGTAGATTTTCCGACCCCTATATGCGGGATGCCCTCAACGATTACGGTATTCTCATCGATACCCTGGAGTGCTCCACCACCTGGGAGAACCTCCATCATCTGCACAGGTCCGTCCGGGCCGTGGTCAAGGCCACCCCCGATACCATCTGTATGACCCACGCCTCCCATTTTTATGCCCAGGGCACCAACCTTTACTTCATCTTTATTACCCGGATGGCGGATATTAAGGCTTTCCGGACCTATCAGCAGTCCATCATCGATGCCATTGAAAAGGCCGGCGGCTCCCTGAGCCACCACCACGGGGTGGGCCGGATGATGGCACCCTGGATGGAACGGCACCTCGGGACGGCACAGATGGATGCCTTAAGGGCGCTTAAAACACATTTTGATCCAAAGGGAATTATGAATCCGGGAAGTTTAGGGCTGTAACAGCTTTTGTTGCGCCCCAAATCTTTGTACCGATCACTGGGGCTTGAGTGCCCCTAAAAACTGGTTGATTTTGGAAAAATAGGCCGTTGCAAACCGGTATTTGAAATCTGGATTTACAGGTGCCTTTTCATGCTCAGCCAGGTAATTATTTGCCCAGGCCGCAGACTGGATGATGGCGGATTTTATCTGTTCTGCCTGGGCTTCTTGTTCCGGGGGCAGATCAAATATCAGTTGCCAGCCGTCTGCCTTCTGCGTCATGCGGATGACCGAGCCTTCCGCCTGGAAATCGGAACAAAATTCTTTGTCTTCCAGGCAGGCCTGAAAACGCTGAAGGACTTTGCATTCCTGATCCCATTCCATGAAAAAATTCATCTTAAAATAGAACGGGCCGTCGGGATTTGCCGCCACAATGGTTGACCATTGCGGTCCGAACAGCTTCTCCCACTTGGGATCCTTACCGGATATGGGAATCTGGATACCCGCAGGTGTCCTGACCGTATCCTGTCCAAAGATCTTTAAGCATCTGGCAAATATTGACTCCGTCAGTGCGTCCAGCAGGTGCATATGCTCTTCAAAGGCGTTTATTTTGGTGTACGAATCCTGGGGCATAAATTCTTCGAACGCCCCCACCTGGCAGTTCAATGCCGCTTTTTTGAGCGATTTTAAATATGGCTTTTCAGCACCGGCGTTCACCGGAAGCGGTGCGGTCAATACGAAAAAAACAAAAAAACATACCATCGTTTGAAACCGTTGAATTATTCTATTCATTTAACCTGCACTCCGATGCGTTAAACGTTTTATATGAAAGAACCAATCAAGTAGCTTAATTCTTTCATGGTTTGTTGTGGGCACAGTGCATGACGTTCATGGCCGGCCCAGTTTCTGCCCTCTGGGTATGGCCGTTATTCGAATTGGGCATAAGCCCCTTGAAAAATTTGTAAGCACAATCTTGAGTGTGTAAAAGACATAATTTGTGTTCAGATAAATACTTCCACAGAATCAGGCACTTAATATCCCTACCGCGATTGGCGGAAGGGAGTCAAGAATAAAGATTGGCGAACTGCCTGTCACTGCCCTTGTGTTGATTCTTTTGGGGGGCTTAAGGGATCAGGCATCAACGGCTGGCACGTTTAGGCATGTTTTAAAACCCGAAAAACGGGTTGGATAGTTTTTCTTCCATGCGGTTGCGTTCGGCCGTTTCCCCCACCCCCCGGGCCAGCAGGTCCAGGCAGTGGTCCACGGACTCTCCGGTGTCGAGGATATCCTTGCAGTCGCGCATCATGTCAAAGAAGGCCTGGACCACCTTGGGATCGAAGCGGGTGCCGGCGTCTTGCCGAAGATGGGTGAGGGCTGTGGCAAGATCCTTTTTGGGGATGCCGGGACGGCCGGTGATCATGGTTTCAAAGGCGTCGCACACCGTAAGAATCCGTGCGCCAAGGGGGATATCATCGCCTTTTTTCCCGTCCGGATAACCGCTGCCGTTGAAAAGTTCGTGGTGGGAGCGGACCATGGGGCCGATATCGCCTAAAAAGGTCAGGGGACGGAGAATATCCGCGCCCCGGGCCGGATGCTGGCGGATGAAGTCCATTTCTTTTTTATTGAGGCGGCCCAGGCGGTCGAGGATGGTGTCCCGGGTGCCGATTTTCCCGATGTCGTGGAGGATGGCGGCATGGTAGATGAGGCGGGCGGCCTCTTCGTTAAGTCCCATTTGAACGGCGGTGGCCCGGGCCAGTCTTGCCACGGTCAGGGAATGGCCGTGGGTGACCGGGTCCTTGGCCTCGATGGCCAGGGTCAGGCCCTGGATGATCTGGCCGTAGAGATCCAGCATTTCCCTGTCGTAGCCGATGGATTTTTCAAGGGCAATGGCCCCCTGTTCCCCCAGGGCCGTGAGCAGTTCGGTTTCGTCAGCGGAAAGGGTACGGTTGCCGGTGAAGTAAACGGCCAGAAGACCTAAGTATGGGCCTGAAATGTCAAAATAAACCCCGGTGATGGCGTTGATCAGGTGTTTGCCCAGCCGTTCCAGGTCCGGGATGCGCTTGTCGTTCCTGGCGTCGGTGATGGTAATGGCGCCTTTTTGTTCCGGGGGAAAGAGGGTGGCCAGGGTCGGGTAATCGGTGAGGGAGAGGCTCCGGTAGTCGAACCCGTGGCAGATTTTGCTTTCAATGGCCAGGTTTGATGTGTTGAGAATCCAGAATATGGCACCCTTGGCCCCGAGAATGTCCGTGATGTTTTCCACGATGCAGGCCAGGATATCCCGGGTGCCGGTGTTGGCGTGGATCTGTTTTGAAATTCTGGCAAATACCCTGAAGTATTCCTTGAACCGATTGTCCTGGGTGTCCTGGGAACTCATGTCGTTTGGGGTCATTGGGGTGTATCCATGGGATAAGGTTGATTCAGTTAAAAAAATTCATCCAGGCCTGGTTGTATGTGGCCGTCATTTTTTTCTGGAACCGGGTCACGGCATCCAGGGCGCGGTCCAGCCGTTTCAGGTCTTCTTTTTCCAGGCGGGAAAGATCAATGCAATTGGCCGGCAGCGGTGGGGCCGCCCTGTCGCAGGGTCTCCCGGCCGGCGATTCCAGGTGGTTGATAAGTTTCAACCGGGTGAGAAATTCAAAGGCTCGTGAAAAATCCCAGGCTTCCTCTTGGGACAGGATGCCGTCTTCCCCCAACTGCTCCAGGCGTTTCAATGTGGCCGGAATTTGGATGCCGTGGTTGACGGCAAACAGCCGTGCGCCGTTGACAATATGGGCCAGGGCCTGGGTTTTAAGGTTGAAGCAGCGTTTGCAACGGCCTTCCCGCCGGGTCCTGATCCGGCCAAGGCGGGTCTTGGGGGCGGCAAAGAGCTGGTCGTCCCGGGCCAGAAAATGGCTGGCGGAGCTATGGTTGCCAAAGTTCTGGAACACCCGTTTCTGGAGCATGGCGGCCAGGCGGAGGTCTCCGAAAACCGCCTTGAAATCCAGGAAAATGGTGAGCTTTCTTACGGCCATAGGATCGGTGGAACCCACCCAGTTGTCCAGGGCGGCCAGCCACTGGTTCAGGGGACGGCACCATTCCGGGTTGGAGGCCATGACCTCCCCTTTGCAGTAAGTGAAGCCGAACCGGTCCAGATCCCGGGTCACCCCTTCTGCCAGGGCTATAAAATAATCCGCTGCCCGATCCTCTTCCCCGGGCGGAGGATCGGCATAAATCAGGGCGTTGTCCTGGTCTGTGCGGATCACCTGTTCCCCCCGGGCATCCGAGCCCATGGAAATCCAGCAAAAGGGCAGGGGAGGGTTTATGTTTTTTTGCGTTTCCAGAAGGGTGATGGCATCACGGATGATCCGGCCGGTGACCGCGGCATTGAATTGCGACACCCTATGGAATAGGCCGGTCAGGGGCAAAGAATCGCCGTCCTTTCTGAGAAGACTGTCGTATATCCAGCGGTCCATGCGGTCGGCAATGGCCGGCATCGTATCGTGGAACCCGGACCCTTCGATATCGGTGAGCAGGGCCTCATAGCGCTGGACTTGGCTGGGGGGCGTCTGGGAAGCGAACGTCATGGGGTGTGCCGTATATCCCGGGCCGTGTGGCACAGGTTAATTGTGTAATTTAGAAGAAGATGGCCAATTCCCAAGTGCGTCCTTGATTTTCTTGTGATATAGTGTAGCATTTCAGTCTCAACTCAAACCCGGTAATTTTCAAATAAGGCCTATGAAACATATACGCAAAGCCCTGCCGCAGGATGCCGATGCCATAACAGAACTCCGTATCCGGGAATTCAGCCGCTCAGCGGATTTTAAACTGCTAAAGCCCGAAGCACTTCAATGGGGGCCGGTGGATGAGGCCCAGACCGTTATCGGGGTCTGGAACGGCCGGAACCAGGCCATTGCCACCATGCGGATGGTCCGGGTAGACGATGCGGACCAGGCCACCGATATCCTGGAATGTGCATTGCCCCCTGTCCTGAATTATCCCGGGCTTGTCTTCAACGCCGCGGCCACCCTGGCCGATTATCGACGCCAGGGGTTTAACCAGCTCCTCAGGTATTATTGTATCCGCTATGCCAGGTCCATGGGTATCCGGTCTCTGCTGAGCCCTGTGTACCAGAGCGCCCCCCGCATCGGGTTTATGAAGCAGCTGGGATATGTCTGCCATGACCTGTCGGATTCCTGGCAGACCAAGCTTAAGCCCAACAGCCCGAGAATCCTCTGCGTATTGGATTCCGGCCGGTTTGACGCTGCCCTGGCCCTCATTGAAACCACGGTTCCCGAATTGATCCGTGACTATCCCTGGCAGGGGGATGCCCTAGATTAACCCCTCCTTAAATTCCATCCATTGAGTTGACAGGCCGGTGAACAAAAAGGTCCTGTCAATCCTCTATTTCCCTGTAAATTTCATCGGCGGCACCCAGAATATCAATGGAGGGGTTGTACCCTACAATGGTGGCTGCTTCGATGTTCAGGGAAAAGGAAAATTCCTTTCCCACATCCATGGGCAGGGTGCCCGGATCCGTTCCTTCAAGTATTTTTACGGCGTATTCCGCGCATTGGGCACCGAATTTTTCCTTGTGCCTGCCGATACCGATGACAAGTCCTTTCTGGATATAGGTCGGTTCACCTGCACTGGGTACCTGGTAGGTTTTAAAGCTGTCGAAAAACAGATCAAAATTCCGGCTGAAGGTGGCTGAAATCTGGACGTAGAAAACATCCACCTGGGGGGCTACGGCATCCAGCGCTTCTTTCAGATTTTTCCGGATGACTTCCTTGGGGTATTTCTTTCCTGTTTCATCCCTCAGGGCAAATCCTTTGGTCACATAGTCGAATCCGATTTCCCGGCTCAGTTTTGTCACCTCCGCAACCGCCCCCTCATGACTGGGCGACCCTTTAAGATAGACCATACCGATGCTTTTAAAGGCAATGAGCTCATACAGCAGGTTGATACCGATGCTGACATAGTTCCGGGTTTCAACGCCTGTGTAGTTGGCACCGGACCCTTTCCAGTCCGTCACCACCCCTGAGGTTTCAGGGGCGCCAAGGTCGGTAAAAACGATGGGTGTGGTCGTTATTTCCTTGACCATGCGTTTGGTGGCCTGGGTGCCGATGCTGTATATCAGGTCCACATCCCCCCTGGTTTTCAGGGCCTGGATGAACTGGTCCAGGGCCGCAAGATCCCCGTTGGCATTATAGTCCTCAAGAACAACGCCATGGGACAGCGGGGACTGCCGGATCCCGTTCACAAACCCCTTGAGCGACAGTTCATAGGGGGCAAAGGTCTGGTGACGGACCGTAACGATGCGGCGCGGATCATTGGCCCAGGCTCCCGATGGAAGGATAATCGTCAGGCAAATGAGGGCAGGCAGGCCTTTTATAAGTTTTGTCATGGCGTCTGTTAAGGCGGTGATCATGGTATTCTTTCCCCCGAAGCGTCTTGGTTTGGGTTTGGGGCTGGGTTAAAGTAAAATAAAAATATGACATTGCCGATGACGCACAGGATGCCGCCCATGGCAATGGCCGTGGTAATGTCGTAGGCAGAGGCGAAAAATCCGTAAAATACGGGGCCTAAAGCGGAGCCGATGCGTTCAAAGGATGAATATACGGATACGGTGGTCTGGTTGCCGAGGGCCTTGGCGGTCCGGGTTTCCAGCAGCAGGGCGGCCTGGGCCGGAAAAGTGATGCTGTTTGACACCCCCAGGATCAAAAGGGTGATGATGGCGGCCGTGGCCTTCATCCACAGGGGGCCGGACATGGGCAGGAAAAAAAAGACAAGCACAATGCCCACAATGATATTGGACCCCACCACCGAGGTCTTGCTTTGCCGGATCTGTTTAATCCCTTTGTTCAAAACACCTGCAAAAAGCACCGAAGGAATGCTGTAGAACATCATGATCCGTCCGATGTCCGCATAGGCAAAATCCGGTTTCAGCAGCACGGGAAGGGAAAAGTAGAAAAAACCGATGAAGGTGATCCGGGTAAATATCCCGTGGACGAACAGGCAGATCAGGTTGGCATCGGTGATGCCGGTGCGAAAAAAACGGGTCAGTCCGGCGGTCTTTACATCCGGAGCAGAGAGGTTGTTGCCGGTTTTATCAGCCATGATCATGTAGTCGAATACATAAATCAAAAGCACGATGGCCGTGGCTGAGAAAAATACGAACTGGTAGGAGAAATAGTCGGCCAGTATACTGCCGATGATGGTTGAGCAGAACAGTCCGCCGGAAAAGGCGGCGGTGAATCCGGCCAGGTGAAGGGCCCGGTCTTTTTTTGTGGCATGTTCAACGATAAACTGCTTGCCGTAGACCACGATAAACGAGAATCCCACACCACAGAGCATCCGGCCGGCAATCAGCTGGATGATGCTGCCGGACAGGCCGCAGAGTACAAGGCCTGCGGCGGTGCTGAAGGTGCCGATGCCCACGGCGTATTCCATGGGCACCCATTGTTTGAACGTCCTGGACCCCATGAACAGCATAAAGAAAAACACCGTGACCATATGGCAGGTAATGGGCAACCCCATGAGGATTTCGTTTGAAAACAATCCGGTGAGAAAGGTGGGGGTTTCCAGCAGCTCCCTGGCAAAAATGGGCAGGAAGGTGGATTGAATATTGGCCCCCAGGAAAAAGAGGAAAATCACCGGACGGATCTGGGAGGGGTCCACAATCCGGGCAGCGCCTCCTGAGGTTTTTGTCATTGCCTGCAAGGTTGCCCGCTGTTTCGCCACGGCGCCAAGCAGGGCCTGGCGGCCGTGGAAGATGGTGCTGACGGTTTCCCTGGCCACCTGGTTCAGGTTGGCAGCCGTCAGGTGGATCTGTTTGAGTCGTATCTGTACATGGTTGCGCACCCGGTCCAGAATCCCCTGAAATTCCACCGGCATGGTGAAATTGTTGTGGGGGTTCATTTCCCTGACCATGGTATTGAAGGTGAGAATGGACTCACGGTAGGGGACCGAAACCAGTTTGACGCTGAAAAAACGGATGATCTCATAGGTGATGATGAGGCCGGCAAAGACAATGGTCACCAGGTCAAAGAGCATGGCAAAGGTCTGTTTTCGCAGTTTTCCGCCCATACCCAGACGGATCTCGGCAATGGGCGCGCCCCCGGAACGAATGGGGACGATAACCTCTTTCATGGCCTTGTTTTCCCGTGTGGCGGAAAAGAGCATTTTGTCTTTTGAGGCCACGCTGATATAGGCAAGTTCCGGGGTGTTTTCAAGGATGGAGCCTAAAAATTGGTCCATACCCCCAAGGTTGGTGATGGGCAGGCCGAACCCAAGGGCGTATTCGATTTCATTTCTGACAATTTCTCCCAGTTCGTTGAGCTGGGCGATATTCTGCTGCTCGTACTCCTTGCGGAACAGGGAGGCATTGACGAACATGTACAGAAAATGGGTGATGCAGACAAATATCAATACGATAACGATAAGGCGTTTGGGCTGCATAATTTGTGTCTCTAATTGACCTGCATCAGGGTTTTTAATTTGTGGTAAAGCCGCTGCCGGTAATCGGCATCAACGTCACTTTGGTTATAAACGGTTGTGTTATCGGGCCTTAGCCATTCCGCAGAACGGATTTCCTTCAGCGTGGTTTCGGTGCGGGCAAGGGGGCTTAAGTCCAAACCGTTCTCCTCAAGCCGTGCATAGTTGTCCTTTCTGAGCCAGGCTTCAACATTCCGGATGAATTTGTTGTAGGGCCGGTTCATGAAAATCGTGAGCATGGCATAGAGTACGGGCAGGGAAATGACCAGGATGATCAGAAAATTGAAAACGGATTTCCGGATCAGATACAGCCGCTTTTCCTTGACTTCCTTATGGGAAACAATGAGGACCAGGTTGCCCTGGATCGCATGGCGGTTTTTCAGGGGAAAAAATATCCGGTAGGCCTCCGGGGTTTTTTCGTTTAAAAAGGTGTCGGACATACTCAGGCGGGCGGCTTCCATCTCTTTTCGGGCCGAGTATAGGATGTCGCCGTCGGTACCGATGATGTACAGGTTGTCCATATCTTTGGGCAGGATATCCGACAGGAGCCGGTCGAAGTTGATATTGGTCAGGGGTTTTCCGAATATCAGGGATTTGTCCAGTTTGCGTTTCATTTCGGTGCCGACAATCCTGTATTTGCGCAGGTTGGCGGTTTCCAGGTTGTTGGCCAGAAAGCCGATTTCCAGAAAACAGTTCAGTCCCTGGACAAAAAGGATGATTAAAAAGGTAATGATCATAATTCTGGAACGAAGTTTCACGAGACCTCCCCCCTGTAGCGGACCATAAGCATGGCAATGTCGTCGTACTGGGGCGCCACATCCGCAAAGGTTTTCAGATCGGATTTAATGGATAACACCGTTTCCTGGCAGGTGTTGTCCACCAGGGCCGATACCTTTTCAAGCAATGTGTGGTCGGAGTAGAATTCCTCAGCCGGATTCTGGGCCTCGGTAACCCCGTCCGTATAAAGGAAGAGGGCATCGCCGGGTTCAAGGGTGAGCGACAGCGGTTTGTACGGGATGCCGTCCATGATGCCCACAACGGGTCCCGAGCTTTCCTTGACGTAGCGGCACCCGCCGGTCCGGGAAATAAGGATGGGCGGATTGTGCCCCCCGTTGCTGTAGGCGACCTTTCCCGTATCAAGATCCAGGATGGCGATGAAGAGCGTGACGAACAGGGACTGGGGGTTATCTCCGGCAATGGCCTCATTCACCTCGATCATGATATCGGCAGGATCCGCATGCTTGCCCGAAGAGGTTTTGATCAGGGTTTTTGTGATGGCCATCATCAATGAGGCCGGCACCCCTTTGCCGGAGACATCGCCAATGGTGAAGCACAGTTTGTTGTCATCCACAAAGTAGAAGTCGTATAGATCTCCACCCACCTCTTTGGCAGGCTCAAGCGATGCGTAAATACCCAGGTCGGACCGCTCCGGAAACGGGGGGAAAATTTTGGGGAGCAACCCCAGCTGAATGGATTTGGCCACGTTGAGTTCGCCGTTGATCCGCTCATTTTCCGCCGTGGTTTCAATGAGCTGCCGGATATTGTCCCGCAGTTCTTTTTTCATAAAGACGAAGGCCTGGGCCAGCCGGCCCACCTCATCCTTGTACTGACCGGCCAGGGTATTGATATAGGTATCTTCCGGCGCATCCTCCCGGGTGAGGTCTTCGTCCGAGAATTCCTTGACCCGGGCCGCCAGGATATTCAGGGGTTTTGAAATCCGGGACACCAGCCAGGCCGTGAATAGAATGCTTAAAAAGAGGATAATGGCGATGAGGGCGGACTGTTTGGTGGTCAGGGCATTCACCGGTTCCATGATTTCGGAAACCGGCACCGTAATTCCTATATACCACCCCAGGGGTTTAAAATAGGAGGTATAGGCCACCATTTCCCCCGCGTTAAACATGTCTGATTCATAGGAGAGAAAACCGTCTCCCCGGCGGGTGGCTTTGGCCATCATGTCCTGAAGCAGCGGGTTGCCGGTCTGCCTGTTGGTGCTGAGCTCAAATTCTTGGGCAAGGGTATCATCCGTTATGGCAAGGATGCGCAGGGAATTGTCAAAGAGGAAGGCGAATCCGGTTTTAGCAACGGTGATTTCCTCAAAGGTTTCGTTCAGTGTGGCAACGATTTTATCAAGCTGTTGCCGGGCCTCCACCTCTATGGTGTCCACGCTCACCATGGTGCCCACAATCCAGTTCCACGGGGTATACCGCTGCATGCACAGCAGCACCTTTTTCCCCACGGCGTTTCGGGAGCCCTCCCAGTTCACCACATCGATGATGGGGGCGTTGTCATACACGGCCGTATTTACCACCTCTTCAACGGTCTTGCGTTTCATATCGATAAACCCGCCGATGTTGACACCCACAAGATCGGGCTGGGCATGGGAGATAATGGTCAGGCTGGGATCTAAAACGAAAAAGGAGCCGAATTTACTTGTTCCGGAGCGGGTGATCCAGTCCAGCACCATTGTCTTTGTGGCCTGGGGCGGCAGAGACTTTTGCACGATCAAATCGTTCTGGTGGTCCAGCATGTTTACCACCATGGCGGTACGGTTCTGCAGCAGGGCCTTGTGGCGGGTGACCGCATCGATTTTATCGGTGATCAGATTGTTGTACTCGCCTTTGATATTCAGATCGATCAGGGAAAGCACATGCCGGGAGAGTTTATCCTGCTGGACCAGCATGGCGTTGCCGATTTCCTTGTTGGCAATGAAAATCAGGATCAGTGCGGTGATCACCATGATAAAAATGATCAGGCCCACTATCTTTGATTGTAATGAGGTGAACATACCGTTTGTTCCGCGCCTGTGTAAGGGGTTATCCGGGTTATTCAGTTCAGATACGCTATTCACTCTTATATCGAATCCATCCGGCTGTTTTCAAGACAATAATGAAAAATGCAGGACTTTGGGTTTTTCCCTGAGAACGGGGTTGATTTATGCCGGAAAAAAAGAGTAAAACCAGTCAGTATGAGCCCGGGATGGACGCCTGCTATTGTTCCCGGAAAGGAACCTTCGGATAAGAAAAATGGATATGAAAGAAAAAACACTGCCCGCGAATTTAGAGAACCTGGCATCCTTTCAGGCGTTTATCTCCCAATGTGCCCAAACCTTTGGCATCGCAGAGCCGATAATCCAGAAAATGCAGCTGGCCGCCGAAGAGGCCCTGGTCAATATATTCAACTATGCCTATCCCGAGGAAACCAAAGGCGATGTAACGGTCACCTGTTCCCTGGCAAGTGAGGGGGAATTCAAAATTCAAATGGAGGACCGTGGCCGCCCCTTTGATATGCTTGCCAAGGATGATCCGGATACCACCCTTTCCATTGATGACCGGGCCGTGGGCGGTCTGGGGATTTTTTTCATCAAACAGATGATGGATAGGGTGGACTACCGCAGGGACGACGGCAAGAACATCCTGACCCTTGTCCTGTCTTTCAACTAAATGAAATTTCAGGTATCGCGGCGTGTGGCGTAGCCTGCGGCGATGTCTCCCGGGGTTACCCCCATCCACCGGCGAAACTGTTTGGTCATGTGGCTCTGGTCCGTGAAACCGCAGAGAGCGGCCGTATCTGCCGGGGATAGTCCCTGTCTTAGGGCATCTTTGGCATGGGAAATTTTAAGCCGGGTCTGGAGCAGGTAGGGAGAGACACCGGTTTGTTTTTTAAACAGCCGCAGCAGGGACCATGGGCTGAGTCCCACCTCTTTGGCAAGGCCTTCAAGGGAGAGCGGTTCTGCAAATTGTTCTTGCAGCATGTCCGTGACCTGTGCCACTTTCCTTTTTTCCCGGGTGTCTGCTGCTGCCGTCATCGGTGGTATGGGTTTAGCAAATTCCGCATGCCGTGAAATCATCAGGTGAAGCAGTTCTAAAAAGACAGCCTCAAGTTTCATTTCCGGGTCTCCGGCGTCAAAGGCATCCATGAACCGGATCAGGCCGTGTGCAAACTCAGGGTCCTTGAAAACAGACTCCGGGAAGACAGGCAGCCGGTTGTCGTCAAGGCCAAGCTGGTTCAAGGCGGTCCGTATCAAAGACAGGTGGGGGTAGATCATGAAATAACCCCACCCAAGCTTCCGGTTCGATGCACAGCCGTTGTGGACCTCGCCGGGGTTCACGATGACGATGCTGCCTTTGGGGGCCACATTGGTTTTTTTGTTGCAGTCATAGGTTTCACAGCCTTTTAAAATGATACCCACGGCATAACCGTCGTGGTAATGACGGCCGAAGGCATGGTCATAGAATACGGCCCGCAGGGTTTCCAGGTTGTCCAGGTGCCTAACCCGGGTATAGGTTTTCCATTCTTTGGGTGTCATCTTAAAAAATGCTGTAAAACTAAACCGTTAAAAAAAATACCGCATCAAGGATACGTATACCACAGTGCCGGCCATGGCAGCCACAAGATTCTTGAATACCAGGGAAACCGCTATGCAGACCAGGGCCGCAGACAGGGGTATCCATCCGCCGTCTGCAATCTGCGGGGCAATAATGGAGATGATGATGGTGCCCGGAATATAATCCAGCAGGCGCTGGACAGCGTGGGGCATGTGCCGGATCCTTGCGGACACCAGATATCCGGACACCCGGGTGGCGTAGGTCACGGCCCCCATGGCGGCAATGGTCAGGTATACGGTGAGGTTATGGGGCAGCATTTCTGTCATGATTCAGCACTCCTGTCAGGCTGCCGGCCATGCAGCCGGCAAGAATATACCATTTCCCGGGAAGGTACCGGGCCGCAAGGACCGCGGTGACGGCAGCGACCGTCCAGGGGATAAAATCCCGGATACCCCGCCACATGCCGGTGGCAAGGAAGATGAAAATAGCGGTAAATGAAAAGTCGATGCCCCATTTCACAGGATCAATGCCCGTGGACCCTAAAGCACAGCCGGCCAGGGTGGAAATGGTCCAGGCCAGAAACAGGCAAACACCTGTACCGGCCAGAAGGCTCTGGTTTCGATTGCCCTGCTGCCACTGGGCCATGGTGTAGGCCCAGTTCTCATCCACCAGGAAAAACAGGGAGCCCAGGGTCTGGGACCGGGTGAGTCCCGTCAGTTTGTCCCTTAACACCGCCCCCATGAGCACATGGCGCAGGTTCACCACCACTGTGGTAAGGATGAGGGGAATCACCGGCAGGGGCGTCACCCACATATCCAGGGCCACAA
>CAJWHT010000046.1 GCA_913041495.1 uncultured Desulfobacteraceae bacterium | reverse complement strand
CAGGACTACGGACTCTGACTCCGTCAATCTAGGTTCGAATCCTAGTCAGCCAGCCACTGATAGTAAAGGCTTTTGAGAGCTTCTCTCAAAAGCCTTTTTTGCGCTCAGTCTCAAAAATTCCAGTTTGTTCCCAGTTTTCAAAGTTATGCTATGTGATAAAAATGGGGAAAGTGGCCCAGATTGCCGCCGTTCGGCTCTGCTAATGAATTTCGAACCTATCCCCAATAAGAAAGATCACATGATTCTATTCACTTTTTCCGAATTTTCGAAACTCATCTCATTGACCGGTGATGCACAATAAATTCATAATCAGTTTGATTAATGTCTCTTTTTGATTTGCGGCTGATTCCGCCACCAGCAAGGTCAAAGCAGCCAAACCGGTATCATTGAAAACCGGCTGCCCGTCAGAATTCAATAATCGGCCATTTCGATGAAGGAAATCCACAAATAAGAATGCACCACTGCGCTTATTGCCATCAATGAATGGATGATTCTTAACCACAAAATACAGGAGATGGGCAGCCTTGGCTTCAATTGACGGGTATGCAGGTTCACCAAAAACGGTTTGATCCAGATTGCCGAATATCCCGGCAAGACTATCAGGCATGGAAGACCGGGCAAACAGGTCAGAAGCCTCCCCCCGAGCCATTAGCTGTTCCTTTAATTCGGCGAGGAACGCCAGGGCATCATCCGGGTCAGGTAAAATTCCACCTGCATGACCTTTAGGGGCCTCCAAAAGTCCTTCGTCATATTGCTGCAACCAAAGAAATGTTTGGGTGTACCGCCCTATGATATCCACCAGTCCCCGCCCCATATCCGTTGCCAGGGAAGGTGAATGAGCCGTTTTCTGAATTAAAGCCAGGGCCTGTTTAAGTTCGGCAGCATTTTGGTCAAATCGCTGTTGGTTTATGGCATATCCCTTGACAAGATATTCTTTCAAGCGCTGAGTGGCCCAAATACGGAACCTGGTTCCTTTTTTTGAGTTGACCCGATAACCGACAGAAATCACCGCATCCAGATTGTAAAATCTAATCTTCCTGCGAACCTGGCGTTTACCTTCTAATCGAACTACCGAGGATTCCTCGGTGGTTGCCGCTTTTTCCAATTCTCCTGATTTATAAATATTTTTAAGATGTAGGCCGATGGTATCAGAATCTTTGCCAAATAGTTCTCCCATTTGGGCCTGCGATAGCCATAAAGTGTCTTTTTCAAGGCGCACCTGAATCTGTGTTTTTCCATCTTCTGTTTGATAAATTTCAATCTGCCCACTTTCAGTCATGGAATTATGCCTTTTTCTTGAGTGGTTGACCTTGCCAGTCTTGAGATAAATGATAACAAAGCATTTGAAAATTCTATGGTAAAAAACCAGATCAACATAATGGGACCAGCTCAATTTGCCAGACAGTGTCTGGCGTTTTGGGTAAGGGGATGCAAGATCCTCTTTTTTCATCGTGTTTGGGAAAACGTAGCTTCAGGAGCTCCACTGGAGATCGCTATTTTTGATTGGTCGGTTTGCACACCGTATTCTGGTTTCCAAACATCCCCAATTCTTGAATCGCCGCATCAGCCTCTATCGTTTCCAGCCACGGAATGCGAAAAAAATCTCATCAAGCCTTTTCCAGAACGCCTGTTCATCATTTACATCTGAAATTGCTTTATTAATAAAAACCATCAATAAAGAAACAACGGTTTATCGTCGAGCAGACAAAAACCGGTCCAAACAATTAGAAAAATTCTGACAGTCCTTCTGCGTCATAGGCGCAGGCCCTTTGGTTTCAATCCCGCTGGACCGCATATCCTCCATCAGGTCCCGGACATAAAGCCGGGAGGTGATGTTCTCCTGCGTGTAAAGCTCTCCCCTTGGGTTCAACGCCGTTCCGCCCTTTGCAATAACTTCAGAGGCCAAAGGGATATCTGCGGTGATCACCAGATCCCCGGCCTGCATCCGCCTGACGATTTCATTGTCCGCAATGTCAAACCCGGCTTTCACCTGGAGGAATTTTATGAAAGGAGACTTCGGAATCTGCAGATGCTGGTTGGCCACCAGTGTCACCGGGACATTGGTTCTGTTGGCCGCCCGAAACAGCAGGTCCTTGATCTTTACCGGGCAGGCATCGGCATCCACCCAGATAGATAGAGAAGGCGCTTGGGCATCCGTCATTGCTTTAGCCCCGGCTGATCTTCTCAGCACAGCCCACGCAAAGGGAGGCCTCGGGCATGATCATCAAGCGCTTGTGGGGAATGGGCTCTTCGCAATGCAGGCAATGGCCGAAATCTTCGGTATCAATGGCATCAAGGGCTTTGTTCAGGGCCGACAGGGTCTGTTTTGATTTTGCCAGGGAGGCCTCGTTGATACTCCGGCTGTTGATGGCTTCCATCCGGGTCAGCCTGCCGATGGCATTGTCCGGGGCCACCGGCTTTGACAGATCACCAAAGGCCTCTATGTTCTTTTGCAGCCCCTTTATTTTTTCAATTATCGCCTGCCGGATCTCTTCTTTCTGCGCAGGCGTCATCAGGTCTCGTCCCTGGATTCATAGGCTGCGATTTCATCCCAGACCACACCGGCACCTGTGCGGGCTTCGTCAGCCAACCCGTCGTACAGCGCCCGGTCTTCCTCATCCGCCCAGGTAAAATCCTCGTAGGGGGAGATAAATTCGATGGCCCGAAGGCTTAAGTCTTCTTCCTTCAAAGCCTCCCGGATTTTAGGAATGGCTTCCAGCACATCTGTGGCCTGAAAAAACAGATAGACAAAGCCGCCCACGCAATCCTCCCAGGCCGCAGGATTTACAATATCAAACTCTACATTTGCCCAGTATACTTTCATTGTATCTTCCCTCTTTTTTTTTGTGATTCTCCTGTCTACCAGATTTAGGCTCAGGATCAAAATGAAATCGTCACTCCGACTTGCTATTTAAGCCTTCTTTGTCGTTGCCCACCCGGGCACATATTTCGACAGAGAAATCAATTCAATCTCCCGGGTCCTAAAAGATAAGTGCATATGCGTTTGTGTTTTAGCGATGGATCAGAATACATGAAACGCAGGATCATCCTCACTCACGGCAGACTTAATTTCCCTGATCCGGTCAATTATATTAAAAAATACCTTGACCAGAGCAGGGTCAAAATGCCGGCCGGAGGCGCTGCGGATGTAATCCAGGGTGTCATGCTCGGGAATGGGTTCTTTATACACCCGTTTGTGAACCATGGCATCATACACATCGACAATACTGACAATCCTGGCCTCAATGGGGGTGGCGTCCCCTGCAAGGCCCCGGGGGTATCCCGATCCATCCCATCGCTCATGGTGGCACAATGCAATGTTCCGGGCCATTTCAATCATCTCGATGCCTGTGCCTTCCAGTATTTTTGCCCCCAGCTGGGTGTGAGACTTCATGATCTCAAACTCCGCTTGATCCAGGCGGCCGGGTTTCAGCAGGATGCTGTCGGGGATCCCGATTTTGCCGACATCGTGCATAGGGGCCGCACTCCGGATATCATCAACACGTTGCTGAGACCATCCCAGGGCAGCAGCCATGGATTCGGAATAAAGACCGATCCTCTTGACGTGGGCACCGGTTTCAAGATCACGAAATCCGGACGCGGCCAGAAGGCGGCTGGCCACCTCTTCCTCCCGGACCCGGATGAGCGTGGTCCGCTTTGAGACCTCTGCTTCCAGCCGCTCATTGGTCAGTAGCTGCTCCCGGCCCATCTGCAGCATCCGCAATTGCCGCTGGTAGGATTTCCCAAGCTGGCGAAGTATCAGAACACGTTCCCCTTGATGGCGGATGGCCGTGGCCTCAAAGGGCCACTCCACGCCGTTATCATCGGTTTCAATCCAGGGGCCGGAGTCAAGGGATTCCCCGTTGGCCGCCCCCCAGAAGGCTTTTGCCTCTGAAATGAACGCATCAAAAAACAAAGAGGACTCTTTTACTACAAACCGTTCCCCTGCCTTCCGGGAACGGGAAAAGAACAGTTCAATCCACCAGAAGGTTGGCCCTGCCGATTGGAAGTAAAACTCCTTTGACACAGAAAACACAGCCGTGTTCATATATTTCAGGGCGTGATCAGCCGTATTCATTTCACCTCTTTGTTTTTTACACCGTGGTTTGCGAAAACCGCTGCCATTGCCGGGGGAAAACACCGGGTAACACTATCGTCAATACACCTGCCGATTGTTTAGAATGCAATGACGTTCCGGGCTTCAGAGGCCAGCCCACGAATTTAGGTTTTCAGAATACGCAAAATCCGGGGATAATGCAAAACCTATTCACCACTTGCGGGGGGACTGCCCGGTCCGGCAGCCATTGCTAACAGTGCATTCACACTCTTGAGGTACTCCATATTCAGGCAGGGCTTTGACAGATGCTCGGTCCTTGGATCTTTGCGTTTCAACTCCATGATCGAAGCGATGAACTCCAGGTTGCCGGAAATGAACAGGACAGGCACCTCCCTGTCCGTCGCCCGGATATCGTGGTAGACATCCATGCCGGAAATGCCGCCGGGAAGGACGTAATCCAGGCTGACAAGGTCGTATTGGTTTAGGGAAAACAGATCCTTTGCCGACTGCCCGTCCTTCGCGATATCCACCCGGTGACGGCAGGGGGCCTGGGTGAGAAGGCGGTACTGGACATCCCGGATATCCTGCTCATCCTCCACCAGGAGGATACGCCTATTTTCCTGCCAGGTCATTGTTTCCACCGTGGTCAATTCCTGCTTGGTCAGGGTTTTCTCTACCACGGGCAGGGAGATGACAGCGCAGGTGCCGGCATCCACCTCAGAAGTGATGGACAAGGAGCCCCGGTGCTGCTCGATATATTTTTTAACGTTGGCCAGGCCGTAGCCCGTGCCTTTGATGCCGGCCCGGTAGGCCCCGGCCTTGTCCTGGAGGCCCTTCAGGGTAAAGGAGGGGTCAAAGATCCTGTTCTGAAAGTCTTCAGGGATACCGCAGCCGTTATCCCGGATCTCGATGATAAGCCGCCGGCCCTCACGGCGGGCGGCAACGGCAATTTCAGGGCTGCGGCAAAGGCTTGTGGCATGGATGGAATTCTGGAGCAGGTTGACCAGGGCATGTTCGATCATGCCGGGATCTGCCAGGAGTTCGGGCAGATCAGGGGCAAATTCCCGGACCACCCGGATGCCTTCCAGATCTTTCTTCATGAGGTTCAGTACCAGGTCGAGTTTTTCGTCCACCCGGAAAAACTCCTGCTTGGGCTCCTGGTCCTTGGCAAAGGCCACCAGGTTCCGGGTCAGGTTCCTGCCGCGCACGGCCTGTGCCACGATGATGTCAAAAGACTGTCGGTCCGCTTCATTTTCACAGTCCAGAAGGGACAGCTCGGCATTGCCGAGGATTCCCCCCAATATATTGTTGAAATCATGGGCCAGTTTTCCGGCCACCTGCCCCACCAGGGCCATCTTTTTATGCTCGGCCGCCAGGGCCAAAGCCTCTTCTGCCGTTTTTTGAGAGGTGATATCCCGGCCCACACCGATGATCTCTTTTACCTTGCCCCGGTCGTCCACAAGGGCGGTGTCGGACCAGGCAATCCACAGCCAGCCTTTTTCCGTCATGACCCGCTGCTCCACATAGCAGGTATGGGGCGGGGAAAAAAGCGTTTCCATTTCCCGGCGGGTGGCCTCCTGGTCGTCCGGATGAACCATGGGCATAAAGCTGCTGCCAACCAGGTCTGCCTCGCTTTTGCCGAACATCCTGCAGTAGGAGGGACTGACAAAAAGAAGGCGGCCCCCGGGATCCACCTTTACCACCATATCAGTCTGGTTCTCGATCAGCAGGCGGTACTGGCTTTCCGATGTTTTAAGCTTTTCAATCAGGCGGTCCCGTTCATCCAGGGTTTTTTCATATTCCGCCACAAGATCCTTGGTAAAAAGGTTCAGCAATGCAGTGCCCATCCGCTTTAACAGCCCAGGCTTCTGCCAGTCTACCCGGAATTCACAGGCAGGGTCCCCGTCCACAACACAGCGGGTTTCCCTGGCACGGATATTCCTGGCGCCGGCAACCCTGCCAACTCCCTCATAGATCCCCAAGTTCCAGTTGCACACATCTTTGGTCACCCGGACCCCGGGCCGGTACGTCAGGGAAAAGGTGGCCCCCCGGTTGTCCAGGCTGTCCAGGGTCACCGTTTTTGTCCGGTTGAACCTGGCGTTGACCGTTGTCACCTTCCGGGCCAAGGCACGGGGGCCCATGATCCGGCAAAAAAACAGATCCCGGTGGGAGAGGTTGGATAAAATGGCCTCCCGCCCGGCTTCTTGTTCCGGCTCAGGTCCGGGCACAACATCTTTGATCCCTGCAAGCAGGGCCAGGGACAATTCATTGCAGACCCAGTAGGACTCATCGTTGAGATGATCTATGGAAACCTGCTCAAACCGCCCTGGTGTATGTTTATTTTCGATGAGATAATTTTCACCGGCCAGGGCGTTGTCCACCAGTGAGGCAAGGGCCTCCTTGCCGAACCTGTTTTCAATATATTTAAACAGCCCCTTGAAATTAAGGCAGCTTATATCTTTATCCATGGAAACCGTCGGGATTTGCATTTACTCACTTTGGAATACGTTTCTCAGCCTTTGTGGGCCGCGTCCGGATCTGTGCATTCAAAAATATCGGGCAGTTCCTCCGGGGCTTCAAGCCGGCCGTCCAGGGCATCGTTGGTGTCGGCCAGGCGTTCTCCTAAAATACGACTGATGTTAAAGTTCAGCTTGGATACGATATAGGGAAAAAACTTCAGGTCGGCCTCAAGCTTCTTATAGTCAAATCGGAGGACCTCCATGTTGCTGGCAGCCCTGACATCCGCGGTTCTTCGGATCTCCCGGACAAATCCGATTTCTCCGAAAATCTGCCCTGCCCCAAGCCTGGCCAGGCAGCGTTCCTCCCCCTTGGACCTGCGGAGCACCTCGGCGCGGCCCGAAAGAATCAGATACATGCTTCTGCCGGTGCTGCCCCTCTCGATAAGCATATCCCCCGTCTCAAAGGTGTTGAGTTCCGAGATCAGAATGGCCTTGCGGATCTGGTAGTGGGTCATGCCCCGGAACAGGGGGCTGTCTTCTAACACATCTCTGCGCATCTTCAGGGCAAGGATTTCATACAGTCCCACCAGCCGGACCTTGGACATGATAATAGGAGTGATGAAGAGGTTGGCGAACAAGGCTGCAATCATGGTGGCGGCGGCAAGCGCCCCGAACTGGGCGATGATGGTGAAGTCCGAATAGAGCAGGATGCCGAATCCCAGGGCCAGGGCAAGACTGGTGGTGACCATGGGCACGGCTTCCTGGCGGACAGTCTCCAGCACGGCGCCATCGTAGTCCGAGGTGCGGCGGCACAGGGCATTGTACCGGGCAAAGAGATGAAGGGTGCCGTCGATGGCAATGCCGATGGAAATAACCGCCACCATGGCCGTGCCCGGGTTCAAGGAGATGCCCAGCAGGCCCATGGTGCCGAACATCAGCATGACGGGAATAAGACAGGGAATCAGGGCCACCACCCCACCACGGAAGGATGTGAACATTACGGAGGTAATGACGAAAATCACCCCCACCAGCAGGGCCAGGGAGCCGGCCTGGGCAGTCACAAGTTCCCGGGCAGCGGCATTGATCATAAGGTTCTGCCCCACGATGTCCGTGCGCATGCCCGGTCCTGCAATATCCGGGATCACTGCGGCAAGCTCAGACACATAGGTGTTGAGACGGGAAGCGTCGGAAATCTGATGCCGGACCACAATGCAGGCCTTGGTCAGGTCGTGACTCACGTAATTTTTGATATCCCTGCGATGGAAAAAGGTCAGATACTGGGCCGTCAGCTCCCGGGTGGCCGGCACCTTGAAGGCGTTGGGATCACCGTTGTTGAACTCCCGGTTCACGAAGGCAAGATGGTCGGCCAGGGAGAGGCTGGAATCAAACACCTCCTGTTTTTCCATAAAATTCTGGATTTCGGCCAGCCGCCGGATATTGTCCGGCACCAGGAAGGGCCGGTCTTCACCTGTTTCAGGGTCGGCGGCCAGGGTGATATAAAAAAACTTCATTCCGGCCAGGTGGCGGTGGATGGTCTGCACATCCTGCACCAGGGGCTGGTCCTCACGAAAATAAGACAGGGGGTCGTTTGTGATGCCAAGGTCTTTACCCGCATAAAGGCCGAAGCCGCAGAGGATAGCTGTGGTCAGGAGAACACAGCCGGGAAACCGCCGGCCCGTTGACACAAAGAGCTTTACAAAAAGACCGGGCAGCCCCTTCACCCCGTCGGTGCTCCCGGAGCCCTGGCGCCCGGAACCCCTTAAGGGACCGGCCACGGAAAGGGCCAGGGGCAAAAGGGTGATGGTGATAAATCCGTTGGCAAGTATCGCGATGGTGGCCGCCAGGGCGAATTCCCGGATCATGCCCAGGGTGTTCACCATGTTGGCGGCAAAGCCTAATGCCGTTGTCACCAGGGTCAGCAGCACCGGTACGGCCAAATGCCGCATCATGGAGCGGGCCGCAGTATACCGTAGGTCCCGCGGGGATGCCCCTTCTGCCTGGTCTTCGCTGTCCAGCCCCTGGAAGTAAGCCGCCATCATGTGGGTATCTTCGGTGGAGCCGATGACCACGATCAGGGAGGGCAGCATGGCCGACAGGATATTCAGGGGGATGGACAACCACCCCATGAGGCCGAAGGTCCAGACAATACTCAGGCCGGACGTTGTCAGCGGCACCAGGGCCGCAAACCCGGACCGCATGAAAATCAGGATGGAAAAAACCAGGATAAGGGCCGACAGAGGGGCCAGCAGCCGCAGATCCGTAAACAACACGGAAGTAAGCTCTGCATTGACCCGGGCCTCCCCCACCTGGAACAGGCGGTTGAAATGGCTGCGGTACCCCGACAGGACAGATTCCATCTCTCCGTTGATATCCGTACTGCCGTTACCTGCGTTTTTATATACGGAGACCAGGAGGGCCATGGCATTTCCATCGTCGGAGAGCAGATTTCCCGCCAGAAAAGGATGGTGCCTGATCCGGGAAAGGGCCTTATCCAGTTCGGCCCGGGTTTTGGGCGCCCCGTTCATGACCATGCCCGAGTCTATCCTGCCGTTGGCCCCCCTGATGCTCCTGATGGTGAAGATGTCTTCCACCTGGCGGACAAAGGGCAGATCTTCCAGATCGTTGTGGAGATTTTCGAGAACGGCCAGTTTTTCCAGGGTCAGCAGCGAGGCGTCCCCGGCATAGACCACGATCCTTTCATCGGTACCGAACTCCCGGATCACCTGTTCGTAGAGCCGCCGGTCCGGGTGATTTTCCGGAACGAGGCTTGAAAAACCGGTATCGACATTGAGCCGGACAAGTCCCATGCCGGCGGCCCAGGTGAGGACGGCAAGGAACAACAGGGTGAGGGTGCGGTGACGGGCGCCGGTCATAAGGATGTTTAGAAACATGGTTGGATCCCAATCCTTTTCCTTGGATTAATTGGCCTGAATTTCAGTTCTCCTGGTTTTTCCCGGCAGCACCGGCTGGGGCGTCCTTTGCCCGGGCAGCCGTGTTGCTTTTGCTCTCCGGCAGAGTGAACACCTCCGGCCGGACCAGTTCTTCGGACAGGACCCGGCGGTCCACCTTGATCAGGGTGGTGTGTTCCAGCTGGCGGTTTTCCATCAGCAGCATATTGGCCAGCCAGAGGTCCCGGTCGGTGTTCCGGATCTCGTGGCGGGAATACTGCCGGGTCAGCCGCCCAGCCCCGTCAAAATAATCCGTACGGACAATGAAGAGGATATCCTTTCGGACAAAATGGCGGCGGTGGGGACGACCGTCAATACTTTCACCGGATTGTGGATCAGATGCAGTGGCGTCATAGGCATCCACCACATAATAATCCACCTTTTCAATGGTCTGGTCCGGCTGCCGTTTGTAAACCGTACGGTCCAGGGGTTCTATAAAATCCGTGATGGTAAAATCCGTTCCCAGGACATGGCCGTCCCCTTCCGCCCCCGAGATCAGTGTTTTCTTTAGGGCCGGCATAAACAGGCGTTTTTCCATTTGTCCGTCCGGTTTCAATACCGAATAAAGGGCCAGCCCCCGGACCTCCCGGGGATAATCAAATATCATGAGAATCCGTATGGTCCGGTCCGCTTCAATCCTAAAATACTGGCGCAGCTTTCTTACGTTTTTATTGCCGGCATCATCCCGCAGCACCATGGTCTGCTCTTCGTAAACATAGGGGAAACCCGCATGGCGGAGCACGGCTTGGGTAACGATGTCACGGCCGGTGAGGTCCGCCACTTCAGTTTCAGCGCCCCGGGCAACAGGCAAGGCACACAGAAAAAAAAGGATATAGACCAGCCGGATCATGATCCGGCTGTATCCTGGGGCAAGTTCCGGATCTCATCTGCCAGTTGCCGGGCAAATTCCCCCCACAGCATTTCCATCTCCCTGACAATCCGGTCCATTTTCATGACCGTACCCGAAGGGGATGAGCCGGACCCTGAAAACTCAGACATCCTGGCAACAGAAGCGGTGGCGTTCTTTCCGGACAGCCGCCACTGGACAGACAGCCGGACCTTCCCTGTCTCATCCGCCTCAAACCCCATGATCTCCACCTCCACCCGGGCATCCGGGGCCGCAGGCGGCCGGAACGGGGCCATGGTGACATTGGGGGTGTCCAGGAGAAAGGACAGGTTGCCGGCCAGGGTCCGCAACAGGTTCTTTCTCAGGTTGCCGGCCCATTGGTGGTACTCAGCCATGGAGAGACGGTTGCGGCTGTCCCGGACCACGATCTGGGGTTTTTCCAGATACCGGGGCAGCCGAAGGGCGGCGATGTCCACGGAAGGAGCTGCGGCCGCTGTCCCGGCGTCTTTAAGAGCGGCATCATAGGCCGCCGGGTTGATCAGGTAATATGTGGTGGGGATCACCGGCCGGGTGCCCAGGCAACCGGACAGGACCGGCAGCACTGCCATCATGGCGGCAAAACGAAGGATATTTAACATAATTCCTTTCATAATTACTCTCCGGATGAGGATTCAGGGGTGTGCACCGGCGGCAGCTTGCCGAAGATCACCGAGTTGGGGTTGCGCTCCAGCATATCCACAAGAATGCGTATGGACCGGGCCATTTCCGTAAACTCGCCGGTGAGTTCGATCAGGTGGTACTGGAGGGGAGCGTTGGGGTCCATATTTTTATCCACAAGATCCAGGGAGTTGCGCAGCTTCTCTAAGGTTTGCCTGCCCGACACCAGGGTTTGCTCCAGGCTGCCGGCAACGGGACCCACATGGCTGTTCACACTGGACAGCACCTGGCGCAGCATGGCAAGGGCCTGGCTGAAGTCGTCCACGGCGGTTTCGATATCCGCCCGCTCCAAGGCCCGGCCGGCCTGGCTGACGATGTTGCCCGCCCCTTCCAGGGTGGCCACAAGTTCTTCTTCGATCCGCTGGATATCCAGATGCTCCAGTTTATTCAATATGATTTTTACGGATTCGGTCATCTCGGTAAGGTCCGCCGGGATGGTGGGCAGTTCCGGGAACGGCACCTCCGCTCCCACCAAATTCAACGGGGCTTCCGGGTGCATATCCAGGGCAATGAAAAGCTGGCCTGTGAGCAGGCTGCCGGTTTCAAGCCGTGCCCGCAGCCCGTCCCGGATCATGGCGTTCAATGTGTCCAGGGGAGAGATTTCCGCCATCTGGGCATCCGTTAAGAACCGTTCCGGCTCAATCTCCACCAGTACGGGTATCTTAAACGTCCGGCTTTTGCGGTCGTAGGCCAGGCGCAGTTCCTTTACCTGTCCCACCCGGATACCCTTGAATTCCACAGGTGCGCCCTGGACCAGGCCGCGCACCGAAGAATCGAAAAACAACACACAGGTCACCTTCCGGACGTAGGAAGCGGCCTCTATGGCCCTGTAATCGTCGTACAGGGTAAACACCAGGCCGCTCAGGTCGGATAAGGTTTCTTCCTTCACCGTTTTTGACGTTTCCGGGGTTTCAAATGCGATCCCCCCGTAAATGAGGGAAGTCAGGGACCGGGTGCGCAACTGAATGCCCGAGGCATCCATGGTCAGGTCCACCCCGCTGATGTTCCAGAACCTTGTGTTCCCCTTTACCAGCCTATCGTAGGGGGACTTGATAAAGGTATGGACAAAGATGCTTTTCCGGTCGTTGCCAAGCTCCCAGCCCTGGACTTCCCCGGCCAGGATTCCCTGGAAGTAAACCGGTGACCCCGTATCAATGGAGTTCAGTGTCTGGGTGACCAGCATGAATTTGGTACCGGGGACATCCGCCTTGACCACCGGAGGGACTTCCAGGCCTTCAAACCGGTCCTGCACCTCTCCCCTGCCCGGTTCCACTTCGATATAGGCCCCTGACACCAGGGTTTCAAGACCGCTGGCCCCCCGCAGGCTCAACCGCGGTTTCACCACCCAGAACTTGGCCCCCCTGCCCAGGAAATGCTCAGTGCCGCTATTCATGGAGACCTCCAGCACCACCTTGGAAAAATCACTGGAAAACCGGACATCATCCACCTTGCCGATGTCGATATCCTTATACTTGACTTTGGTTTTACCCGCTTCAATGCCTGTTGCGGCCTTAAAGGTAATTTCAATGCGGGGGCCCTGTTCGGACACGGTTTTATAGATGAGCCAGCCGCCGATGATCAAGGTAAGGATGGGAATCACCCATACCATGGAGATACCGGATCTGGAAGTCACTTCCGGTTCAGGAGGAAGCGTGCCGCTGTTATCCGTTGTCATGTCTGCCTTTCAAGATTGTCCCAGATCAGCCTGGGGTCAAAACGCATGGCCGCCAGCATGGTCATCACCACCACGGCCCCGAAAAAACTCATGCCGATTTCCGCCCGGACGTCTGCCAGAAGCCCAAGGTTCACAAGCCCCACAAGGACAGCCACCACGTAGACATCCACCATGGACCAGGCACCGATAACCTCTGTCACCCGGAACAGGAAGGTCCTGTCTTTTGGGCGCCATTTCCAGCCCTGCTGCACCGAGATCAGCAGGCCGGACAGGATAATCAGTTTTAAGGCCGGCACCATGATGCTGGCAAAGAAAATGATGAGGGCAAGCCCTGACGATCCCTGTTCGATAAGGTAAATCACACCGCCCAAAATGGTGGAGGACACCCCTTTTTGCCCCAGTTGATGCATGGTCATGGCCGGATAAAGATTTGCCGGGATGAACATGACAACCGCCGAGACCAGCAGTGCCCAGGTCTGTTGAAGACTGGCCCTTTTCCGGGAGTGCATGCCACTGCCGCACCGGGTGCAGCGCTGCCCGTGGTGCCCTGAGTCCTCAAGCAGTTTTCCGCAGGTATGGCAGGAGACCAGACCCAACTGGGCCGCCGTGGGCCATTCTGCCCCCGGATTTACACTATCTTCGGGTAAGGCCTTTGGGTGGCGCGGTTCATCCTCCCGGCCTGATTTTTCATGCTTTTTTTCCATCCGTTGCCATACCGCCTCGGGGTCCAGGCTGGCGTGGGCAGCCGCCATCACCAGCATCAGGGCCACAAAGGCCGCCAGGGAGACACCGGGGATAATATCCGCAAGTTCCAGCAATTTAACCATGGATACCAGCACCCCCAGCATGAATACCGAAATCAGGCTCCAGGAACGCAGCGCATCCGCCAGGCCAAATACGTGTGCCAGAAACCAGGGCCGAAAGCCCAGCTTGAGAGGCAGAAGCACGTAGATCATCCCCAGAATATTGACCAGGGGGAAGACCAGGCTGGTGAGCAGCACCAGTAGGGAGATCTCGCCCATTCCCATCTGGTACAGGCGGATCACCCCGGAAATAAATAGATTTTCCACCATAGCCCCCTGAAACTTCAGGGTAAGAAAGGGAAAGGAGTTGGACAGGACCAGCAGCACCAGGGCTGCCAGGTTCAGGGCAAGGGCCCTGTCCATGCTGTTGGCAAGCCGCCGGTACAGGGTTGCCCCGCACCTGCGGCACGTCGCTTTTTGTCCGGAAGGCACCTGGACCCGGGTGTGAACAAGGTCGCATTCGTGGCAGGCGATCCATTGTTCATGGTCACTATGCTCACGGCTAAAATGGTCACGTGAAAAACCGGAGGCCGAGGTGTCCTGTGTATTCGCATCAAGTTTCATCAGGATCTGTCCGTATTATTGGGGTTCAGTAGCATACAATAGGGTAGAAGATCAAATAATTATCAGGTATTTATCTATTTATCTTGACTCTTTGAAAAAACTCTCTATCATAACCCCAGCGATTCACAACAAAACCTTAACATAAAAAGGCTTACGTTTTGACCTGTACCAAGACCACACTCATCGATAAAATTTCAGACGCGTTAGATCAAAAACCGGCAGAGGCCAAAGACACCATCGAAACCCTCATCGAAATCGTAAAATCCACCCTGGCATCGGGGGAGGACATCATGATATCGGGTTTTGGAAAGTTCCAGGTGATTGACAAGGCCCCCAGAAAAGGCAGGAATCCTGCCACCGGAGAATCGATGATCCTGGATAAAAGACGGGTGGTCACCTTTAAATGCGCAGGAAAGCTCAAGGACCGGATGAACAGCACCCCCAACTAAAGTGCACGTCTAGCATAAAGGCAGAAACCACCCTGAACACAAAAGCTGTCAAAATCCCCCACGACCAGCTCAGCCGTGAGGCACTTTTAGGCCTCATTGAAGAATTCGTCACCCGGGACGGCACGGATTATGGTGAAACCGAAGTGCCCCTGGAAACGAAGATTCAACAGGTATTGAACCAGCTCACCGACCGAAAGGCCGTCATCGTTTTTGATCCGGAATCCGGGACCACCACGATTTTAAGGTCCACCGATCCGGCCCTCAGGAATTTGTAACTATAATCGGGCTCTTTACACCGTGTGCGCAAAAATTTTCCCGGACCCTGACGCCTTTTTGAGGCTCGGCATGCTTCGCATGCCCTACGGTAAGTACAAGGGCCTGCGCCTGGTGGACCTTCCCGAACCCTACCTGGTGTGGTTCTCCCAAAAAGGATTTCCACAGGGGCGGCTGGGGGAAGATTTAAAGGCCGTATACGAAATCAAACGCAACGGGCTGGAATATCTTTTCACCCCGGGGCAGCCGCCGCCAGCCAAGGAATAATCGGCCAAGGATTAATCGAACATCCCTTTTAAAAGACTGTTCACCTTCTCTTGCATATCTCCAAGGCTTGTGTCTTCCGATCCCTGTCCTGTGCTTTGGGGCATCTGACCCGTGCCCTGCATACCAGCGCCAGAACCCTGGGACATCTGGTATCCTGAGGCCATATCAGGCTGTTTGCCTTCCACAAGACGTTGCACGATGTTTCTGGCCTGATGCTTCATGATGTCGTCCACTGCCGGATTATGGTCAAACCGGATGCCCGCCGGAAGTTCAAACCGGTCGCCGTCCACCTTTTTAACGGTGACGGCCACAGCCTCCTGCATCATTTTCATCCCCATGGTATCCCCCTGGATCTTTAAAGGCAGGTCCGTTCCGGTAATCGTATAGGACTCCGTTCCCATGAGCGTCACTTTGTCACAAGGGTAGCCCAAAATGGTGGCTGCCTTTTTATCCACCCTGCCGCCGGCGCCCTCAAGTGTAGATATCCCCATCTTTTCAGCGTTGGTCGTCATTTTTTTCTTATCGCCCGGGGACAGGGCCTGATACTCCTGCCGCAGGAACTTTTTCATATTGGCCTGCCGGGTACCGGTCTTTTCCACCAGATCGGCGGTATACACCCACTCCGGTGTGGTGAGAACCACCTCTTTTTGCTCCTGTTTCATGCCGTACATGGTCATGGCTGTCTGTGAATATTCAGCGGTTGACCTACCGTAATCCTTTACATAGATGGTTTTCTCCCCCTTCAGCGTGCCGCTGATCTTGTAGGACACCTCACCTGCGGCAAAGGGCAGCGGCACATCCCAGGGCGTGTCGGAGGCAGCCCCTACGCCCGTGACTACGAATCCGGTTAAAAGAAAAAGCACCAGACTGACCATACGAAAAGAGCGATAAACATTCATGTCACACATCCTTTATGTTTAGAAAATGTTACGAAAGCAGATGAAGCAGATCGTTTTCTCTATATGCCATATTATCTTTTAAATCAAGGCTGTGGACGTTTTAAGCGGTCCCGTGCTCGCAAAAAAGCAATTTAACCTGTAAGGGGTTTTTAGTTCAGCTTACAGGAATTTAGGCACACCCAAATCCAGGCCTTTTCCCGGCAGAGCCATCAGGGACGAAGTACCGTGGGCAATGAGCTTACCGGATTCGTCCAATACCGTTGCTTCGGCATAGGAGATGGTTTTCCCGGGCCGCAGGCAGCGGCCTTCGGCCGTCAGCCGCCCTTCAGCCACGGAGTTGAGGTAGTTGAGTTTGAGATCAATGTTCACAAGGCCTGTATCCTCCGGCAGCCGCAGGAAACCGGCCCAGAAGGTGGCCGTATCGATGAGGGTGGCGATAACCCCGCCGTGGACGATGCCGAAGGGCTGGAGGTGGCAGCGGTCCAGGGTCATGGCGATGACGGCGGTATCATGATTGATATCGGCCAGGGACATATTCATATGATGGGGATAGGGACTTGTGTTCACGGTCTTTTTCAGGGCCTGGATAAATTCTGGATTGGGTGTATTCACGGTATCTCCTCTGTAATTAAATATTGGAGCGACGACGGCTACATGCCCGCCGCCGCGTTAAACGGCTTCCACCCGGCAGGGGACGAACCTGTGCAAGGGCGTGCCGATAGGGTCCCGGTGGATGGAGAGGGTCAGCCGGTTCACATTTATGCCGTGAACCTTCCCGTCGTAGTTAAGGCCGAAGCCATGGGGGATCAATACCATGCCCGGGCGTACGGCATCACTGACCTGGATTTCTCCTGTTTCGCTGCCCGCAACCGTGGTTACCCTTGCCTGCTGCCCGTCGGCAAGTCCTAAAGCGTTTGCATCTGCGGGGCTGAGGGCAATGCAGCAATCTCTTTTCCCCTGGTTCCACTCGGGGTTCCGCATCAAAGTGTTCATGGCAAACCTGGAATGGCGGCCGGCGTTGAGTATAAGCGGAAATTCTGCCGGCATTTCCAAGTCACGCGCCTCATCTTCCGGTGAAAGTTTTTGGGCCTGTTGTGCAAGCTCCGGGATGAAAATCTCTATTTTCCCGGATTCGGTTTTGACGGCCGCCATGGGGTTTTCAGTATCGGCCTTGCCCACCCACAACCCCTGGGGGGTATCCAGCAGGGACTGGAAAATCTTATCCCCCTGGAAGATATCAGCTTTAAAGCCGGCTCTGGCAGCATGCTGCCGGAAGGTTTCAGGGGCGGTCATGAGCATGCCCCAGAGCGCGGCCTTGGCCGCACTGTCCCAGACCTTGCCAAGGGTCTTAGCCAGGACAAAGGGCATGGCCTTGAAGGCCCCGGGCTCTTTTGAAGCCCAGTTCATCAGTTCGCCGCCAAAGGCCAGACGGTCACCTGCTGCCGCGGTCACCAGGGATTCGGGGATATCCGGAATCAGGCCCAGGCGGTCCGCAAGGCGGGTGTGGATCTGGGCGGCCTCCAGGCATTCGCCGGGGGGATCAACCACCGGACGGCGGAGCTGCCCGAAAATTTCCGGATAGGTCCAGGGGAAAAAAGTGGTGTCCCAGGCCTCGTAGTAGGACCTGCAGGGCAGTACATAGTGGGCTAGACGGGCGGTTTCACTGACGACCATATCGTTGACCACCAAAAGATCCAGGCTGGAGAAGGCTTTTTCATAAGCCGTGGTGTCCGGATAAGAGCGCAGGGGGTTGCAGGCCGAGACATAAACCGCCCTGACCCGCTCGGGATGATCAGACATGATTTCCTCGGGCATCACGGCCGGGGGGAATGCCCCGGCTGCCGCCGGCGGCATATTCGTTTTCAGGGTTCGCCAGACCTTTGGATTCCGTTCATCCGCATGGAAGCCCAGGGGCATGAGCATGCCCGGGATGAAATTGCCGCCCGGGGTCTGAAACACCCCGCACACCGCGCCGAGGATATAAAGAAAATAGGAGGTCAGCGTGGAGTGCCGCCCCATGTACACCCCCAGATCCTGGTGAAAGCTCCAGCGTCTGGTGGCCATGAGACGGCAGAGTTCGGCAACGTCGTCGTATGCCAGGCCGCAGACCTCAACGGCCCGCCGGGTATCGAAATGCTCAAACCAGGGCCGCACACGCTCCCATCCCGCCACCATGTCCTCCAGGTACCCCTCTTTTTCACATCCCTTTTCCAGAATGATGGCGATCATCGCCTTGATCAGCAGGGCATCCGTACCGGGCCGCAGGGCCAGGTGGATGTCGGCGATGGCTGCGGTTTCACTGCGCCGGGGGTCTATGGAAACCAGGATCCGGTCCGGGTCCTTTGCCAATCCCTTCAAAACAAGGGGCGCCCGGGGCGTCTGGTGGCTTTCCATCCCGTTCCACCCCCAGGCCACCAGCATCTCGGTGTTGTGCTCGTCCGGCCCGCTGATGTTGTACTGCTTGCCCATGACCCGGCCTGTCACCCACCAGTGGCCGGAAAACTCCTGGCCGGCAGAAGAGTAATAGTATTGGGAGCCCATGCCCCGCAACAGGCTGAGGCCGAAGGCCGTTTCCATATGCCCGCCCTGTGAGCTGCCCCCCATATAGGCCAGGGACCTGGGGCCGTAATCTGCCACGATATCCGTCATCTTTGCGGCGATTTCATCCAGGGCCTGATCCCAGGAAATCTTTTCAAAGGCATCCCCTACCCGCTTTAGCGGCCGGGTCACCCGGTCGGCGGGATACTGATGGAACGGCAGCTTGAGCCCCTTGCGACAGGCATACCCCCTGGACCTGGGATTTGCCTTATCCGGCTTCACCCGGGTCATCCGCCCGTCTTCCACGCACACCTTAAGCCCGCAGTTCTGGGCACACAGCACACATCCCGTCGTTAGCCACTCTCCCATATCCTCCTCCTTTGAACCGGCAATTATCGATTGTAATCTGACCATACGAATTGCCGGGAAAAAAAGAAAGTGTCAGAAATGACAAATACCATGCAGAAAAAGACTAATTTCATTCAGCCACGGCCACGTTGAGCCGCTAAATGTGGCGTTTCCGGACTCCGTTTATTGAAAAGCGGATAGATTGTTAAGTTTTGTTGATCAACTTTTATAAAATAATGAATTTGACTTAACGATAATCATTCAATAATTTAACTTGAAATACGGAACCATCATTTCATCCAAAAATCAAAAACAAAAGGAGATCATTATGGGCGGCGAAAACAAAAATTCACAATACCTTGATCTATTTATAGAAGTAACCCGAACCATTACCTCATGTCTGGACCTCAATGCGGTCTTCAACCTGATCGCTGTTAAGCTTGCGCAAACCGTTGGGGTGGATGGGGTGACCATACGGTTGAGGGATTCATCCAAAAAGAAATTGGAGTTAAAGGCTGCCTTTGGCCTGAGCAAAAGGTATTTAAGCCGGGGCGCTATTGACACGGAAGAACCCGTTTTCAAAGCGCTTGAAGGCCTTCCCATCCGAATTGACCGGCCAGCAGAGGATGACCGGATTGTCCATAAAGAAGCGACTCTAAAGGAAGGCATCCAGACCATACTGGTGATCCCCATAAAAATCCGCGGAGAAGTGGAAGGGGTGCTCCGGCTCCTGACAAAACGTCCCCGGACATTTGAATCCCATGAAATCGACTTTGTTTCGGCAATTGCCGAACAATGCGGCATTGTAATAGAAAACGCCCGTTTTGTGAAACAGCAGGAGATTCAACTCGCTTATTTTTCCATGATCCATGATCTCGCAAAACAGATCAATGCCACCCGTGATCTAAGCGACATATTAAATTTGATCGTGAAGCGGCTGCCGGAAATCATGAAATTAAAGGCAGCCACCATCAGGTTTTTCGAGCAAAAGGGACGGCTCACATTGAAGGCGGCATACGGCCTGAGTGAAGCCTATCTGGCCAGGGGCCCTCTGGACAGAGAAGCTTCGACCTATTACCTGAGGGAAGGTGAGCCGCTCATCATTTTAGATGCACAAACCGATGTTCACACTATTTACCACGAACAGGCCAAAGCAGAGGGTATTGCCAGCGTACTTGCCGTCCCCATCTATTCCGGTGACGAAGTAATGGGGATTCTCCGTTTGCTGACCTCTGAGGTCCGGTACTTTACCGATGCCGATATCAGCTTTGCCATGGCAATTGCCGAGCATTGCGGCATGGCCATGCAAAGGACGATGTAAACGTGATATTGCCCTGATCCAGCACTAAACTTTAGACCCGATTAGGATTTAAACAGGCCTGCCATGCCCCCCGCAAAGGCCCTTAAATAAAAACTTGCCTGTGGGCTGAAATGGTTGTAAATTCCGCCCTTGTTGACCCAGAACTGAGAATGAAACCAAAAGAGCCAACATAAAGGAGTCCCAATGTTTACCCAGACCATTGTGAGAACACCCTCCCGGACACTCGCAGAGGGCATCACCTCGGCCCCGGACTTAGGAAAGCCGGACTATGAAAAAGCCCTGGTACAGCACAACGCGTATATCGACACCCTGAAAGCCTGTGGCGTGGCCGTGGAGGTATTGGCGGCCGATGAACGATATCCGGACGCCTGCTTTGTGGAGGATGTGGCCGTATGTACCCCGGCCTTTGCCATGGTCACAAGCCCTGGCGCCCCGACGCGGATGGGAGAGGAAGAAGTTATCACCGGGGTGCTGAAAAAATACTACAACGCCATCGAACACATTCAGGCCCCCGGGACCCTTGAAGGCGGTGACGTGATGATGGTGGGCCACCATTACTACATCGGTCTGTCCGAAAGGACCAACCGGGCCGGGGCGGATCAGCTCATCGCGGCCCTGGTAAAATACGGGATGACAGGGTCTGTGGTGGAAATGAATGAGATGCTCCACCTGAAAACAGGTCTGGCCTACCTGGAAGACAACATCCTGCTGGTGGCAGGAGAATTTACGGACAAGGCGGAGTTTAAAGATTTCCGGCGGATTGAAATCCCTGAAGCAGAAGGCTACGCTGCCAACTGCATCCGGGTGAACGATCACGTGATTGTGCCGGAAGGCTATCCTGAGACCCGGGCAAAAATCGAGGCGGCAGGCCTGAATGTGCTGACCTGCGACACCTCTGAATTCAAAAAACTGGACGGGGGCCTGAGCTGCCTGTCACTCAGGTTTTAGAACCGCCCCACCGGGGGAAAACCGTTTCCCGGAGCCGGATTCCGGCCTTAATCCGAGCGTCCGTAAACCAACACCCTGTTTTCCACGGTCCGGCTTTTAAAGTGAAGATCGTACCGGCCGATATCCCTGAATCCGTAGTGTTTGTAAAATCCGATGGAGCGGTTCCGAACCCAGGTGTAAAGCCAGAACGGGCTGCCGAACCTTTTTTTCACTGCTTCCAGCAGGGCCCGGCCGATCCCGCGGCCCTGAAAAGGTTCCTGGACGTAGAGCTTGTCAATTTCAAACCCGTTCTTCTCGCCTTTAAACCGGCTGTTCAGATTAATCAGGACATAACCGCGCAGACAGCCGTTTTCAGTGTATACCAATGCCCTGTAGGTATCGTCCGTCAGGATGGTTTCAAACTTTTTGGGTGTGAACAAGGACAGCACATAGGCGGCGATCTCATCATTAATACCGTCCATCGCATAGGTGTCCAGCCAGACCTGAAGTGAAAGTGCGGTCAGCCTGTTACAGTCCCTTATTTCAGCCGCCCTTACTTTTGCATCCCCTATCATTGATGTCTCCTGGTATGAGTCTTATGGATCAAGGACGTTTACTATCATTGTCCGGCCTTCGTGTAAACACGGGCGGCAATCGCCTGGAAGCGCTTGTCACGGACTGCCGGGCATGTTAATTTACCCGGGAATCGTTTAACAGGAGGCACCCCCCGATGGGATTGGACAAAAAGTATAAAACAGGTGTGGTATGGCAGGATTTTCAGCACGGGGAGCTGATGGACCTTTTCATCCGTATGAAGGCAGCCAGAGAGGGTAACACGGACAATGAGAAGTTTAACTACACGGTGGCCTTTCTTTCCATGTACGTGAACCACCATTTCAAACTGGAGGAAGAGTATATGGATATATACGCCTACCCCGACCGGGAGGCGCATATGAAAGAGCACCAGACTTATATCAAGAAGCTTAAAGCATTTCGCACAAATCATAAAACCTATTCGGAAACAGCCATGGACCAGCTCATGGACAAAATCAGGGCCTGGATTCTCAACCACATTATGGGGGACGACAAAAAGCTGGGGGCCCATATCATGGCTGCGGAAAAGGCCATGCACGAGGATGAGGCGACATGAACGACCATCCGATGACCAATCAAACACTGGACCAGATAAGGCGGCACCGGTCCATCCGCAGGTTTAAAGACCGTCCCGTGGACAGCGACACCCTGTCCGGGCTTGTGTCCGCAGCCCAATGCGCCGCCACCTCCCACCATGTCCAGGCCTACACCATCATCCATGTGACAGATCCTGAAAACCGCCAAACCATTGCCAACCTTGCAGGCCCCCAGCCCTGGGTGGCCCGGGCCCCGGTGTTCCTGGTCTTCTGTGCGGACCTCACTCGCCTGGTGAAGGCCGCCCAGTCCCACGGCATCCCACCGGAAACCGGATGGGCGGAACAATTGATCGTGGCAACGGTGGATACGGCGCTTCTTGCCCAGAACCTGATGATTGCAGCGGAGTCCGTGGGGTTGGGGGGTGTTTTTATCGGCGGCATCCGGAATGATCCGGAAACGGTCGCACAGCTTCTTTGCATCCCTGACCAGGCTTTTCCGGTGTTCGGCATGTGCCTGGGATACCCGGATGAAACCCCTGAAATAAAACCCCGGTTTCCCGTAGATATGGTGCTGAAAAAAGATACATTTTTCGGCCCAAATGGAGAACCGGACCCGGAAGAAGACCGGTCAGACATGGCGGAGTTCGACAGCCTGCTCAACGCCTATTACCGGAGGCGATCTGAAAAACTCAAAGACCGGGACTGGTCGAAATCCCTGGGGGAATTCACCGGCCAGATCATCCGTCCCGGTATGAAAGCCTTTCTCCGGAAAAGGGGATTTTTCCTGAAATAAACCTGCCATGCAGCTCACCCAAGAACAACAGCGGATCGTTGACTGTGATCTTGCGCCCGGGGAAACCCTGAAGATCATGGCCTTTGCCGGTACCGGCAAAACCACCACCCTTGAGGCCTATACCCGGCAGCGGCCCCACACCCGTTTCCTGTACATCGCCTTTAACAAGAGCGTCCAGACCGAGGCCGCCCGCAGGTTTCCCCCCAATGTCACGGCCAGAACCACCCATGCCCTGGCCTTCAGGGTCAAAGGTTTCCCGCACAAGGACCGGCTGGTGCCGGGATTCAAGGCCAACTTGGTCATGGCGGCGCTGAAAACAGACCGTTACGAAGATGCCCGGTTTGCCATGGATACCTTGAACCGGTACCTGGTCTCCGCCGATCCTAAGGTGGACCGCCGCCACATCCCCTGGACCGCACGGGCGTTCTACGAAAAAAACAGGGCGCCCATGCCGGACCTGGTCGCTCTGGCCAACCGTCTGGGACGACTGATGTGCGACGGCTCCCACCCGGATATCGGCATGCTGCACGACGGTTACCTCAAACTCTATCAGCTGTCCGACCCGGTGCTGGACTATGACTGCATCCTTCTGGACGAGGCCCAGGACATCAACCCGGTAACCGCCGCCCTGGTCTTTGCCCAAACCCAGATTCCCCCTGATCAGGAGTCGCCCAACCGCCGCAAGCCCGCCGCCCTCATCCTGGTGGGGGACAACCACCAGCAGATCTACAGTTTCAGGGGGGCAAAGGACAGTTTGAAAACCCTGAGCGCCTCCCGGACCGAATACCTGACCCAAAGCTTCCGGTTTGACGACAACGTGGCCCGGGTGGCCAACATGGTGCTGAACACCTTTAAAAAGGAACCCCGGCAGCTCAAAGGCACGAAAGTGCCTGACAAACCGGCCTGGGACAAGACCGCCTATACCGTCATCGCCCGCACCAATGCAGGCCTCTTTGACAAGGCGGTGTCCCTGATCAACCGCCATAATGTCGGTTTTATCGGCGGGGTGGCCGGGTACCGCCTGCCGCAGCTAAAGGATGCCTACTATCTTTACCAAGGATCCTTGGAAAAGGTTAAAGATCCGTACATCAGGGGATTTAGGCAATTTGACGCCCTGAAATCCTATGCCAGGACGGTGGAGGATTTTGAGATTTTAAGCCAGTGCCGGCTTGTGGAAAAATACAGGTCCAGGCTGCCGGGCCTTGTGGACCGGGTACTTGAAAAAGCAGAGGAGGAAAACCGGGACACCGGGCGCATCCTTCTTACCACCGCCCATAAGGCCAAGGGCCTGGAGTGGCGGCAGGTGCTGCTCATGGACGACTTTCTTCCCCTGATAAAGGAGGGTGTCCCCATCGCGCCGGAGGATGCGGACCCGGACGAGTTCAACCTGATCTACGTGGCCATGACCCGGGCCATGACCCATCTTCGGTTTGACCGGGCCAGCGACATCCCGGAATTTATCCGGTTCTGCCTGAAGCAGAACCGGTAAACGCCATCTACGAGATTTAAAGCTTTGGCGGCGTTCTTATTGTTTAGGTGCCCAGAACGGTGCCACGGCGGCCCGGGTAACTTCTACGGTCTCCCAGACATTGCCCTTCACATAGGCCTCGTTGTCCAGCCACTGGCTGCGCAGGGCCGCTTCGGATTCAAAATCACAGACGATCACTGAACCTGCCATCTTTCCGTCTTCATTGAGGATGGCGGCGGCGTAGAGCCAGCGGCCGGTGTCGTGCATTTGTTTTGCGGTGGCAAGGTGTGCTTCCCTGGCGGCCATCCGGCGGTCCAGGGCTTTTTCGTCAGTGCCGTCGCGTCCGATTACGATAAACTGCATCTTGCGTCTCCTTTAAAGTTCCTTTTACAACCCGGTCATACTGGGCATGGCCACCTTGTCGGCGATGAATTTCACCTTGATATTTTTTGTCTCGTTTCCCCAGACACAGCTTTTAGCGCCCAGGGCGGCATCACAGCTGTCCGGTTCTCCGATCAGGGCGACCACCTGGGTGTATTCCATGCCCATTTCAATCTTCTCATAATTATCCCGGGTCACCTTTGAGCAACCGGAAAGCCACACCACACATACCAGTACCAGCATCAGTTTTTTCACCATTTTCATTGGGTTGTATCCTTTACTTTGTTCGGTTTGGCGGCCCCTGGGGACCTTTGGACCCTCCATCTATACCCTATTCCCCGTCCCCGATCAACAACGGTTTTAAGGCGGTCTGCCGCCGGCTGATGTCCTGGTTTCTCACGGCCATGCCAAGGGCCCGACGGGTGCCCACAAAGACCACCAGCCGTTTTGCCCGGGTAATACCGGTATAAATAAGATTCCTGAAAAGCATTTTAAAGTGCTGGGTGAGCACGGGGATAATCACCACCTCGAACTCCGACCCTTGTGATTTATGGATGGTGATGGCATAGGCCAGATCCAGTTCGGCAATATCGGCCTGCCGGTACTGTACCACCCGGTTGTCCGGGAAAAACGCTACGGCACAGGTCATCTCCATGGTGTTGATTTCCGTGATCGTGCCGATATCCCCGTTGAACACCCCCAGCTCATAATTGTTCTTGCGGTGAATGACCCTGTCACCGGTTCTAAACACCCGCTGCCCCACTGTAAGCTGCTGCTTGCCCTGGGCAAAGGGATTGGCCGCCTCCTGGATTTCCCGGTTGAGGGTCTGGGTGCCCAGACTTCCCCGGGTCATGGGGGAAAGGATCTGGATCTCCGCATCCCGGCCCGCATACTTAGGGATCCATTCCATATACAATTTTTTCACCGTGTCCAGTGCGGTAAGCCCGTAATGCAGCGAAGACCAGGGGTGAACCTTACGGACCACGGCCATGAGCTCTTCGATGCGGCCGTCGGCCGCCGCCACCCGGTCGAGATCCACATGGGCGAATTTTTTCGGGATGGAAATCTCGGAGTCATAGGGGGAGGTGGTTTCTTCAACACCGAACTCGTAGAAGAACCCGGGTTCAGATACAATACCGTCCGAGCCTTCATTTCCTGATGGTTGCGCCTCAGGATAAATCCCCTGCCCGGTACTGTCCGCCCCCCCCTCCTGCGCTTCGTAAAGCCGTTTCACCCGGCTGACAAAGGTCAGTTGCTCCTGGGTGGCCTCGTCCGAGTCAATGAAAAGACAGTCGGTCTTGCCCTGCCATAAGTCCGGTCGTTTAAAAGGGGAAGGAATCCAGGGCATCTCTCCTGCGTTGATCTGGTGGGCATATTTGATGATCATGGATTCCCTGGCCTGGCGGAAGACCTGGGTCAGCCGGAAGCAGGGCACCGTTTCGGATGCGATGATATCTTTGAGCACATTGCCGGCGCCAACGGAGGGCAATTGATCGTAGTCCCCTATAAAGACCACCTGGGCGTCCGGCGGCACGGCCCGCAGCAGGGAGGCGGTGAGGCTGATATCCAGCATGGAGCATTCGTCCACCACCAGAAAATCGGTTTTCAGCGGGGTTTTTTCATTCTTTTGAAACTGTCCCCCCTTCCAACCCAACAGCCTGTGGATGGTCTTGGCCTCCTGGCCGATCACCTCGGTCATCCGCTGGGCGGCCCGGCCTGTAGGGGCGGCCAGCACAACGTTGCGGCCCATGGCATTCAACAGCTTCACCATGACCCGGGTGGCCGTGGTTTTGCCGCAGCCGGGTCCGCCGGTGAGCACGGAAAAATGCTCGCAGGCAATGCCCCCCACGGCAGCGGCCTGCTCCAGGCTGAGCTGCATCTGCCGGGACTTGCAGTACAGGGAGATCCAGCGGTCCACCCGTGCCTTGTCGATTTCCCGCGCAGGTCCCGGTTCCCGGACCCGTTTGGCCACATAGGCTTCGTCGAAGTAGAGGGAGCGGGCATAATAGCAGTCCACAGGCTCCCCGTCGTCCCCGGGCAGATGCCGCCGCATGAGCTGCCGGTTCTCTTCCATGTTCCCGAGAATCTCATCCAGCTGATAGGTCAGATCCAAAGAGAGCAGATCCCGGACCTGGTCCCGGATCTGGGGGGCGGTCAGGTAGCAGTGCCCGAACTCCCGGGCTGCGGAAAGGACATGGCGGATACCGGCCTCAATCCGCTGGGGGCTGTCCTGGGCAAGGCCGATGCTCAGGGCCACCTTATCAGCGGAGAAAAAACCGATGCCGTAGAAATCCCTTGCCAGGCGGTAAGGGTCCTGGGTGGTCCAGGCAATGGCGTTGTCACCGTACTCCTTGTAAATCCGGACCGCGAACAGGGTGGAGATCCCGTGGGACTGGAGAAACATCATCACATCCCGGACGGCCCGGTGTTCCTGCCAGGCCTCCGAGATAACGGCCAGTTTCTTCTTTGCAATACCCGGCACTTCGGTGAGCCGGCCCATGTCATGCTCAAACACATCCAGGGTGCGGTCTTTGAAATGGCGGACAATTTTTTTTGCGGTTTTAGGCCCCACCCCCTTGATCAGGCCGGAACCGATATACTTTTCAAGGGCGGCAGCCGTGGCAGGCTTGTTCTCTTTGGCCTGCACCGCTTTGAACTGCCGGCCGAATTTGGGGTGGACGGTCCAGGCCCCGGTGAACTCCATGGTGGCACCGGCAAACACCCGTGTCTGGTGAACCACCACGGTCTCCCGTTTATTCGGCGTATCAAAGGGAAGTACCTTGAGGATGGACCACCCGTTGTCAGGATTGTGAAAGGTGATGCGGTCCACCACCCCCTTCAGGGTTTCAGGAATATAACCGGCATCACCCGGGTTGTTGGGGGGATTGATCATAGTCCTGCGATCATACCGGATCTTGGGACGCTGCACAACCACCCAGGGCCAAGATCAACGGGGTTATCGCTTTTTCATACGTCTTCCAGGCCTGTGAACTGCCCTGGTACATTTTCCGGCGGACCTGGGCGGCACTGGCAGTCCTTACCGCACGCTGCGCCCTGTGAAATTCAAGGCATCCCGCCTCCCAGTCCAGGCCGCAGAATGCCAAAAGCTTCCGGGTTTCCTGTTCCTGGTCTTCCGTGAGGCGCTCGTAATTCAAATCGTAGATCCTCTCCGGAAACCGCTTCCGCCAGAATGCCATAAGATCGGTGTAGGCCTTATAATACCGGGCCAAATCCGTCAGGTCATAGGCAAATCCGTTTCCCGTGCCCGAAAAATAATGTCTGTAGTTTGACCAACAGACCGCCACGGGGTCCCGTTCCAGGTGAACGATCACCGCCTCAGGAAAGGCGGCAAGAAGAAATCCGGTCCATCTGAAATTCAGGGGCATCTTGTCCGCGACCACCGTTTCGGTAAACTGCCTGTGGGAAAGTCCTTCTTCGTATCCTTTGCGAAGCAGTGCCACGGCCTGTGCGAAGCGCTGGGTGCCGTCGCCGCTCACTTTGCTCTCTTTTGATACGACCGGCGTCAACAGGTCAGATGCCGTATCCAGTTCCCCGGCCCCGTAAACCTGGGAATGGCTTGCCAGAATCTGCTCTACAAGGGAGGTACCGGACCGGGGCATACCAACGATAAAAATGTAGCGATGATCAGCCCTGTTTTCTGCCGCCGGATTTGTCACAATGGGATCATTGGCCATCTGACGGATCATTTCAAACCGCCTAAGATCCGATTCTACCCTGTAATCCAAATGTTTTTTTCTCAGCCGGTTACCCTCGGCAAGACGCTTAAAGCACAGATCATGATTACCTGTATCATCGTAGGCCTTGGCCAGGCCAAAGCAGAGGTGGGCTCGATCCCTTCCGTCAGGTGAAAAGCTTTCGTACAATCTTTCCATTTGTCGAATATGTTCGTCACCCGATGCATACGTTTTTATATGGCTCAGCCCCCTGTGAGCCGCGGCAAGTCCCGGGTCAAGACGAATGGCAGCCTGAAAATCCCTGATGGCCCCTTCACGGTCGCCGAGGTTACTGCGGGTATTGCCCCGGTTATTATAGGCCGGCGCAAGGGACGAATCCAGGGCGATGGCCTTGTCATAACTGTCCATGGCCTCTTCCACAAGGCCCAGTTCATACAACACCGTACCCCGATTGCTCAGCGCACTGGCATAGTCCGGCTTGAGTTGCAACGCCCTGTTATAACTTTCCAGGGCCGGTTTGAGTTCCTCCAGCCCCTGGCGGGCGATGCCGAGGTTATACCAGGGTTCAGCTGTTTTGGGATTCAGAGACAGCGCTCGCTCCAAGGCATCCACGGCCGTCCTATGGGATTTTGCATCGTTATAGGCAGACCCCATATTGGTATAGGCCGCCGCAAAATCCGGTTTGAGCTGCACCGCCCGTTGATAATCCCCCAGCGCCTCTTGTATCCGTCCCAGTTTATTCAGGGCCATCCCCCTGATGTTGTAGAGTTCCGCCCGGCCAGGTGCCAGCGATATGGCGCGGTCGCAGCTTTGCCCCGCCGCCTCAAAACGCCCCAGCATAATCTGGGCAATGGCCATATTGTTCCAGGAGTCCAGGTAATCCGGCTTGGCGGCCACAGCCTTTTGAAAACTTGCCACCGCCCCCGGTAAATCATTGCGTTCAAACAGAAGAAGCCCCTTATTATGATGGGCTTTTGCAAACTGCGGCTGCAGGGCAATGGCCTGATCATAGCACCTCATGGCCTCGTCTTTTCTGCCAAGAGAGGTGAGGGAAATGGCCCGGTTAACAAGGGCTTCCGTGTAATCCGGTTTCAGGGAAACAGCCCTTCCAAAGGCTTTTGCGGCTGCCTCTGATTCACCCATCGCCTGATAGGCCGCTCCCAGAATATTCATCACCACCACGGCCCGGGGATATGCTGCCAGCATCTTTTCACAGATGTGTATGGCCCGGGCCATCTCTCCGGACCGGAAAACTTTCACCAGGGTATTCATCTGGCCGGCCGGCGGTTTCTGGGGATCGGGCATTCTATATCCTTTCATTGATATGGTGACCACTTACATATCAATTTTTCCCACTATCAGGCAACGTCATTCGCAGTCGATGCAAGGGAGCCACCCCCGACTATGTCACCACCGCATCTTTACTCTTAAAATCCGTTAGCTTCCTAAAGCTTGTCAGTTTCACCACGGCCAGGAAGGGAAGTCAACAGGGAGATTAACACCCAAAGCTGTCTTGACAGGCTTTCCCCAGGGATGGTAAGTCAAATCAAAATCAATCGCAGATTAGTCAACAAAGAGAGCCTTCATGAAACACCAGCAATCCGCCGCCCCGGAGATGAATCGGGGCACGAATCAGGATACCAATGGGGATATGCAAAAAAAGAATCTGATCGCCCAATGGGCATTTGATACCCGGCCCATATTGGGACGCTTTCACCTCTGGCTGGAAGATGTCAAAGAGGAATGGATTCACGGTTCGGCACCTGCCCGGAACGGCAAGGGTCCAAACGCCAGCGACATGATGGACACCGTCTCTTTTACCGACGGCAGAACGGAAAAAATGCTGGCCATGACCTCAGCGGTAACGGCACTTGGCACCAGGCTGTTCGGCAGGTACGGGGAAGGCCGGGGCCTGGATAAAAAGGCGCTGAACCTGGTGAAAAAAGATGCCGACGCCATCTCTGCCTATGCCATGAGCGAAAGCCTCTGGTACCTGTCCCGGACCCTGCCTGAGAATCATGCCATCATGGTCTGTCTGGGGGAAGGTCTTATGCCCAAGGCCGGAGAAACCTCGGAGATGGGGGCCAACCCCCTGCTGGGCTTCGGCAGGGTGTATGCCCGGCCCCAGGTGGCCAAATATCTTGAGGCCTGCGTCGTCAAGCTGATCAATGACCCGGAATACACCTGGGACGAATTCCGGCGGGCCATTGTGAAGCGCGATATTACCGTGTGGGGGGCGGCCATCGACACCCTGGAGAACACCTCCAGGTTTGCCAAAGGCGAGCCCACAGGCCCCATGAGCGTCCTCCACCTGTTTGACCAGCCCCTGATCATCTCAGACCAGTACGAAGGGTACGTTGGCTGCCTGGTGTTGCCCAGAAAGGTCGTGGAAACCGCCGCCTTTAAATCCGTCCTGGTCAATTACTTCACCCCCAGGGACATGGTGATGGCCGCCATCCGGGACGCCTATCCGGAAATCGACCCCGGCAACGTCCACGTCTGGACCCTTACCGGCGAGAAACGCAGGACCAGGATCGGAAAGATCTGGGACCAGTGGGCGGCAGCAGGCGCCCACCTCATTGACGGCAACTGGACCCTGCCCACAGGCATAGCGCCGTTCACCGATTCGGGCACCTATGCCCCTACCTTTGCCGTGAAACCCTGGATCGACGATCAGGGGAATACCCACCTTTTGATCGTGGACGGATATGCCGCCTCGGCCGAATCCATCCAGGCG